>CALRMP020000015.1:0-44936 GCA_943369205.1 Gulosibacter massiliensis | reverse complement strand
AGCGCGATGACGAGGTGAACCTCAAGAGCGTTCGCAACCTGAAGAACCTGCACGTCATCACTCCTGACCAGCTCAACGCGTACGACGTGCTGGTCAGCGACGACATCGTGTTCACGAAGGCCGCTTTCGATTCGTTCGTCGACTCGAAGACCAAGAAGGAAGAGGTCAGCGCATGAGCATCCACGCTGCCGCTCAGAACAAAGACCCTCGCGACATCATCATCGCGCCGGTCGTGAGCGAGAAGAGCTACGCGCTCATCGACGATGGCAAGTACACCTTCGTCGTTGACCCGCGGGCGAACAAGACCGAGATCAAGCTCGCTATCGAGAAGATCTTCGGCGTCAAGGTCGCCTCGGTGAACACGCTCAACCGCACCGGCAAGACCCGCCGCACCCGCTTCGGCACTGGCAAGCGCAAAGACACCAAGCGCGCCATCGTGACCTTGAAGTCGGGCTCCATCGACATCTTCACGGCCGTCGGCTAGGCACGAAGGAAATACGACAATGGCTATTCGCAAGTACAAGCCCACGACGCCGGGTCGTCGCGGTTCTTCGGTCGCAGACTTTGCCGAGATCACGCGCTCGACTCCCGAGAAGTCGCTGCTGAAGCCGCTGCCCAAGACGGGTGGTCGCAACAACTCCGGCCGCATCACGACGCGTCACATCGGTGGTGGCCACAAGCGCCAGTACCGCATGATCGATTTCCGTCGCAACGACAAAGACGGCGTCAACGCCAAGGTCGCTCACATCGAGTACGACCCCAACCGCACCGCGCGCATTGCGCTGCTGCACTTTGTTGACGGCACGAAGCGCTACATCCTCGCGCCGAACAAGCTCGCGCAGGGCGACATCGTCGAGTCGGGCCCTTCGGCCGACATCAAGCCCGGCAACAACCTGCCGCTGCGCAACATCCCCGTGGGTACCGTTGTCCACGCCATCGAGCTCCGTCCCGGTGGCGGTGCCAAGATGGCGCGCTCGGCGGGCACGTCGGTGCGACTCGTCGCGAAAGACGGCCCCTACGCGCAGCTGCGTCTGCCCTCGGGTGAGATTCGCAACGTCGACGCGCGCTGCCGCGCGACCGTCGGCGAGGTCGGCAACGCCGAGCAGTCGAACATCAACTGGGGCAAGGCCGGCCGCATGCGCTGGAAGGGCGTTCGCCCGACGGTTCGTGGTGTCGCGATGAACCCGATCGACCACCCGCACGGTGGTGGTGAGGGCAAGACCAGTGGTGGTCGTCACCCGGTCAGCCCCTGGGGTCAGTCGGAAGGCCGCACGCGCGGTCGCAAGAAAGAGAGCGACAAGCTCATCGTCCGTCGCCGCAACGTTGGCAAGAAGCGCTAGTAGGAGTCGAGAACAATGCCTCGCAGTCTCAAAAAGGGTCCGTTCGTCGACGACCACCTGCTTCGTAAGGTGTTCGCCCAGAACGAGGCCAACAGCAAGAACGTCATCAAGACCTGGTCGCGCCGATCGATGATCGTGCCCGCCATGCTCGGCCACACGATCGCGGTTCACGACGGACGCAAGCACATTCCCGTGTTCGTCACCGAAACGATGGTCGGCCACAAGCTCGGCGAGTTTGCGCCCACCCGCACCTTCCGCGGTCACGAGAAGGACGACAAGAAGGGTCGTCGCCGGTAACCCGGCGGCGTGAAGAGGAGTAGAGACATGGTGGAGTCGATCGCCCGCGTGCGACACATCCGCGTGACGCCTCAGAAGGCTCGTCGCGTCATCGACATGATCCGCGGCAAGCAGGCCCTCGAGGCCCTGGCCATTTTGAAGTTCGCGCCCCAGGGTGCGAGCGAGCCCGTCTACAAGCTCGTTGCTGCGGCCATTGCCAACGCACGCGTGAAGGCAGACGCAGCGAACACCTTCCTCGACGAGCAAGACCTGTACGTGTCTCGCGCGTTCGTCGACGAAGGAACGACCCTCAAGCGGTTCCAGCCGCGTGCGCAGGGTCGCGCGTTCCGCATCAACAAGCGCACCAGCCACATCACCGTCGTGCTTGCCACGCCGGACGAGTTGGTCGCTGCGGGCTCGAGCACCGGCAAGAAGAAGGCGAGCAAGTAGTCATGGGCCAGAAAGTCAACCCGTACGGTTTCCGTCTCGGAATCACGACCGACCACGTGTCGCGGTGGTTCTCCGACAGCACGAAGGCCGGCCAGCGCTACGCCGACTACGTCGCCGAAGACATCAAGATCCGGTCGATGCTCACCAAGAGCCTCGACCGCGCCGGAGTCGCCCGCATCGAGATCGAGCGCACGCGTGACCGCGTTCGCGTCGACATCCACACGGCGCGTCCCGGAATCGTCATCGGCCGCCGTGGAGCCGAGGCCGAGCGCATCCGCGCCGACCTCGAGAAGCTCACCGCCAAGCAGATTCAGCTGAACATCCTCGAGGTCAAGAACCCCGAGGCTGAGGCTCAGCTGGTTGCCCAGGGCATCGCCGAGCAGCTCAGCGCCCGCGTCGCTTTCCGCCGCGCGATGCGCAAGGGCCTGCAGGGTGCCCAGCGCACCACGACCGTCAAGGGTGTTCGTATCCAGGTTTCGGGTCGCCTCGGCGGCGCCGAGATGAGCCGGTCGGAGTTCTACCGCGAAGGCCGTGTGCCCCTGCACACCCTGCGCGCGAACATCGACTACGGCTTCTACGAGGCCAAGACCACCTTCGGCCGCATCGGCGTGAAGGTCTGGATCTACAAGGGCGACATCACCAACAAAGAACTCGCTCGCGAGCAGGCTTCTCAGAAGTCGACGCGCCCCGAGCGACGTGACTCGGACCGCGCTCCGCGTCGTGATGGTGGCCGTCCGGCCGCCGCCGCGGCTCCCGTTGCGGCCGGAGCGGAAGGCTAAGGACAATGCTGATTCCCCGCAAGGTCAAGTACCGCAAGCAGCACCACCCCAAGCGGAGTGGACACGCGACCGGTGGAACCGAAGTCACCTTTGGTGAGTTCGGCATCCAGGCCCTCACTCCCGCCTATGTGACGAACCGCCAGATCGAGTCCGCTCGTATCGCGATGACGCGTCACATCAAGCGTGGCGGAAAGGTGTGGATCAACATCTACCCCGACCGTCCGCTGACCAAGAAGCCTGCCGAAACCCGCATGGGTTCGGGTAAGGGTTCGCCCGAGTGGTGGGTCGCCAACGTCAAGCCGGGTCGCGTCCTCTTCGAGGTCGCCGGCGTCAGCGAGCAGCTTGCTCGCGAGGCCATGACCCGTGCCATTCACAAGCTGCCCCTCAAGGCACGCATCATCAAGCGCGAGGAGGGCGACGCGTAATGGCGATCGGATCGAAAGAGCTGGCACCTGTCGAGCTCGACACCTATGAAGACGAGCGTCTCGTCGATGAGCTGAAGAAGGCAAAGGAAGAGCTGTTCAACCTGCGCTTCCAGGCAGCCACCGGTCAGCTCGAGAGCCACGGACGCCTTCGTGCGGTGAAGCGCGACATCGCGCGGATCTACACGATCATTCGCGAGCGCGAGCTCGGCATTCGGGCCACCCCGGCCCCGGTCGAGGTTCCCGAGAAGCCCGCGAAGAAGACGGCGGCCAAGAAGAAGGCGGATGCTCCCGCTGAGGCCGAGGCTGAAGCCGCTGAGGCTGAGCCCGCGACAACCACCGAGGAGAAGAACTGATGGCGACGACCGAGAACAAGGCCGCTGCCGGTCACGAGTCGGCGTCGCGCGACATTCGCGACGAGTCGGCCCGCGGGTACCGCAAGGTGCGTCGCGGTTACGTGACCAGCGACAAGATGGAAAAGACCATCACCGTTGAGGTCGAAGACCGCGTGAAGCACCCGCTCTACGGCAAGGTCATCCGCCGTACCTCGAAGGTCAAGGCACACGACGAGCAGAACTCCGCCGGCATCGGCGACCTCGTCCTGATTTCCGAGACCCGTCCCCTGTCCGCCACGAAGCGCTGGCGCCTCGTCGAGATTCTCGAGAAGGCCAAGTAGGCCTGCGCCTGCTTGACCACTAGGAGTAAGAAATGCTTCAGCAAGAATCCAGAGTCAAGGTCGCCGACAACACCGGCGCCAAGGAGCTCTTGACGATTCGCGTTCTCGGCGGTTCCGGCCGTCGTTACGCCGGACTCGGCGATGTCATCGTCGCGACCGTCAAGGACGCGATCCCCGGTGGCAACGTCAAAAAGGGCGACGTCGTCAAGGCCGTCATCGTGCGCACCGTCAAGCAGACGCGTCGTGCCGACGGTTCGTACATCAAGTTCGACGAGAACGCCGCTGTCATCCTCAAGGCTGACGGCGACCCTCGTGGTACCCGCATTTTCGGGCCGGTCGGCCGTGAGCTTCGCGACAAGAAGTTCATGAAGATCGTCTCGCTCGCACCGGAGGTGCTGTAACCCATGGCAAACATCAAAAAGGGCGACCTCGTCCAGGTGATCACGGGTGCGACCGAAGAACGCGGCGGAGACCGCGGCAAGCAGGGTCGCGTCATCGAGGTCATCGCGGAGAAGAACCGCGTCATCGTTGAAGGTGTCAACTACGTCACCAAGCACGTGCGCGTCGGTCAGACGCAGCGCGGCACGAAGACGGGTGGCATCGAGACTCAAGAAGCCCCGATCCACATCTCGAACGTGGCCCTCGTCGACCCCAAGACCAAGAAGCCCACGCGCGTCGGGTTCCGTGAGGAAACCGTCGAAAAGAACGGCGTCAAGAAGACCGTGCGCGTGCGGTACGCCAAGAAGTCAGGTGAGAAGTTCTGATGTCTACTGAAACTGCCGCGCCGGCTGGCGCTGCCGTGGCACACACGGTCCAGCCGCGCCTCAAGCAGAAGTACCGCAATGAGATCCACGCCGCTCTGACGGAGCAGTTCGGGTACACCAACCCCCACCAGGTTCCCGGTCTTGTGAAGATCGTTGTGAACACCGGTGTCGGCGAGGCTGCTCGTGACTCGAAGGTCATCGACGGTGCGATCAAAGACCTCACGGCCATCACGGGGCAGAAGCCTCAGGTCACGAAGGCGCGCAAGTCGATCGCACAGTTCAAGCTGCGCGAAGGCATGCCGATCGGCGCGCACGTCACCCTGCGGGGCGACCGCGCGTGGGAGTTCATGGACCGCCTGATCACGCTCGCGCTTCCGCGTATTCGTGACTTCCGTGGCCTGAGCGCAACCCAGTTCGACGGCAACGGCAACTACACCTTCGGTCTTCAGGAACAGAGCGTGTTCCACGAGATCGACCAGGACAAGATCGACCGCGTTCGCGGCTTCGACATCACTGTCGTGACGACGGCGAAGACGGATGACGAGGGTCGCGCTCTGCTGCGCGCGCTCGGTTTCCCCTTCCGGTCGTCAGAGACTGCTCAGTAGCATCCACCCGGCCCCTTCGGGCCACGATCGTCGAGGTCGGCCCCGGTGTACCGGGAGTCGAAACCGGACGAGAACAGGAATAACGCATCATGACGATGACAGATCCGGTCGCAGACATGCTGACCAGACTGCGGAACGCCAACTCGGCGTACCACGAGACGGTGTCGCTTCCCAGCTCCAAGCTGAAGACGCACATCGCTGAAATTCTCAAGCGCGAGGGTTACATCGCCGAGTGGGCTGTCGCTGACGCCCGCGTCGGCTCGACCCTCACGCTGTCGCTGAAGTACGGCCCGAACCGCGAGCGGTCGATCGCCGGCATCAAGCGCGTGTCGAAGCCGGGCTTGCGTGTCTACGCAAAGTCGACCGAGATCCCCACGGTTCTCGGCGGCCTCGGCGTGGCCATCCTGTCGACTTCCTCCGGTCTGCTGACCGATCGCGAGGCGATGAAGAAAGGCGTGGGTGGGGAAGTCCTCGCCTACGTGTGGTAACCCGCCATGTCACGTATCGGACGCATGCCTATCGACATCCCCGGTGGTGTCGAGGTGAAGATCGACGGCCAGGCCGTCACGGTCAAAGGCCCGAAGGGCGAGCTCGCGCTCAACGTCGCGAGCCCCATCGAGGTCGCCATTGAAGACAACCAGGTCGTGGTGACCCGGCCCGACGACGAGCGCAACTCGCGCTCGCTGCACGGCCTCACCCGCACGCTCATCGCCAACCAGATCATCGGGGTGACCCAGGGCTACTCCAAGGGCCTCGAGGTCGTCGGCACCGGTTACCGTGTGCAGGCCAAGGGTGATGGCGTCGAGTTCGCGCTCGGTTTCTCGCACCCCGTCACGGTGAACCCGCCCGCGGGCATCACCTTCACGGTCGAAGGCAACAACAAGCTGACCGTGAGCGGCATCGACAAGCAGGCCGTCGGTGAGGTCGCGGCCAACATTCGCAAGATTCGCAAGCCCGAGCCCTACAAGGGCAAGGGTGTGCGGTACGCCGGCGAGATCGTGCGCCGCAAGGCCGGAAAGAGTGGTAAGTGACCATGGCTCTCGGAACCAGAGGTAAGAGCAAGACGGCCGCCAAGGGCCGCCGTCACGCCCGTCTGCGCAAGCGCATCACGGGCACGAGCGAGCGTCCGCGCTTGGTCGTTACGCGCTCGGCGCGTCACGTCTTCGTCCAGATCGTCGATGACACCAAGGGTCACACCCTGGCGAGCGCGTCGACCATGGAAGGCGACCTGCGCACGTTCGACGGAGACAAGACCGCCAAGGCGCGCAAGGTGGGCGAGCTGCTCGCTGAGCGTGCGAAGAAGGCTGGAGTTGGCGACGTGGTCTTCGACCGCGGCGGCAACCGGTACGCCGGTCGCGTTGCCGCGATCGCCGATGGAGCGCGAGAGGGCGGACTCAACCTGTGAGTGAGATCGAGAAGGAGCAGCCCGTGGCGGCAGAAGCCCCCGTGGAGACGGCAGCGTCGTCCGAGCCGAGCACCGAGCCCCGCGAGGCTCGTCGTGGCGGCCGCGAGCGCAGCCCCAACCGCGACCGTGGCCAGCGCGAGACGGAGAAGAGCCAGTTCCTCGAGCGCGTCGTCACCATCAACCGTGTGTCGAAGGTCGTCAAGGGTGGTCGTCGCTTCAGCTTCACCGCCCTCGTGGTTGTCGGAGACGGCAACGGCATGGTCGGCGTTGGCTACGGCAAGGCCCGTGAGGTTCCGACGGCTATCTCGAAGGGTGTCGAAGAGGCGAAGAAGAACTTCTTCCGCGTGCCTCGCGTCGCCCAGACGATCCCGCACCCTGTGCAGGGTGAGGCTGCCGCCGGTGTCGTGTTGCTGCGCCCCGCTGCCGCCGGTACCGGTGTTATCGCCGGTGGTCCGGTTCGCGCCGTGCTTGAGTGCGCGGGAATCCACGACGTGCTGAGCAAGTCGCTCGGTTCGTCGAACACCATCAACATCGTCCACGCCACCGTGGCAGCACTGCAGCAGCTCGAAGAGCCGCGCGCCGTTGCCGCTCGTCGCGGACTCGAGTTCGAAGACGTCGCCCCGGCGCGTCTCGTGCGCGCCGAGGCACTCGCTGCCGAGGCCGCCGCCGGAAAGGGTGGTGCGTGATGGCTGCGCAGTTGAAGGTGACCCAGATCAAGTCGGTCATCAGCGAGAAGCAGAACCAGCGCGACACGCTGCGGAGCCTGGGTCTCAAGCGCATCGGCGATGTCGTCGTGCGTGAAGACACTCCGGCCAATCGCGGCTACGTACGCGCGGTCGCTCACCTGGTGACTGTCGAGGAGATTGACTAATGGCTGAAGACAACAAGCCCGCCGCCGACAAGGCGCCGGCAAAGAAGCCCGCGGCTGCCAAGCCTGCGGCTGAGAAGAAGGCCCCTGCCGCGAAGGCTGCTGCTGGCAAGGCTCCGGCCAAGGCAGCTGCCGAGAAGGCGCCGGCAAAGGCCGCTGCCGACAAGGCTCCCGCCAAGACGGCGGCTGCGAAGGCTCCGGCGAAGGCTGCTGCTGACAAGGCGCCCGCGAAGGCTGCCGCCGAGAAGGCTCCGGCCAAGGCTGCCGCCACGAAGGCTCCCGCAGCCAAGTCGGCTCCCGCGAAGAAGGCCGCTTCGGCTGACGTCGCGCGCCCGCAGGTGCTCAAGGTGCACCACCTTCGCCCGGCAGCGGGTTCGAAGAAAGAGCGCACTCGCGTTGGTCGTGGTGAGGGCTCGAAGGGCAAGACTGCCGGTCGCGGAACCAAGGGAACCAAGGCCCGCTACCAGGTCAAGCCCGGCTTCGAAGGCGGCAACCTCAACTCGGTGATGCGTGCGCCCAAGCTGCGCGGCTTCACCAACCCCTTCCGGGTCGAGTACCAGGTCGTCAACCTCGCCGCGCTTGCTGCGCTGTACCCGAAGGGTGGCGATGTCACGATCAGTGACCTCGTGGCCAAGGGCGCTGTGCGCAAGAACGAAAAGGTCAAGGTTCTTGGAGATGGCGACATTGCGGTTAAGCTCAATGTGACCGTCGACAAGGTCTCGCGCTCAGCTGAGCAGAAGATCGTCGCTGCTGGCGGTTCGATCCAGTAAGTGATGGGTGGCCCTTCGGGGCCACCCACACTTCGGATCACGGCCCACTCGGGCCACAGCATCCCTTCGCCGCCGGGCGGGAGGATGCTCATGGTTTTTCTACGGGAGGTCTCGTGTTCAGAGCTATCGGGCGGATCTTCCGCACGCCCGACCTGCGCCGCAAGATTGGCTTCACCCTCGGGATCGTTGCCCTCTTCCGTCTGGGTTCCTTCATTCCCGCGCCGTTCGTTGACTTCCAGAACGTGCAGATCTGCCTCGCGGGTAACCAGGGCGCGACCGGGCTTTACCAGCTCGTCAACCTCTTCAGCGGCGGCGCTCTGCTGCAGCTGTCGATCTTCGCGCTCGGCATCATGCCGTACATCACGGCCTCGATCATTACGCAGCTGTTGCGCGTCGTGATTCCGCACTTCGACACGCTGCACAAGGAAGGCCAGGCGGGTCAGGCCAAGCTGACCCAGTACACGCGCTACATGACGATCGCGCTTGCCGTTCTGCAGTCGACGACGCTCATCACCGTTGCTCGCGCCGGCGCGCTGTTCCCGACCAATGGCGGTATTCCCGCGTGCAGCGACCTCATCACGAATGACTCGTGGTACGCGATTCTGCTCATGGTCATCACGATGACGGCCGGCACCTCGCTCATCATGTGGTTCGGTGAGCTCGTCACCGAGCGCGGCATCGGCAACGGCATGTCCCTGCTGATCTTCGTTTCGATCGCGGCGACCTTCCCGTCGGCGCTGTGGGCCATCGCGATCTCGCAGGGCTTCGAGATCTTCCTGCTCGTGTTGGCTCTCGGCCTGCTCGTCATGACGGCCGTGGTGTTCGTCGAACAGTCGCAGCGCCGAATTCCCGTGCAGTACGCGAAGCGCATGGTGGGCCGCCGCACCTACGGCGGAAACAACACCTACATTCCGATCAAGGTCAACATGGCCGGCGTCGTGCCCGTCATCTTCGCCTCGTCGCTGCTCTACTTGCCGGCGCTCATCGCGCAGTTCAACCAGCCAGCCGCGGGCGAGACTGCGCCTGAGTGGGTCGTCTGGATTCAGAACAACCTGGTCTCGGGCGATAACCCGATCTACATGATCGTGTACTTCTTGCTCATCGTCGGATTCACGTACTTCTACGTCGCGATCACCTTCAACCCTGAAGAGGTTGCCGACAACATGAAGAAGTACGGCGGCTTCATTCCGGGTATTCGCGCGGGTCGCCCGACGGCTGAGTACCTCGACTACGTGCTCACGCGTGTTACCTTGCCCGGCTCGCTCTACTTGGGGTTGATCGCTCTGATTCCGCTCATCGCCTTCGCTGCGGTCGGCGCGAACCAGAACTTCCCGTTCGGTGGTGCGAGCATCCTCATCATCGTCGGTGTGGGTCTTGAGACGGTCAAGCAGATCGACGCGCAGCTGCAGCAGCGTCACTACGAGGGCTTGCTGCGATGAGTGCCCGTCTGCTGCTCATCGGCCCGCCCGGCGCGGGCAAGGGTACGCAGGCGCAGCGCCTGTCACAGGCGCTGGGAGTGCCGGCCATCTCGACGGGAGACATCTTCCGAGAGCACCTGCGCAACGAAACCGAGCTGGGTCTGAAGGCCAAAGCGTTCATGGCAGAGGGCGACAATGTTCCCGACAGCCTGACGAACGACCTCGTCCGCGATCGGCTCTCGCAGCCCGACGCCGCCGACGGGTTCTTGCTCGACGGCTACCCGCGAACGATCGATCAGGTGCGCGCGCTCGACGAGTACCTCGCCGAGCACCATGCCTCAATGGATGTTGTGGTTGAACTCGTTGCCGAGCCCGACATCGTCGTCGAACGCCTGAAGAAGCGTGCCCTCGACCAAGGACGCGCCGACGACGATGAGGCCGTTGTTCGTCATCGCCTCGAGGTGTACGCCGAGCAGACGGCCCCGCTCATCGACATCTACGCGGCTCGCGGTGTGCTCGCCAAAGTTGATGGCATTGGAGAGGTCGCCGAGGTGACGGACCGCATCGAGAGCCAGCTCGCGGCACGCGGCATTTCGTTCATCGCCTGATTGACAGGGCTGAGGCCAGCGCCTCGGACCTCGACTTGCCGTCGGGGTGCACTATCACCTAAGCTCGACCTTTGGTGCTTTCAGCACGCCGTCGGCGTGTCATCGCCGCTCCGACGTGCAGACGGGGCGGTCGGCTGGGGCGCCGAGTCATCCGCACGACCGGTACGAACCACACTTATAGCGACGAAGAGGCAATGGCCAAAAAAGACGGTGTCATCGAGATTGAAGGCTCGGTGGTCGAAGCGCTGCCCAACGCGATGTTTCGCGTCGAGCTGACCAACGGCCACAAGGTTCTCGCCCACATCTCGGGCAAGATGCGCCAGCACTACATCCGCATTCTTCCTGAAGACCGCGTGATCGTTGAGCTGAGCCCCTATGACCTGACCCGCGGCCGCATCGTTTACCGCTACAAGTAAGGCTCGGCCGCACAAGGAACGGCCCGGGGATCCACCCGGCGCACGAGGCCAGCGAGAGAAAGCACACCCATGAAGGTCAACCCCAGCGTCAAGCCCATTTGCGACAAGTGCAAGGTGATTCGCCGTCACGGCAACGTGATGGTCATTTGCGAGAACCCTCGGCACAAGCAACGCCAAGGCTAAGTCGCCCCGCTTTACTCACAACTGAATACGAACACTCGGCAGTTCCAGATCCCGCGTCAGCGGAGGACACCCAGGGCGAGAGGCCTTGGCACCGGAACTGCTCCACACCTCTCACTCACCTGAAGGAGCCATCATGGCCCGTCTAGCCGGAGTCGACATTCCGCGCGATAAGCGCGTCGAGGTCGCACTCACCTACATCTATGGAGTCGGTCGCACGCGTTCGCTGCAGACTCTTGCCGCAACAGGCATCGACCCGAACGTTCGGGTCAAGGACCTGACCGACGACCAGCTTGTCTCGCTCCGCGACCACATCGAGGGCACCTACAAGGTTGAGGGTGACCTGCGCCGTGAGGTTGCCGCCGACATCCGCCGCAAGGTCGAGATCGGTTCGTACGAAGGTATCCGTCACCGTCGTGGCCTGCCCGTTCGCGGTCAGCGCACCAAGACCAACGCGCGCACCCGCAAGGGCCCGAAGCGCACCGTCGCCGGCAAGAAGAAGGCGCGCTAGTCCGGCCCCGCCGCGACCCGCGCACTCGCAAGGTTTAGGAGAAGACCATGGCAGCACCCAAGACGGCCGCGCGCAAGCCCCGCCGCAAAGAGAAGAAGAGCATCGCCGTCGGCCAGGCTCACATCAAGTCAACGTTCAACAACACGATCGTGTCGATCACCGACCCGAGCGGCGCCGTCATCAGCTGGGCATCGTCGGGCCAGGTGGGCTTCAAGGGCTCGCGCAAGTCGACGCCCTTCGCCGCACAGCTCGCCGCCGAGTCGGCTGCGCGTCAGGCGCAAGAGCACGGCATGAAGAAGGTCGACGTATTCGTCAAGGGCCCCGGTTCGGGTCGCGAGACGGCGATTCGTTCGCTCCAGGCCGCTGGCCTCGAGGTCGGCTCGATCAGCGACGTGACGCCCCAGGCGCACAACGGCTGCCGGCCGCCCAAGCGTCGCCGGGTGTAGTTTCTCGACCTCAGTAGCCCGACCCGAGCTCAGTTCGGGTCGGCACTGGGGTCGCGGCGATGCGACGCATTGCTTCCCGCTCCACCGTGCTCAATAACTCAACACACTCGACGAGCCAGCCACTCGTCGCGCCACAAGTGTCATATGGCGGACACTTTGCCGAAAGGAATCAACAGTGCTCATCGCACAACGTCCCACTTTGACCGAAGAGAGCGTCTCCGAGTTTCGGTCGCGCTTCATCATCGAGCCGCTCGAGCCCGGCTTCGGCTACACCCTGGGCAACTCGCTTCGTCGTACCCTGCTCTCGTCGATTCCCGGCGCAGCGGTAACGAGCATCCGTATTGACGGCGTCCTCCACGAGTTCAGCACGATCACGGGCGTGAAGGAAGACGTCACGGAGATCATCCTGAACATCAAGAACCTCGTTGTCTCGAGCGAGCACGACGAGCCCATTACGGCGTACCTGCGCAAGCAGGGTGCTGGCGAGGTCACGGCTGCTGACATTTCGGCACCGGCCGGGGTCGAGATCCACAACCCCGAGCTCGTGATCGCGACCCTCAACGACTCCGCCAAGTTCGAGCTTGAGCTCACGATCGAGCGAGGCCGCGGCTACGTCAGCGCGACGCAGAACCGCAGCGAGTTCAGCGAAGCCGGTCAGATTCCGATCGACTCGATCTACTCGCCCGTGCTCAAGGTCACCTACCGCGTTGAAGCAACGCGTGCCGGTGAGCGCACCGACTTCGACCGTCTCGTCGTTGACGTCGAGTCGAAGCCGGCGATCACGCCTCGCGACGCGATCGCCTCGGCGGGTCGCACCTTGGTCGAGCTGTTCGGTCTCGCGCGCGAGCTCAACACCCAGGCTGAGGGAATCGAGATCGGCCCGGCGCCGGTCGACGCTGTTCTGTCGACCGAACTGTCGATGCCGATCGAAGACCTCGACCTTTCGGTGCGCAGCTACAACTGCCTCAAGCGCGAAGGCATCAACACCGTGAGCGAGCTCGTTGCTCTGTCGGAAACGCAGTTGATGAACATCCGCAACTTCGGCCAGAAGTCGGTCGACGAGGTCAAGGACAAGCTCGTCGAAATGGGCCTGTCTCTCAAGGACGCGGTTCCCGGGTTCGATGGCGCTCACTTCTACGGCGGCTACGACGACGAGGAGAGCTAGGCGCTCACGCGTCTCGCCCCCTTCCCGTCTCTGATACGAAAGAACACACACCATGCCTCAGCCCACCAAGGGACCCCGCCTCGGCGGTGGCCCGGCCCACGAGCGTCTTCTTCTCGCCAACCTGGCGACGGCGCTCTTCACGCACAAGCGCATCACGACGACCGAGACCAAGGCCAAGCGCCTTCGTCCGCTCGCCGAGCGGCTCGTCACGTTCGCCAAGCGTGGAGACCTGCACGCGCGTCGTCGCGTCATGACGATCATTCGCGACAAGAGCGCCGTGCACGAGCTCTTCACCGAGATCGCGCCCCTCATGGCCGAGCGTGAGGGCGGCTACACCCGCATCACCAAGGTCGGCTACCGCAAGGGCGACAACGCTCCCATGGCCGTGATCGAGCTCGTTCTCGAGCCCGTGAACCCCAAGCCGAAGAGCGCCAAGAAGACGGCTGCTGCTGCCGCTGCGTCTGCCCCCGCCGAGAAGCCCGTCGTCGACGAGGCTCCCGTCGAGGCGGATGCTGGTGCCGAGGTCGTCGAGGACGCCCCCGAGGTCGAGGCCGCCGAGGCTCCGGCTGAGGAGGTCGCCGCTGACGAGGCACCCGCTGCTGAGGAGGCTCCGGCTGAGGAGGCTGCTGCTGACGAGGCACCCGCCGACGAGGCCGCTGCGGACGAGGCTGAGACCAAGTAGTCACTGCCCGTCACAATTGCGTCACGGCCCCCGCTCGAGGAGAGCGGGGGCCGTACTCTTTTCGCCGTGACCGATGAACAACGACCCCTGCGCGACCGCGTGCACGCGCCGTCAGAGATTCGACTTCCCGAGGGGCCGGAGGGCATCCAGTGGAGGCCCCTGACGCTCGACGACGCCGAGCTCGTCACCGAACTACTGGAACGGGTGAGTCGCCGAGATCACCCGACGTGGAGCGAGTCGGTCGAAGAAGTTCGCGAAGAGCTTGAGCATTCGTGGGTCGACCCGAGCCGCGATGGTCTCATCGCCTTCGACGGCACCGGGACGGCGGTGGCCTGGGGCCTCGTGGTCATGGCGCCCGACCCCGAGACGTTCGTTCGCGTTTTTCTCCAGGGCGGAGTCGACCCCGACCACCGCGGGCGCGGCCTCGGCCGTCGACTGCTGCCATGGCAGCACGATCGTGCTCGCGCCCTGCTCGCCGACTCGCCCGAGCGCATGCCCGGGTGGGTGATGTCGGCCGCCGCCGACGCTGCCCCCGAGCACGGTGCGCTCTTGGTGCGCGCCGGGTTTGAGCCGAGTCGCTACTTCACCACTCTCGAGTGTGACCTTGCCGAAGCGGCGGCGTCGCCCGCGTTGCCGTCTGGGGTCGTCTCGGTTCCATTCTCGGCCGCACTCAGCGAGGCCGTGCGGCACGCCAAGAACGCGGCCTTCGCCGATCACTGGGGCAGCCAGCCGGTGCAGCGCGAGCAGTGGGAGTCGGTGCAGAGCCTTCCGAGCTTTCGACCTGAGCTGTGTCGTGTTGCCCTCGTCGACGGTGAGGTCGTCGGGTTCGTCATCACCGAGATCAACGAAGACGACTGGGAGCGCCAGGGCGCGCGCAGTGCCTACATCGGGCTCGTCGGCACGGTGCGCGAGTGGCGGGGTCGGGGCTTGGCGAGCGCGCTGCTCGCCGAGGTGCTCAACGCGTATCGCGACGCTGGTCTTGAGTGCGCGGTGCTCGATGTCGACACCGAGAACCCCACGGGCGCACTCGGGGTCTATACACGGCTCGGGTTCGGCCCCACGGCGCGCGAAGTCGCGTATCGGGTCGTGTACTGATCCCGACCGGTCAGCGGGGGCGCAGAAGCTCGGGGTTCTCGTCGTAGTTCACGAGCTCGGGTAGCGAGACCAAGTAGAGCAGGGCCGTCTCGACGGCCTGCGTGTAGACGCGCCCGCCAGCCGACCCGGGGTGCACCTGGTCGCGAGCAAGTAGGTCGAGTCGGGGTGTGATCGCCCGGCGCCAATCGGCGATGACGACTTCGCGATAGTCGTCGGCGAAGGCGAACAGGTGTCGGTTGACGCCGGGAATCCAATCGCGCGGGGCCTGCGCGCTCACCAGAATCAGTTTGCGATCGGGGCCGATGATGGCGCGCACCTCGTGAAGCGTCGAGGGGTCGATGGAGCCGTTCGTGCCGAGGTGCAGAATCACAAACGGCCTGAGCGCGTCGCGGCTTGCGAGAGCTCTGAGAATCTCTGGCGCTTGGCGCATCTGTCGTGACACCACAGCGTCGACCGCGATGCCCGGCCAGCGTTCCTGAAGCTGCGGCGCAGCGGCGAGCATGACCGAGTCGCCGATGGCGATCAGCTGGTCACCGGTCGGCAGCTTCGCCGCCGACGGCTCGTCGGGGCCGCGTTCGGGAAGGGGGACGCGCAGCGGCTGGTCGGCGGCAGCGTCAAGAGCGGCTTGCCCCGCGGCGATGAAGGCGGCGGCCTCCGACTGAGCGGGCGCGCGCACCACCGCGACGACGGTGCCCGCAACGAGACCGGCGGTGGCGGCAACGCTGCCGACGACGAGCGTGACACGGCGGGCGGTCGGCCACGAGCGAACGACGGCCCCGACGCGTCGTTGCCGAATCGGCTGCTCGAGAAAGCGGTAGCTCAGGGCAGCGAGGGCGATCGAGATCACAAGAGCCGCGAGGCCCAGCAGCCAGGCCTCGCTTCCCCCACGATCGATGAGGGGCAGTGCGGCTCCGAGCAGAATCAGTACGGGCCAGTGCCACAAGTAGAGACCGTACGACCGCTCACCGAGCCATTGGGCGAGCGGAGCATCCAGAATCGCCGCCGTCGACCCGCGGGGGTGCGCTGCGCACACGATGATGACAGCTGTGAGCAGCACCGCGGCCACGAGGCCGCCGCGATACGTCACAACCGAATCGATCGAGAGCGTTGCTGCCAGCGCGATCAGGCCCGCTCCGGCAAGAGCGGCAGCGACATCAGCGAGCCAGGCCGGTACTCGTGAGACGTCAACGCGGTTCGCGAGCGGCTCTTTCGCGAGCGCGAGCGAGGCACCGAGCAGGAGTCCGAATCCGTGCGTGAGGGTCGACAGGTAGACCACAGAGGCGGCAGCCGGGTCGACGGCGGGGTCACCGGCGAGCAGCGCCATCGCGACCGCCGACGCGACGGCGAGCGCAACGGGAATCGCGATGCGCAGGAACCGCAGCGGCAACAGCATGAGCGCAATCACGGCGAGCGGCCACAGCAGGTAGAACTGCTCTTCGACCGCAAGCGACCAGAAGTGCCGGAACAACTCGGGGCTCGTCTGGTCGAGGTAGCTCGCTCCGTTGGCGATCGACCACCAGTTGCTGCTGAACGTCAGGGCTCCGGCGAGTTGCCAACCGATTCCGACGAGCACGTCTCCGCCGATGATCGCAGCGATTGTCGTTGAGAGACCGACGACAACGATGAGCGCGGGCAGCAGTCGACGCGCACGACGCGCCCAGAACCGGCCCAATTGAACCCGACCATCGCTGCGGAATTCGGCGACGAGGAGCGCCGTGATGAGGTACCCGCTGACGACGAAGAAGATGTCGACGCCGATGAAGCCCCCCGAGGCCAGGCCCGGAAACAAGTGATACGCCAGCACGAGCGTGATCGCGATGGCGCGCAACCCATCGAGGCCGCGCAGGCGAGAGCCCAGCGCGGGGCTTGTGCTGATGGCAGACATAGTGGGCTCAGTCTCTCGCCTTCGCGGGTCGTAGGGAAAACGCCGCTCTAGGATTATCGGTCGTGGAAACAGCGCGCCTGCGACTCGACATCGCCTATGACGGTGCCGGGTTCTCGGGCTGGGGCCGGCAGCCGACGCTGCGCACCGTGCAAGGCGAACTCGAAGAGGCAATCGCGACGCTCGTGCGACACCCCGACCACGAGGTTCGGTTGGTGGTCGCGGGCCGCACCGATGCGGGCGTGCACGCCGTGGGGCAGGTCGCGCACATCGACCTGACCGGTGACCAGTGGAAGGCACTGTCGAGCTCACGACGCTCGGGTTCTGCAGAGCACTCGGTGACGAAGCGGCTCAACGGGCTCATCAGCACGCGCGGGGGTGATGTCGTCGTCACCCGGGTCACGCAGGCTCCCGAGGGATTCGACGCGCGTTTCTCGGCGGTCTGGCGGCGCTACGAGTACCGCATCGCCGACGCGTCAGCCACGAAAGACCCGCGTCGTCGCGGACACACGCTGTGGCACGCGGCCGACCTCGACCTTGCGGCGATGGATGCCGCGAGCCAGAGCCTCGCGGGGCTGCACGACTTCGCGGCGTTCTGCCGGCCGCGAGAGGGAGCCACGACGATTCGCACGCTGCTCGACTATCGGTGGAGCCGCGAGACGGACGGCGTTCTCGTCGCCTACGTTCGCGCTGACGCGTTCTGCCACTCGATGGTGCGAGCCCTGGTGGGGGCTGCCGTCGCCGTGGGTCGTGGAGACCTTTCGCTCGAGCAGTTGCACGCCGTTCGAGACGAGGCTCGTCGGCAGAGTGTCTTCGCCGTCGTGCCGGCACACGGGCTGACGCTCGCTGAAGTGGGGTACCCGCCCGATGAGGCTCTGGCCGAACGGGCTGCTCTCACGCGCGCGCGGCGGGAACCGCTGGGCCGGTCGGCCGACCCCTCAGATTGACCGACTGACGTCGGTGCAGTAGTGTCGACCCTTGGTGTCCGTCGCCGACGGGCATCCGGTTGAGCCCTCCACCATGGCGTTCGACGCACGAATGCGATCGAACTCCTCCCGGAGCGGGATTCACGAACTACTCGACACGAAAGTCCTCACTGTGACGCGCACTTTCAGCCCCACTCCCGCTGACGTTCAGCGCAACTGGGTCGTCATCGACGCAACCGATGTCGTCCTGGGCCGCCTCGCCAGCCACGCCGCCGTTCTCTTGCGCGGCAAGCACAAGCCGACCTTTGCCCAGCACATGGACATGGGCGACTTCGTCATCATCATCAACGCCGACAAGGTGGCCCTCACGGGCTCGAAGCTCGCGCAGAAGAAGGCGTACCGCCACTCGGGCTACCCGGGCGGCCTCACGGCGACCTCCTACAGCGAGCTGCTCGAGAAGAACCCCGAGCGCGCGGTCGAGAAGGCCATTCGCGGCATGCTGCCGAAGAACTCGCTGGGCCGTGCCCAGATCAAGAAGCTCAAGGTCTACGCGGGTGCCGAGCACCCGCACGCTGCGCAGCAGCCCACGACCTACACCCTCGACCAGGTCGCTCAGTAGCGACCGCGCAGACGCTAAAGGACACGCATCGTGGCAGACGTTACGAACCCCGACGACACCAACACTCCCGACGACCTCGACGAGGCGGCTCCCGAGTCGTACACGACCGAGTCGGCTGCGCCGGTTGCTACCGCGGCACCCCGCGCCATTCTCTCGGTCGGCGGCCAAGCCGTCGGTCGTCGCAAGCAGGCCATCGCCCGCGTGCGCATCAACCCGGGCGCCGGCACCTACTCGGTGAACGGCCGCACGCTTGAGCAGTACTTCCCGAACAAGCTGCACCAGCAGCTCATCAACGACCCCTTCACGGTGCTGCAGCTCGGCGGTGCGTACGACGTCGTCGCCCGCATCACCGGCGGAGGCCCCTCGGGCCAGGCGGGCGCCTTGCGTCTTGCCATTGCCCGTGCGCTCAACGAGATCGACCGCGAGAACAACCGCCCGACTCTCAAGAAGGCGGGCTTCTTGACCCGCGACGCTCGCGTCATCGAGCGCAAGAAGGCCGGTCTCAAGAAGGCGCGCAAGGCTCCTCAGTACTCGAAGCGCTAGTCGACTTAGGTTCGGGTCGAACGCATGGGTCGCCTTTTCGGCACCGACGGAGTTCGAGGGCTGGCCAACGGTGATCTCACCGCTGACCTCGCTCTCGGGCTTTCCCAGGCCGCCGCGCGCGTGCTCACCTCCGGTCGGCACGCAGAAGAACTGCGGGCCGCCGGTAAGCGCCCGACTGCCGTTGTGGCGCGCGACCCTCGGGTCTCGGGCCAGTTTCTGACGGCGGCCGTTTCGGCGGGTCTCGCGAGCTCCGGAATCGATGTGCTCGACGCTGGCGTCATTCCGACGCCGGCGGCCGCGTTTCTCGTGAGTGACATCAACGCTGACTTCGGCGTCATGATCTCGGCTTCGCACAACCCGGCCCCCGACAACGGCATCAAGTTCTTCTCGTTCGGCGGCACCAAGTTGCCCGATGCCGTCGAAGACCGCATTGAAGAAGCGATGTCGGGCGACAAGCTCGCGCCGACCGGCGCGGGCGTCGGCCGCATTCGACGCTTTGCCGACGCCGAAGATCGCTATGTGCTGCACCTGCTCGGCACGCTCGATGTGTCTCTTGCGGGGCTGCACGTCGTGATCGACTGCGCACACGGTGCCGCGGCGGGCATCTCGCCCCAGGTCTTTGCCGACGCCGGTGCGCGCGTCACGGTGATCGGCAGCGACCCCGACGGGCTCAACATCAACGACGGTGTCGGCTCGACCTACCTTGACCCCCTGCGGGCTGCCGTTGTCGAACACGGTGCCGATCTCGGCATCGCCCACGATGGCGATGCCGACCGATGCTTGGCGGTGGATGCTCACGGCAACGTCATCGACGGTGACCAGATCATGGCGATCTTGGCCGTGTCGATGAAGTCACGCGGCGAGCTTGTCGAGGACACCCTCGTCGCGACCGTCATGAGCAATCTCGGTCTGAAGCGCGCCATGCAGCAGCACGGCATTCGCATGATCGAGACCAAGGTCGGCGACCGTTACGTGCTTGAGGCCCTGGCCGAACGTGGCCTGAGCCTCGGCGGCGAGCAGTCAGGCCACATCATCTTCAGCGAGCACGCGACGACGGGCGACGGCATTCTGACGGGCCTGCAGATCGCGGCTGAGATGGCGCGCACGAAGAAGTCGGTCGCTGAGCTTGCGGCCGTCATGACCGTTTTTCCTCAGGTGCTCATCAACGTTCGCGGTGTCGACCGCTCGGCACTCGAGGGTCACGCGGTCGTCGCCGACGCGGTTGCCGTCGAAGAGGCAGCGCTGGGCGACAGCGGTCGCGTTCTGCTGCGGGCAAGCGGCACCGAGCCGATGGTGCGCGTCATGGTCGAGGCCGCCGATCAGACGACCGCCGAGGCTGTCGCGGAGCGCCTCGCTGCGGTCGTGCGCGAGCAGCTCGCGGTCTAACCCCTCGGTCGCGCAGGCGCGTGACGTTCGCGACCAGCTCAGATCTTCCTGAGCAGCACCGTCTCGACCGTGTGGTCGCTCGCCTTGCGCAAGACGAGTGACGCCCGAGCGCGCGTCGGCACAATGTTCTCGAGCAAGTTGGGCTCGTTGATCTCGCGCCAGATCTCACGCGCTTTGGCCCGCGCTTGATCCGGATCAAGCGCGGCGTAGCGGTGGAAGTAGCTGCGCGGGTCAGCGAAGGCGCCGCGCTGCAGAGCCAAGAAACGCTCTTCGTACCACTGGGCGATGTCGCTCGTGCGAGCATCCACATAGACCGTGAAGTCGAAGAGATCGCTCACCGCCAGCGACGCGCCTGGCCCCGGTGGCTGCAGCACATTGAGACCCTCGACGATGAGAATGTCGGGCCGGCGAACGATGATCTCGGCTCCGGGAACGCGGTCGTAGGTGAGGTGACTGTAGACGGGGGCGCGCACTTCGTCGGCGCCGGCCTTCACCCGGGCGACGAACCGCAAGAGCGCGCGGCGATCGTATGACTCGGGGAAACCCTTTCGGTGCAGGATGCCCCGTCGTGCGAGTTCAGCCGTCGGCAGCAGGAAGCCGTCGGTGGTGACGCGCTCCACCCGCGGGGTGTCTTCCCATCGGGAGAGGAGTTCGCGAAGCAAGCGTGCGATCGTCGACTTGCCGACCGCGACAGAACCGGCGACCCCGATGACGAACGGCGTGTGCTGGCCGGGTTCGTGCAGAAAGCTGCGCGTCGCCGCATGAAGGTCGCGAGCACCGACCGCGTAGAGGTTCAGCAGCCGGCTCAAGGGCACATAGACCTCGGCGACTTCGCGCATGTCGAGGGCATCACCAAGCCCACGCAGCTGCACCAGCTCGGTCTCGCGCAACGGCTGAGGCGTCTCGGGAGCGAGCGCGGCCCACCGTTGCCGGTCGATCTCATCGAACGGACTCGTCTCGCGCGCGAGGGTGTCGCGCGGTGCGCTCGGCTCGGCCATCGCCCCCACAGTACCCCCGTGGGGCGGCGACCGTTCCTGATCATGTCCATAGGGAGCGAGCCCTAGAATGGTCGGTTATGTGCGGAATCGTGGGGTATGTCGGAACCCGGGGCAGTGTCGAGGTGCTTCTGGGTGGTTTGAAGCGACTGGAGTATCGGGGCTACGACTCGGCCGGCGTCGCGGTGATTGATGACCACGGTCATCTCGGCACGCGCAAGCACGCGGGCAAGCTGGGCATTCTGAGCGACGATCTCGCGTCGACGCCGCTCACCGACGGCCACACCGGTATTGGCCACACGCGCTGGGCGACCCACGGGGGCCCGACCGATGCGAACGCCCACCCGCACTTGGGCGACGGCGGCAAGCTCGCGCTCATTCACAACGGCATCATCGAAAACTTCTCCGAGCTCAAGAGCGAGTTGCTCGCGAGCGGCCATGAGTTCAGCTCGGAGACCGACAGCGAGGTCGCTGCGTTGCTCGTCGGTGACGCCTTCCACGAAACGGGCGACCTCACGACGGCGATGCTGCAGGTCGTGAACCGTCTCGACGGAGCCTTCACGCTTCTCGCCGTTCACAGCGACCAGCCGGGCGTCGTCGTCGGCGCTCGCCGCAACTCGCCGCTCGTGATCGGGCTCGGCGACGGCGAAAACTTCCTCGGAAGCGATGTCGCTGCGTTCGTCGAGTACACGCACCGAGCGATGGAGATCGGGCAAGATCAGCTCGTCACGATCCGCCCCGAGAGCGTCGACGTCGTCGACTTCGCGGGGCAGCCCGTGACCCCGAGCACCTTCGAGGTCGACTGGGACGCCTCGGCTGCCGAAAAGGGTGGCTGGTCGAGCTTCATGGCGAAAGAGATCAGTGAAGAGCCCGAAGCGGTCGCCAAGACGATTCTCGGCCGCGTTCACGACGGGCTCGTCGACCTTCCCGAGGTCAGCGCCCTCGGAGAACACGTGTTGGCCAGCATCGACCGCGTCGTGATCATTGCGTGCGGCACGGCCGCGTACGCCGGCATGGTCGGCAAGTACGCGATCGAGCAGTGGGCGCGCATTCCGGTTGATGTCGAGCTCGCCCACGAGTTCCGCTATCGCGAGCCGGTGCTGTCGGCCAACACGCTCGTCGTTTCGATCAGCCAGTCGGGCGAGACCATGGACACCCTCATGGCGGTCAAGTACGCGCGCGAGCAAGGCGCACGGACTCTGTCGATCTGCAACACGCAGGGCGCCACGATTCCGCGCGAGTCTGACGCCGTGGTCTATACGCACGCGGGCCCTGAAGTCGCTGTCGCCTCGACGAAGGCGTTCGTCGCACAGATCACCGCGATCTACCTGCTCGGTCTGCAACTCGGCCAGGTGCGCGGCACGCTGAGCCCCGAACGCGCGCGCGGGCTCGTCGCCGAGCTGCAAGCCGTGCCCGAAAAGCTCGCCGCCGTGCTCGCGACGGGCGAGCGCATCAAGGAGCTCGCGCACTGGATGGCCGACACGCGCTCGGTGCTGTTCCTCGGGCGGCACGTTGGCTACCCGGTCGCGCTCGAAGGAGCCCTCAAGCTGAAAGAGCTTGCGTACATTCACGCCGAGGGCTTCGCCGCTGGAGAGCTCAAGCATGGGCCGATCGCCCTCATCGAACCCGGGCAGGTCGTGTTCGTGATCGTGCCGAGCCCGCGTGATGAGAACTCGCTGCACGCGAAGGTTGTCTCGAACATCCAAGAGATCCGCGCTCGCGGTGCGCGCGTTATTGCGATCGCCGAAGAGGGCGATGTCGCGGTGCTGCCGCACGCCGACGAGGTGATCCGGATTCCGCTCGCGTCGCCGTTCTTCGAGCCTCTGCTCGCCGTCGTTCCGCTGCACATCTTCGGCATGGAGCTCGCCGCGGCGAAGGGCCTCGATGTCGACCAGCCGCGCAACCTCGCCAAGTCGGTCACGGTCGAATAGCCGTGAGCGCGTAGGGCGGGCCGCTCGATGGCGATCGTGGGTGTCGGCGTCGACGTTGTCGACCTCGCCCGGTTTGAGCGTGCGCTCGACCGCACGCCACGATTGCGCGACCGTCTCTTTACGCCCGACGAGCGAGCATTGCCTGTGCGCTCGCTCGCGAGCCGTTTCGCCGCGAAGGAGGCGTTGCTGAAAGCCCTCGGCGACACCTCCGGAGCACGATGGCACGACATGCGCGTCGTGAGCGACGCCGAGGGGAATCCTGATCTCGTGGTGAGCGGTCGGGTCGCCGAGATCGCCGCCGCCCGCGGCATCGCCACGCTGCACGTCTCGCTCTCGCACGACGCGGGGGTCGCGATCGCGTTCGTGGTGGCTGAGTCATGAACGCGCCCCTGCGCGAGGCGCGCATTTCGACCGCCGCGCTCGCCGACAACGCCGCGCTGCTGCGCCGCCGGGTGGCGACCCCTCACGCCATGGCGATCGTGAAGGCCGATGGCTATGGTCACGGAGCGATTGCCGCATCGCGCGCGGCGCTCGAGGCGGGTTTCGACCACCTCGGCGTTGCCGACCTCGGGGAAGCGTTCGAGCTGCGCGCCGCAGGAATCGATGCGCCCGTGCTGGCGTGGTTGCAGGGTTCGGTCATCGACGGCGCTGCCGCGGCTGAAGCGGGCATCACGCTCGGAATCAGCTCGCTCACGCAGCTCGAGCAGGTCGCGAGCGGTGGGCATCGCCCCAAGATTCACGTCAAGGTCGACACCGGGCTCAGTCGCAACGGAGTGGCCGAAGGTGATTGGGCGCCGTTCGTCGACCGCCTCGCCCACCAGGTTCGAGCGGGCGCCGTCGAGCTCGACGGTGTCTTCAGCCACCTGTCGAATACGTCGCCCGATGACGATCGCGCACAAGTCGCTGCTTTCGAGCGATTTCTGGATGCTGTGCGCAGCGTCGATCTTCACCCGGGCATCCGTCATCTCGCCGCGTCGGCCGCGGCACTCGACCACCCCGCGGCCCAGTACGACATGGTGCGCTTCGGCATCGCGCTGTATGGCATCGCCCCCGAGCAACACTTGCGTGACGCTCTCGCTCTTCGACCGGCGATGCGCTTGAGCGCCGAGGTCGTCGGGGTCAAGCGGGTTCCCGCGGGCAGCGGGGTCTCGTACGGCTTCCTGTACCGCACGACTGCACCGACGACCCTCGCGCTCGTGCCGCTCGGCTACGCAGACGGCGTGCCGCGTGCCGCAATCAACGCTCCCGTTCGCATTGGCGACACGACCCTGCACGTCGTTGGTCGCATCGCCATGGACCAGTTCGTGGTCGATGCCGGCGACACCGCCGTGGCGGTCGGTGATCGCGCCGTGCTGTGGGGGGATCCGGCCGACGGAGACCCGCACGTTGATGCGTGGGCGGAAGCGGCATCGACTATTTCGTATGAACTCGTCACGCGCCTCGGTCGGCGCGTGCACCGCACGAACGGGTGACGGGCACATGACCGTGACCCTCACGATCAACGACCCTGACGCGATGGCCCAGCTCGGTGCACGCATTGCAGCGCAATTGCGGGCCGGCGATGTCGTGCTGCTGACCGGCGAACTCGGAGCCGGCAAGACGACGCTCACACGCGGCCTCGGGGCGGCCCTCGGTGTGGGCGGCACTGTGACGAGCCCCACCTTCGTGCTCGCGCGCACTCACCCTCGCGAGGGCGCACCGCCGCTCATTCACGTTGACGCCTATCGGCTCGGTGGGGCCGACGAGCTCGACGATCTCGATCTCGACCTTGATGCCTCGATCGTCGTGGTCGAGTGGGGCGCGGGGCTGATCGAGCACCTCGTCGACTCGTGGCTTGCCGTGACAATTGAGCGGCCGATGGGCGCGGGCAACCCAGCGGCTACCGGAGCAACCGCGGACCGAGACGGCCTCGAGACCCCCGACGATGTCGCGGACGAGAGCGCGATCATCGAACCGCGCACGGTGACGATCGCGGGCGTCGGCGATCGCTGGAGCGACCTAGGCTGGCTTCATGCTGCTCGCGATTGACACCTCAGCGGGCACCTCGGTCGCGCTCGTGGCGGCCGATGGCCTGGTCGTCGCGCACCGATCGACGCCCGACGTGCGCCGTCACGCCGAAGTCATCGGCCCGTTTCTCGCCGAGGTCATGGCCGCGAGCAGCGAGCCGCTGACGGGGGTCGTGGCGGGCATCGGCCCCGGGCCCTATACGGGCTTGCGTGTCGGCATTGCTGCCGCGCATGCCATCGCTTTCGCCCGCGGCGTCGAGGTGCACGCGGTGCCGAGTCACGACGCTGTCGCCATCTCGCTCGTCGAGGGCGGGGTCGCCGCGGGGCGCTTTGCTGTCGTGACGGATGCGCGCCGACGCGAAGTCGCCGTGACCGAGTACCGCGCGGCGCTGCCGATGCCGTTGATCGCGCTGCCCGCGTACCTCGTTGCTCGCGTCGACTGGCAACCCGCTGACGGTGTCGACGCTTTCGAGGTGGCCGAGATCTCGGCGGTGTCACTCGCTCATGCTGCACAGGCGCGAGTAGCAACCGGCATGCCTGCACTCGGCCCCCAGCCGCTCTACCTGCGCAGCCCCGACGTGACGCTGTCGACACCCAAGCGAGTGAACTCATGAGCGCGATCGTGATGCGCGACGCCGATCTCGCCGACCTCGATGCGATCATGCGCCTCGAGACCGAGACCTTCGTCAACGATGCGTGGAGCCGCGACATGATGGCTGCCGAACTCGCCGCGCCGCACACGCTCTACCTCGCGGCGATGTCGGGCGACGAACTGGTCGGATACGCCGGCCTCAGCGCGCCCACGGGGTCGACGCAAGCGGACATTCAGACGATTGCCGTCGACCCGACGCACCGACGACTCGGCATCGGCCGCGCCCTCGTGCAGAGCTTGCTGGCGGCCGCTCGAGCGCGCGCTGTCGCCGAGGTGCTTCTCGAAGTGCGCGCCGATAACCCGGGCGCCCAGCTTCTCTACGAGCTCGCCGGGTTTGTCGCCATCGCTGTGCGGCCTCGCTACTACCAACCCGATGATGTTGACGCGATCGTGATGCGCTGTGAGGTGGGCTAGGTGAACACGCGCGCCGTCGTGCTCGGAATCGAGACCAGTTGCGATGAGACCGGTATTGGCATCGTGCGCGGCACGACCCTGCTCGCCAACGTGATTTCGTCGTCGATGGAGCAGCACGCGCGGTTCGGGGGCGTCGTGCCCGAGGTTGCGGCACGCGCGCACCTTGAGGCTCTCCAACCCGCGTTGCAGCAGGCGCTCGAGGTCGCGGGCGTGACCGTCGACGAGCTCGATGCCATCGCCGTGACGAGCGGGCCGGGCCTCGCGGGCGCGCTCATGGTCGGTGTCGGCGCGGCGAAGGCGCTTGCTGTCGCCCTCGATAAGCCGTTCTACGCGGTCAACCACCTCGTCGGACACGTCGGGGCTGATGTGCTGCGCGTGGAGGGTGAGCCGCAGATCGAGCTGCCGACCATTGCCCTGCTCGTCTCGGGCGGCCACACCTCGCTGCTTCTCGTGCGCGACCTCACGAGCGATGTCGAGTTGCTCGGCGAAACGATCGACGATGCCGCGGGGGAGGCCTTCGACAAGGTGGCGCGTGTGCTGGGCCTGCCGTACCCAGGCGGGCCGCACATCGATCGGGTCGCCGCCGATGGTGACCCTGCCGCCGTGCGGTTTCCGCGTGGCTTGACCCTGCCAAAAGACCTCGAGAAGCATCGCTACGACTTCTCATTTTCGGGCCTCAAGACCGCGGTCGCCCGGTACGTCGAAAAGCTGCAGGATGCGGGCGAACCGGTGCCGGTGGCCGACGTCGCCGCGTCCTTCCGTGAGGCGGTTGCCGACGTGCTGACAGCGAAGGCGATTGCCGCCTGCCGCGACCTCGGAGTGCCCCGGCTGCTGCTCGGCGGGGGAGTCGCGGCGAACGCGCGGGTGCGAGCTCTTGCGGCGGAACGCTGCGCGGAGAAGGGGGTTGCCCTGCGCATCCCGCCGCTGTCGCTCTGTACGGACAATGGCGCGATGATCGCGGCACTCGCTGCACAGCTGATCGCCGCCGGCCATGCGCCCTCGTCGCTCGACGTGAGTGCCGACTCGACGCTGCCGGTCACGACCATTCAGGCCTAGAGCGCCCGACACCCCTGCCCGCGTCGTTGACACTCCGGGGCCACGCTGAGAGCATGGGCGGTGCCCGATCGGGTTCTATTTACGTCGCTCAAATGGAGAGTATTCATGTCTGACGTCACGCCACCGCCCCCCGCTCCGCAGCCGACGCCGTACGCGTCTGCGCCCGCCGGCCCCAAGACCAACACGTTGTCGATCGTCGCCCTCATCCTCTCGATCCTGTGGATTTCGATCCCCGCAGTGATCTGCGGCCACATCGCGATGGGACAGATCAAGTCGCGCGGTGAAGGTGGTCGCGGGCTCGCGATCGCGAGCCTCATCATCGGCTACATCGGTGTTCTCGCAGGCCTGCTCGGAATCATCTTCTGGGTAACCGTGTTCGGCATCGCTGCCTCGAGCGGCAACCTCGTTGTGAGCTAACAGCTTCGCTGGGCGGGCCCGCACTCTCGGTTAACTCGGGGTGCGGGCCCGTATCATGTGGTCCGCCCGCTCCATACCCGAAATTCTTGCCCGAACGGCATTCCCCGATGACCGATGATTCCGCCCCTCGCCCCATCAATCGACTTGCCCCCGTCGCCCTCATCTTGGCCATTCTTGTGCCCATTGCAGGGGCGATTCTTGGGCACCTGACCCTTCGGCAGATTGCGCAGACAGGTGAGCCCGGCCGCGGCATGGCTCTCGCTGCGACGATCATCGGCTGGGTTGGCACCGTGGGGTGGTTCGTCTTCTGGGGCATCTTTCTCTCGACCCTCCGCGCACTCACGGGCTGAACCAAGGGGCGCTCGCTAGCCTGGGGAAGTGATTGAGCCGACGCTCTCGTTGTCGCGCTCGCCCCAGAAAGAGGAGTTCCCGTGGCTCAACCCACCGTTCCCCCGCCCCCTCCTGCGCCTGAAGGCGCCGCTGCGACCCCGGTTCCCGGTGTGTCTGGCGCTGCGGCCGCGAAGCCTGCAGCGAGGAAGACCACTGCTTCCAAGGCGGGTGCGACGGCCGCCGCGTCGCCGGCCAAGCCTGCCACCGCGGTGAAGCCCGCAACGGCTGCAGCTGCGAAGCCCGCGTCAGCCGCGAAGCCCGCGACGAAGAAGCCCGCTGCACAGAAGCCCGCTGCAGCGCCGGCCCCGGCAGCTCCGGCCGCAAGCGCGCCGGCCCCGGCCGCTCTCGTCGCCCCCTCCGCGGTCTCGACGCGCCCCGACCCCTACGCGCCGGCTCCGGCCGCGATGACGACGCCCGCGAGCCCCTACGCGGGTGCGCCGGCCGCGCCGTCGTCAACGCTGAGCGTGCTGTCGCTCGTCTTCGGCATCATCGGCCTCTTCTTGTCGCTGTTCTTCATCGGCTTGCTGCCGGCGATTGCGGGCGTGATCCTCGGTCACGTCGCCCTCAAGCGCGAGCCGCACGCTCGCGGCATGGCCGTTGCCGGACTCGTCACCGGCTATGTCGGTGTGGCGCTCTCGGTGCTCTGGGCGATCTTGATTCTCGTTCCGCTGCTGCTCGTCTGGGTTGCCGTGGGTGCGTTCGGTGCCACGGGCGGGTTCCCGGGCGGGTTCTAGCCCGCTCGCGAGTGAGCGCCGCGGCTTAGTCGCAGCGCTCGGCGAGAATTGCCGCGCGCGCCCCGGCGATGCGGGTGAGAACGAGCACGGCAGACGCGTCCCCGCGGAGCTTGAGGCGGGGGCGCAGTCGTGCCGGGTCGATATCGACGCCCCGTTTCTTGATCTCGAGGGTTCCGATGTCGCGCGCGGAGAGTTCCCGTGCGAGCAGCTTCTCGTCGAGCGGGAAACGCTCGATGACGCGGAACGCGCGCGCGAAGGGCGTCAGCTCGAGCCGATCGGCGGTGATGTACGCGATCGTGGAATCGAGCATCCGGCCCTCTATCGGGCGCGCGAGGTCGCCGATGAGGCGTGCACGAATCACGGCACCGTCGGGTTCGTAGAGGTAGTCGCCGAGGGGCCCCGCCTCGACATCACTCGAATCACTCTCGGCCCGCAGTTCTGCCGGAGCCTCCGTGCCCCGCAACACAAGAGCGGCTCGTCCGACACCCTCGCGCGCGAGCGCCCCCGACCAGAGCACGAGTTCGACCACCTCGCCATCGACCGACACCCACTGGGCTTCGAGGCCCTCCGGCAGGAGGCTGCGATCCATGCCGGGAGCAAGCTTGATGCCCGCGGGTCGTTGAGCGGCCAGCTCGAGCGCGTCATCGAGACTCGGCGACCAGTCGTCGGGCGATGCCAACCGCGTTGATCCTTCGCGGCGCGCGGGGTCGAGCCAGATTGCGTCGATGTCGTCGAGCGGCTGATCGAGTGCATCGCCGTGCACGACGTGAGCCGACTCCCAGGGCGCGAGGTTGTAGGTGGCGATCGCGGCGGTGACTTCATCGCGTTCAACCGCGGTCACCGTCAACTCGAGCGCCGCCATTGCCATCGCATCGCCACCGATGCCGCAGCCGAGGTCGGCGACGCGCGTCAGGCCCGCCGCTGAGAAGCGCCCGGCATGCAACGCCGCGACGCGCAGTCGCGACGCCTGCTCGAGGCCGTCTTGCGTGAAGAGCATCCGCTGAGCGAATGGCCCGAACTTCGCGACGGCTCGGCGACGCAATCGATACTGCGTCAAGACCGCGGCCACCCGGGCGGGTGGATGCCCCTCTCGACGTAGTCGAGAGACCAGCGCCACGGCATCGCCGATCTCGCCGCTCGGCGCCAGGCTGTCGAGCAACTGCAGTGACTCGCCGGTCAGCAACTCGCGCAGTTCACTCGCGTCCATCCCCCGATGATGCCACCCCGGTCGATGCGGTGGTGGTTGGCACTCGGATTGCGTGAGTGCTAACCGCTTGGGTACAGTGGACTTGGCACTCGCACGTCGAGTGTGCCAACCCCCTCATCGTCGTAAGAAAGAAGAGGTCAACCGTGTCGGTCAGCATCAAGCCGCTCGAAGATCGCATCGTCATCAAGCAGGTCGAGGCAGAGCAGACCACTGCTTCGGGTCTCGTTATCCCCGACACCGCCAAGGAGAAGCCGCAGGAAGGCGAGGTTGTCGCTGTCGGCCCCGGCCGCATCGACGACAACGGCAACCGCGTGCCCATCGACGTCGCCGTGGGCGACCGCGTGCTCTACTCGAAGTACGGCGGCACCGAGGTCAAGTACGGTGGCGACGAGTTCCTCGTGCTCTCGGCCCGCGATGTTTTGGCGGTCGTGGTCCGCTAGTCGGAATGAGCGTTTGACGACCCCCGGCTCGCCTCTGGCGAGACCGGGGGTTCGTGCGTGAGGGCCCGCGCGGGGGGCCGCGTGCGCAGGTCTACAGTGGGGCTGTGCCCGAGACTCGACTGTCGCCGTCTGGGCTTGCCCTCGCGGTCTCGGCCTACGGGCTCTGGGGCTTCTTGCCGGTCTACTTTCTGCTGTTGAGCCCGAGCAGCCCCATCGAGATCGTGGCGTGGCGGGTGGTGCTCTCGCTCGTGTTCTGTCTCGTGCTGCTGGCCCTCACGCGGGCGTTCGGGGCTTTCGCTGCGCTTATGCGCGATCGGCGCATCATGCTGCTGAGCCTCGTGGCCGGCATCCTGATCGCCATCAACTGGGTCGTCTATGTCTTCGCCTCGACGAGCGGGTTCGTGGTCGAAGCGGCGCTCGGCTACTTCATCAATCCGATCGTCTCGATCGCCCTCGGCGTGCTCTTCTTGCGCGAGCGGCTGCGGGTGGGGCAATGGGTCGCCGTCGGCATCAGTGTCGTCGCCGTGCTCGTGCTGGCGATCGGCTATGGCCAGCCTCCCTACATTTCGCTGGCACTCGCCTTCTCGTTCGGGCTCTACGGCTTTCTGAAGAACCGCATGGGCGGGCAGGTCTCGGCGGTTGGAGGGCTCACTCTCGAAACCGCGTGGCTCGTGCCCGCCGCGATGGCTGCCCTGGTGTGGGTGCAGTTGGCGGGCGGCGGCATCACGGCGGGCAGTGCGGGTGTCGGGCATGCGGTGTTGCTGAGCCTTGCCGGAATCGTCACGGCTGTTCCGTTGCTGCTGTTCGCGGCCGCCGCTCGACGGCTTCCGCTGAGCGTCATGGGCTTCATTCAGTACTTCGCGCCCCTGCTGCAGTTCATCTTCGGTGTCGCCGTGCTGCAAGAGCCCATGCCGCTCGAGCGCTGGATCGGTTTTGCACTGGTGTGGCTCGCCCTCGTCGTGCTGAGCGCCGAGGCGGTCGTGCAGCGTCGACGCGCGCGCCGCGAGCGGCGAGAACTACCTCCTGAGACGCGGCCGATCGAGACGGTCTGATCGGTTGCTCCGCGGCCTGTGTGCCGTTCGCCTCAGCCCAGCTCGCGCACGGCCGCGTCGAGTTCGGTCGCGAACCGCTCGGCGTCGGCGATCGAGAACGGCAGGGGCGGCCGCACCTTGAGCGAGGCGTTGTCGCGCCCTGAGGCGCTGATGAGAACGCGGCGCTCCCGCAGCGCACTGACGAGCCGCACCGCCGTTGTCGCGTCGGGTGCTCCCGTCGTCGGGTCAACGACGTCCACCGACAGGTAGAGGCCGCGCCCGCGCTCGTCGCGCAACCGATCATGGCTCGAGACCAACTCGGTGAGGTGCGCGAGCACCGTGCTGCCGACCGACGCGGCATGCTCGGGCAGCTGCTCGTCGTGCAGCACCTCCCACGTTGCCCGCGCCGCGGCGACCGAGACGGGGGTTCCCGCGAACGTGTTGAAGTAGCGCACGTGCTCGCCGAACTCCTTCATGAGCTCGCGTCGCGCGACGAGGCCAGCCACGGGAAGGCCATTGGCCATGGGCTTGCCGATGGTGACGAGATCGGGAGTCATGCCGTGGTGCCGATAACCCCACAGCCCCGTTTCATCCGCTCGCTGGCCGAGGCGCCCGAACCCGGGTTGCACTTCGTCGGCGATGACCAACCCGCCCGCGGCGTGCACGAGTCGCTCGACCTCGGCCAGAGCCGTGCTCGTTCCGGGCGAGGGGGCGACGAAACCGTCGCTTGCGAAGGCAGTGTCGACGATCAGCGCCGCGACCCCGTGGCCCGCGGCTTGCAGGTCGGCGATCGCGGCGCGAGCATCCGCCACCATCGCTGTTCCGTCACCGGTCGGGGGTCGCACGGTGCGCACCCACTCGGCGAGCGAGTCGGCTCCGCCGAGTGAAGGCGAGATCGCCGCGATCTCGGTCGTGACCCCGTGGTAGGCGTTCTCGGTGACGATGACGCCGCGCTGACCGGTGACGTGCTTCGCCACCCGCAGGGCGAGGTCGTTGGCCTCCGACCCCGTGCACACGAGCGTGAGCGTGTCGAGCTCGGTCGAAAACGAGCCGAGGAGCAGCTCGGCGTAGTCGATGAGCCCCTCGTGCAGATAGCGCGTGTGAGTGTTCAGTTGCGCGGCCTGCGCGGCGATCGCCGCCGCCACGCGCGGGTGCGAGTGCCCCACCGACGGCACGTTGTTGTAGGCGTCGAGATACTCGTCACCGTCTCGCGTGTAGAGCTTCGTGCCACTGCCGCGCACGAACTCCACGGGGTGTGCGTAGAACAGCCGATAGCCGGGAGACAGCACCGCCTCTCGCCGGTCGATCAGGGCACGCGTGCGCTCGTCGAGGGCGTTGCGGTGCTCCGGCCGAAAGTAGGTGGCTGGTCCGATCATCGCGTGTCTCCGATCGTGTGCGGGATGCTCGCGCCCAGTTCGCGCAGATCGCGCGCAATGGCGCTCAGGTTGCGGCTCGCGTATGCGCCGGCTGCCGAGTTCGCGGCGGCAATCGCCGAGTTCAGGATTCCGCGCTGGGCCAATCGCAGCAACACCAGCTCGGGCAGCAGCGCGTGCTCGTCGGGCGTGAGCGGTTGCTCGGCCTCGTAGCCGGCGACGTAGGCGCGCGCTGCTGCCCACGGCTCATCAGTGGCCCCGACGCGACCGCGGGCGTAGGAGGCGGCGACCGCGAGATCAGCCACGCGCGGTGTGCGGCACATGTCGCCGAAGTCGAGCACCCCCGTGATCGTGAAAGGCGCGGTGCGCACAAGCACGTTGTCGCCGTGCAGATCGTTGTGGGCGAGGGGCGTTGGCAGGCGCACGAGGGCAGGCATCACGCGCTCGCGCACGCGGTCGATCGTGCGCTGGGCGTCGACGCGGGCCTCAGCGTTTTCGATCGCGTCGAGGTGCGGCGCGTAGTCGTCGATCGCGAGGAGGTTCCAGGGCGTGGCGGCGCCGACGAGCGGCGGCTCGGCGTCATCGCCGATGTGAGCGATCGCTGTGGCGAGTCGCGCGTGCAGTCGGCCGAGCACGACCATCGCCTCGAGGGGGCGGGCTGCGGCGCCCAGTACGTCTCCGTCGAGGTACGACAGCACACGGAGCAATCGCGTTTCGCCCGCCTCGTCGATGACGCGCGTGAGCAGGTGCCCCTCCCGCGAGGGCACCACGCGCTGCACGGGGAGGTCGGGCGCGCGTTCGGCGAGCCCGTGCAGCACCGAGACCTGATCGTGCAAGGTGGCCCACTCGTCGAGCGGGTGCGCGAACTTCGCGATCAGTCGCCCCTGCGGGGTCGTTACGACGAAGGTGTCATCGCGTTCGGTCGCGAGGCGCGTGATGCGCGCGGCGTCAAGGCCGTAGTGCTGCGCGAGTAGCGACGCTGCGGCGGTGTCGCTCAACGGCGAGAACGCTGCGGTCAGTTGCAACGGTGACGGCGCGGGCACGGCCTCAGCCTATTGCCGGGGGGATAGTGTGCCCGGTGTCGAATGCATCGCGAAGGGAGGGGCGCCATGACGAGATCCATCGTCGCCACGATCATCGCGACAGCCCTCGTGCTCACCACCGCGGGGTGCGCCGTGCCGAGACCGCTGCCGACTCCCACGCCAACCCTGACCGAGTCGACCGGGCCGACCGGCGACGGCGTGCTGCGCATCGGCGCTCTGCTTCCCATGGGCGGTGACACCACGGGAATCGGTGCCGGAATGGTCGCGGCGATCGAGCGCGCCGTGCGCGACGCCAACGTCGCAGGCGGAGTGCTCGGGGTTCCGGTCGAGACGTTCTACCGCGAGGCCGGAAGCGTTGACGACGAACGACTCGAGGCTGGCTTCGCTGACCTCGTCACGCGCGATGTCGACGTCATCATCGGGCCAGCTAACGCCGAGCTACTCGCGCGGCTACTGCCTCTCGCGGCCGACGCCGGCGTCGCCGTGATCGCCTCAGCTGCCCCCGGGCCCACGGTGGGCGCTGCCACTCCGACGGGAGTCCTGCTGCGCACGATTCCCGCCGTTGATCGCGATGTCGTGGCTCTCATGCAGTCGGCCGTGGATGCGGGGGCCGAGTCAATCGCACTCGTGGCCGGTTCTGACGCGCAGGGCAAGGCGGTTGTCGATGCGGCACGCGCCGCGCTCGCCGAAGGGTCGGCCACGGTGACCGCGGTGGAGCGAGCGGACGCGGGAACAAACATCCGTCGCCTCGCCTTCAGCCTTGCCGCGGGCGAGCCTGACGCAATCGCGATCGCTACGACCGGTGTCTCTGTGGCACAGCTTGCCGAGCTCGTCACCGCTCTGCTCGAGCGCGGGGTGCGCGGCGACCAATTGTGGTTCAGCTCGGACGGCGTCGCTGACTTCTCGACGTCGGTCGAGGCAGGAGCCCTCGAGGGGGCAACGGCCGTGCGCGCGGGGGCAGCTGTCGACGACGAGTTCGCCCGAGTTCTGAGGCAGTCTGACCCTCGGTTGCGCGAGCTGCGGTTCGCGGCCGAGACCTATGACGCCGTCATGCTCGCGGTGCTCGCCGCCGTGATTGCGGGCGACGATGGGGGGCCGTCGATCGTGCGAACGGCCCGTGCTGCGCTCACGGGAAACGTCGTCTGCCGCAGCGTCGGAGAGTGCATTGATGCCCTCGCCAATGACCAGACCATTGACTACGACGGCGTTTCGGGGCCTCTCGGGGTGGACGACGCAGGCGACGTCGTGACCGCCGAACTGAGTGTTTTCCGATTCGATGCTGAAAATCGCCCGCAAGCAGAGGGCGGCATAACCCTTCTCGAATGAGCAGGTGCGCTGGTCGCGACGGATTTCGTCGCTTCCGACCAGCTTTGCGCGCGGAAATCGTCGCGCTCGCGGCGCCAATCATGCGTTCTCGGGCGTTACAGGGATGTAACCCTAATGAGTTGTGAATGAACTCTGTGACCCGTACGGTGGCTAGATGGCCGCGCTTCTGCGCGGTCTCTTCCTGAACACCTTTCAACGCAAGGAGCAACATGAGCGTATTCACTTCTGGCTCAGGCCGCCGCTCTCGTTCTCTCAAGTCGATCCTCGGCGGCATTGCCGTCGTGGGCGCCAGCGCACTCGTTCTGAGTGGCTGCGCAACGGCTGAGACCGAAGAGCCTGCCGGACCCACCGAGCAGCTGAGCCTGACCGTCGGCACGATCCTCCCCCAGAGTGGCGCCCTCGCGTTCCTCGGCCCGCCCGAGGAGGCAGGTGTTGCCCTCGGTGTCCAGGAGGTCAACGAAGCCGACCTGGGCATCACCGTCGAAGCGATCTACCGCGACTCGGGTGACACCACCACTGACACCGCCACCGTCTCCGTGACCGACCTCCTCTCGCAGGATGTCTCGGCCATCATCGGTGCCGCCTCGTCGGGTGTCTCGCTCACCGTCATCGACTCGATCGTTGCCGCCGGCGTTGTGCAGTTCTCGCCGGCCAACACGTCGCCGGTGTTCACCGACTACGACGACAACGGCCTCTACTGGCGCAACGCCCCCAGCGACCTGCTGCAGGGCGAGGTGCTCGGCAACCTCATCGCTGAAGAGGGTGCCGCAACGCTCGGCATGATCGTCCTCAACGACGCTTACGGCACCGGCCTCGCCGGCGCGCTGCGCGCCACGTTCGAGGCCGCTGGTGGCGAGGTTGTCGCCGAGGAGCTGTTCAACGAGGGTGACACGAGCTTCGACGCTCAGGTCTCCGCGCTGACCGCGGCTGCTCCCGACGCGATCGCCGTCATCACGTTCGACCAGGCCAAGGTTGTCGTCCCCGCGCTCGTGGGTGCCGGCTACCCCGGAAACCAGCTCTACTTCGTCGACGGTAACCTCGCCGACTACAGCGCTGACTTCGAGGCTGGCCTCATCGAGGGCGCCAAGGGAACCCTGCCGGGCCTTGACATCTCGACCCTGGGCAACTTCCAGGACCGTCTGCTCGAGGTCGACCCCGACCTCACCGAGTTCAGCTACGCGGCTGAGTCGTACGACGCCGTCATCCTGATCGCGCTCGCGGCCCTCGCCGCCGGCTCGATCGAGGGTGTCGACATCGCGTCGAAGCTGCAGGAGGTCTCCGGTGGTTCGGGCAATGGCGAGAAGTGCACCGACTTCGCGTCGTGCGCTCAGATCATCATTGACGGCGGAGTCATCGACTACGACGGCGCTTCCGGTCCGATCACGTTCGACGAGAACGGCGACCCGACTGAGGCGACCATCGGCATCTTCGAGTACGCCGCTGACAACACCTTCAGCCGCATCAACTAGTCACTACTAGCGCGACTGAGAGGGGCCCCGACTTCGGTCGGGGCCCCTTTTCGTGTGCCGCGAGCGCGCGGTGAGCATCCCGCTGCGCACGCGGTGCGGTGCGCACGCACGCGCCCACGGAGCATCCCGCTCCGCACGCGGTTCGGTGCGCACCGTACGGCGCCCCGTGAGCCCTCGCGATAGCGGGATGCACGCACAAGGGCCCCGCCAAGCGCGAGTGCGCTCTGCGGGGCCCTGTGAGGCGTTCTGCGGGCTTTACTCTTGCCCGAGGGTGCCCAGGTAGAGTCCGATGACCTTGGGGTCATTCAGAAGCTCGCGGCCCGTGCCCGTGTAGGCGTCGGTGCCCTGGTCGAGAACGTAACCGCGGTCGCAGATCTGCAGGCAACGGCGTGCGTTCTGCTCGACCATGATCGTCGTCACGCCCGCCTTGTTGATTTCCTTCACGCGCAAGAACGCTTCGTCTTGACGGACGGGCGAGAGCCCGGCACTCGGCTCGTCGAGCAGGATCACCTCGGGGCTCATCATGAGCGCACGGCTCATCGCGACCATCTGGCGTTCACCGCCCGAGAGCGAGCCAGCACGCTGCCCGAGTCGCTTGCCGAGCTCGGGGAAGATGCTCACGACGAACGCGAGGCGGTCATCGAGCTCTTTCGGCTTCTGGAAGAGACCCATTTCGAGGTTCTCGCGAATGGTCAGCGTCGGGAAGACGTTGTTCGTCTGCGGAACAAAGCCGACACCCTTGGCGACGAGCTTGTTCGCCTTGAGGTTCGTGATGTCTTCGCCGTAGAGCGAAATCGTGCCTTCGCGCACCTTAACGAGGCCGAAGATCGACTTGAGCAGCGTCGACTTTCCGGCGCCGTTCGGGCCGATGATGCCGATGAGCTCGCCGTTGTAGGCGGTCAGCGAGCAGGCGTTCAAGATGTTGATTCCGGGCAGGTAGCCGGCCGTCACGTTGTCGACGTGAACAACCACCTCGCGCGTCTCGGTTGCCATGGCGGCCTCAGTGCTTGTGTTCGGCGGCGTCGTCATCGGCCAGCTCCTTGATCGCTGTAATCACCGCGGTGTCGAGGTCACCGAGGTCACTGTCGTGGTGCGAGCCCAGGTAGGCGTCGATCACCGCAGGGTTGGCCATGACCTCGTGCGGGTCGCCTTCGGCGACCACTTTGCCTTCGGCCATGACGACCACCCAGTCGGCGATGTGCCGCACCATGTGCATGTCGTGTTCAACGAAGAGCACGGTCATGCCCTCGGTCTTGAGGTTCAAGATGTGGTCGAGCAGCGACTGCGTGAGCGCCGGGTTGACGCCGGCCATGGGCTCGTCGAGCATGACGAGCGTCGGCTGGCTCATGAGGGCCCGTGCCATCTCGAGCAACTTGCGCTGACCGCCCGAAAGCCCGGCGGCGTAGTCGTCTTTCTTCTCGTCGAGTTTGAAGCGCGTGAGCAAGTCGATTGCCCGCGCCTCGATCTCGGCCTCTTCTTTGCGCCAGAACCACGGGAAGAGCGCGCGCGCGAGGCTCTCGCCGCTTTGCCCCTTCGCGCCCAGCTTCATGTTGTCGAGCACGGTGAGGAGGCCCAGCGCCTTGGTGAGCTGGAAGGTGCGCACCTGCCCCTTGCGAGCGACCTTGAACGCGGGGATTCCCGAGATGCCGGTGCCGTCGAAGGTCCACTCGCCCGTGTCGGGCTTGTCGAAGCCCGTGAGCAGGTTGAACAGGGTCGTCTTTCCGGCGCCGTTCGGGCCGATGAGGGCCGTGATCGCGCCGCGCGGAATCTCGAGGTGCTCAACGTCGACCGCCGTCAAGCCGCCGAAGCTGCGCTTGATGTGGTCGGCGACGATGATGGGGTCGACCTTCTTGACGCCGGGAGCGGGCTCGCCGATGTGGAGGCCAACTGACTTGATCGGGGCGCCCTTGGCGCCAGCGCTACTTGACAAAGGCCAGCTCCTTCTTGTTCCCGAAGATTCCTTGTGGTCGATATATGACGATCAACATGATGGCGATGCCCACCAAGATGAAGCGCAACTGACCAGCCTGCACGCTCGACAAGAACGGCAGCCATCCGACTTCGACCGCACGAGCGATGAAGCCCGAGAAGAACGACAGCAGAACCCAGAAGATCACCGAACCGATGATCGGCCCAAACACCGTTGCCGCGCCGCCGAGCAGCAGAATCGCGTAGATGAAGAACGTCAGCGAAGTCTGGTAGTTCGAGGGCACGACGGCGCGGGGCAAGATGAACACCATGCCTGCCAGGGCGCCGAACACACCGCCGATGACCAGCGACTGCATCTTGTAGTAGTAGACGTTCTTGCCGAGCGCGCGCACGGCATCCTCATCTTCACGAATGCCCTTGATCACGCGGCCCCAAGGGCTCTTGAACAAGCGCCACGTGATGAAGGCGGCGATGGCGACGAGGCTCCACCCGAAGATGCGCACCCACCAGTCGTACTCGTTGTAAACCCATGGGCCGAAGCCGTAGGTGCCCGGCGGAATCGGGTTGAGGGCAGCGAATCCGCCCTTGTAGCCCTGCAGACCGTTGGCCGAACCAGTGACGTCGACGAACGTGTTGGTGGTGAAGAGCAGCCGCAGAATCTCGGCGGCCGCGATTGTCACGATCGCGAGATAGTCCGCTCGTAGTCGAAGGGTGGGTATTCCGAGGATGAGCGCGAAGACGATCGACGCCACGACACCCGTAAGAATCGCCGCCCACACAGGCCACTCGAACGTCAGAGTCGCGATCGCGAAACCATAAGCGCCGAGAGCCATGAAGCCCGCCTGGCCGAAGTTCAACAGGCCGGTAAAGCCGAAGTGAATGGCCAAGCCGAGCGCGGCAAGGGCGTACGCAGCCGTCGTCGGAGAGATGATCTCCTGCGCGGCATTGGAGAAGAGAAGGATCCAGTCGATCATGGTCAGCCCCTAGCCGATTCGTTCTTTGCGTCCGAGGATTCCCTGAGGCCGCACGAGCAGCACCAGGATGAGGATCAACAGCGCTCCGACGTACTTCATGTCGGAGGGGATGATCAGCGTCGACAGTTCGACGAACATGCCGACGATAAGAGCGCCGACGAGCGCACCGAAGGCCGTACCGAGACCACCCAGTGTCACAGCGGCGAAGGTGAGCAGCAGGATCTGGAAGCCCATGTCCCAGCTCACTCCCGGGCGGAAGTAGGCCCACAGGATTCCCGAGAGGCCCGCGAGCGCGCCCGCCATGATCCACACGATGCGAATCACACGGTCAACGTCGATGCCGCTCGCCGCGGCGAGCGCGGGGTTGTCGCTCACAGCGCGGGTGGCCTTACCGATGCGCGTGCGCAACAGGAAGTAGCCGATGCCGAGGAGGACGAGCACGCTGATCACCATGCTGCCGACGTCGATCCACGAGAGGCCGAACAGCCCGATGGAGAAGGTCGTGTCGGTGGCCCCCGGAAGCTGCTGGGTGTCACCGCCGACGAACAACTGGAAGATGTAGCGCACAGCGAGCGAGAGACCGATCGAGACGATCATCATCGGGATCAACCCCATGCCTCGACGCCTCAAGGGTTTCCATAGCCCGGCATCATTCGCCCAGCCAAACGCGGCACTCAAGATGATCGCGATCGGAATAGCGAGCCAGATGGGAAGCCCGAGACCGATCGAGAAGAGCAGGGCCATGAGCCCGCCGAACGTCACGAGCTCGGCGTGGGCGAAGTTGCTGAGGCCGGTCGTACCGAACACGAGCGACAGGCCAATAGCCGCAAGCGCGAGCAGCAGGCCAAAGTTCAAGCCGTTGAAGAGCCGCTCGATCACCTGGTCGAACAGGCTCGTCGTGTTGCGCTCGCCCTGACCGATGAAGAAGTTGGCCACGGCACTGCCCGACTGCCCCACCGTGATCGTGCGAACGTTTGGTTGCTCGAGATCAGGGTCGATAACCGCGATGCCTTCGGGCAACGTCTCTTCGTTGAGCGTCACGGTGTACTCACCGCGCTCCGGAACCCCGACAGCCCAGCGGCCGTCTTCACCCGAGACCACCTCGACGCTGAAGCCGCCACCCGCAACGACGAGTTGCACGTCGGCGAGCGGCTCATCGGCCAGTTCGACAAGACCACTGATCCTGTTGTCGAACTCGTCGAGGCCAATCTCCTCTGCGGCCGCCGGCGACGCGGCGGAGAACGTGAGGGCGGCCACGACGGTGGCGAAGAGGAGCGCAGCGAAGGTGCGCGGCGCTTTTTTGGTGAGTGGTCTGCCAGCAGCGTGTGCCACGAAACCTCCAGGTCGGTTCGGGTAGAGGCTGTTGTCAGCCCCTCGGGCCAGCAGGCCCAGTTCGTCGACGGTGACGATACGGCTCGATTGTTGCCGAGGTGTTTCCGGTTCCGTGCGATGCCGTCCAGCCATTATTGCTATGGAACACGTTTCGACCTAACTCGCGTAGAATCTAGTACCGGTCTTCAGCGCTGCATTCCGGCACCCCCACACGAAATCTCGCGTGTGCCACCGCAGCACGCCGGACACCAAGGGAACTCATGGACCAGCCCGACCCTTTCGGTTTCATCGGACTCACGTATGACGACGTCATGCTGCTGCCCGGGCACACCGACGTGATTCCCAGTGAAGCTGACACGACGTCGCGGCTATCGCGCCGCATCCGTGTTCATGCGCCCTTGATCTCCGCCGCCATGGACACCGTGACCGAAGCGCGCATGGCGATCGCCATGGCTCGGCAGGGTGGCTTGGGCATTCTGCACCGCAACCTCTCGATCGACGAACAGGCGCAGCAGGTCGACAAGGTCAAGCGCTCGGAATCGGGGATGATCACGAATCCGGTCACGACGACGCCTGATGCGACGGTGGCCGAGGTGGATGCTCTCTGCGGCCAGTTCCGCGTGTCGGGTCTGCCCGTGGTCGAGGGCGACGGGCTGCTCGTCGGCATCATCACCAACCGTGACATGCGCTTCGTCTCGCGGTTCCAGGCTGACACCACTCTGGTTCGCGACGTCATGACGAAGACCCCGCTCATCACGGGGCCAGTCGGCATCTCTCAAGACGACGTGCTCGCGATCTTTGCGCAGCACAAGATCGAGAAGTTGCCCCTCGTCGACGAGTCGGGCCGGTTGCACGGCCTCATCACCGTCAAAGACTTCGACAAGAGCGAGCAGTACCCCAACGCGACGAAAGACGAGGAAGGCCGACTTCGGGTCGGTGCCGCCGTCGGCTTCTTCGGTGACGCGTGGGAGCGCGCCGGGCAGCTGCGCGACGCGGGCCTCGACGTTCTCGTCGTCGACACGGCCAACGGTGACAGTCGCGGCGTGCTCGAGATCATCGCGCGCGTCAAAGCCGACCCCGCGTTTGCGCACATCGATGTCATCGGCGGCAACGTCGCAACACGATCCGGCGCCCAAGCGCTCATCGACGCGGGTGCCGACGCCGTCAAGGTTGGCGTCGGCCCGGGCTCCATCTGCACCACGCGCGTTGTCGCGGGCGTCGGCGTGCCGCAGATCACTGCCGTCTACGAGGCCTCGCTCGCGGCCCGGCCTGCGGGCGTGCCCGTGATCGCCGACGGTGGCCTGCAGTACTCAGGCGATATCGCCAAGGCCCTCGTCGCCGGCGCCGACACGGTCATGCTCGGTTCGTTGCTCGCGGGCACCGACGAGAGCCCCGGAGACCTGATCTTCGTGAACGGCAAGCAGTTCAAGTCGTACCGCGGCATGGGCTCGCTCGGCGCTCTGCAGACTCGCGGCAAGAAGACCTCGTACTCGCGCGACCGCTACTTCCAGGCCGACGTGCCGAGCGATGAGCAACTCATCGCCGAGGGCATCGAGGGTCAAGTGCCCTACCGCGGGCCCGTGGGCTCGGTCGTCTACCAGCTGCTCGGAGGCCTTCGGCAATCGATGTTCTACACGGGCGGTCGCACGATCGACGAGCTCAAAGAGCGCGGCAAGTTCGTGCGCATCACGGCGGCGGGGCTGAAAGAGTCGCACCCGCACGACATCCAGATGGTCGTCGAGGCGCCGAACTACCGCCGCTAGGGGCGTTACCCCGCCCACCCCACCAGTCGCGGAACACTGCACCCGTTCCGGAACAAGTGATGTGGCCCCGGTCGGGTGCGTAACGCGAGGATGGTGCTCTTCCTCACCAGCGACCGAGCGACCAACACGGTTCTGCAGAGTGAGTGTTGACGATGGATGCTCGGGGCCGAGCATCCACTCTGGCGGCGTGAATTCTGCCGTCGTTGCCGCACTCGCTCAGCTGGTTGTTGCTCGTGAGCTCCGCGTCGAGACCGGGTCGGGGTCGTCACTCACCCGTGCTCGCCGCGCCGGTCGACTTGTCTCACTCACCCACGGTATCGACCTTCCCGCCGAGATCGTTGCCGAACTCACGCCGACCGAACTCGCGCTCACGCGCGCGCTCGCGGTTGCTCGGCACGGCAGAACCTCTCGTCCCTTGGCGCGTGCATCGGCTGCTCTCGTCTGGGGCGTGCCCCTTCTCAGCGCCGTGCCGTCGGCGGTTGAGGTGCTCGGGTGGAGCACCGCGTCGACAAGGACAGCGGGAGGGCTGCGTTACTGGGGCACGGCGCATCCCGACGCTGACGTCGTTGAGCATGACGGGATAGCTCTCACCAGCCTGGCTCGCACTCTGGCCGAGTTTGTTGCAGCGCAACCGTTTGCTTCAGGGGTCGTCGCGGTCGACTGGGCGGTGCGATCTCGTGACGGCGGTCCACGCTGCAGCGTCGACGAGATCGCGGAGGCGGCTGACGCCCTCGAGTTGCGGCGCGGCCGAGCCCGGCTCGAGCGTGTGCTTCGATTCGCCGACGGGCGATCTGAGTCACCGGGCGAGTCGTGGAGTCGCGTGCTCATTCGACAGTTGGGTTTCGCCGACCCGGAGCTGCAGGTCGAGGTCCGCGGGCTCCGGGGCGAACTGTTCCGGGCCGACTTCGGCTGGTTGGGCGGTCGCCTGCTCGGCGAGTTTGATGGCCGGGAGAAGTACACGTCAGCAACCTTGCGTGGTGCGCGCTCTGCCTCAGAGACGGTCGTGCACGAGAAGCGCCGTGAAGACTCGGTGCGGGCGACGGGTCGCGGGGTGTGCCGTTGGGACTGGTCCGACCTCGTGCACCGGCATCGGCTTGCAGGCACGCTCACTGCGGCGGGTGTGCCGCGGCGGTGATGAGTCGCGTGTCGCCCGTGCGGGAACACTGCACCGGTTCCGGAACGGGTGGGGTGTTCCCGAACGGGTGGGTGGGCGGGTGGCTAGCGCGCCGCGGGTGGGGTGTTCCCGAACGGGTGGGCGGGCGGGTGGCTAGCGCGGCGCGGGTGGGGCAGCGGGGCGGGTGGCTAGCTGTTCTGACCTAGACCGTTGTTGACATAGCGAGAGACCTCCGGGTCGAGTGGAGCTGTTGAAAGTTCTCTCTCGAGCGGAGGTCTCTCGTGTCTCACCGTAATGCCCGGCTGACGCCGGCTGGCAGGTTCATCATGGTTCAGCGGATCGCTGCGGGTCGTCCCGTGGCGCACGTCGCGGCCGAAATGGGTATCTCGCGCACCAGCGCGTGGAAGTGGTGGCGTCGTTTCCGCGCCGAAGGCGTGCTGGGGTTGGTCGACCGGCCAAGCGTGGCGCGCTCGCACCCGCATCGCACCAGCGCGTGCCGGGAGACCAGGGTGCTGATCGCGCGCATGTTGACGCAGCGTGGGCCGGTCACGATCGCGGCGAAGACCGGCGTGCCGGCCTCAACGGTTGGACGTGTCCTGGCCAGGCGCGGGGCGCCATTGCTGCGCGACGTCGACCCGATCACGAAGGTGGTGATCCGATCCTCCAGACGCTCCCCGAACCGCTATGAGCACCCCTACCCGGGCGCTCTGCTGCACATCGACGTCAAGAAACTCGGTCGCATCCCCGACGGTGGAGGCTGGCGGGTTCATGGTCGCAGTGAGCACGTTCGAGGTCGTGGGATCGGCTACGACTTCGTTCACACTGCAATCGATGATCACTCCCGGATCGCGTTCGTGGACCGCTACGACGACGAGCGAGGTGACACCGCGGCGGCGTTCCTGCATCGAGCGGTGGAGTTCTATGCAGCGCTCGGGATTCGCATCGAGGCGGTGATCACTGACAACGCTTTCGCCTACAGACGCTCTCGCGCATTCACCGAAGCCTGCGCGCAGCTGGGAATCCAGCATCGATTCATCCGGCCAGCGCATCCCTGGACCAACGGCAAGGTCGAACGGCTGAACCGGACGTTGGCATCGGAATGGGCGTA
>CALRMP020000014.1:0-46447 GCA_943369205.1 Gulosibacter massiliensis | reverse complement strand
CGGGGTCGACCTGTGGCGCGACCTCGATGCCGCGCTCGCTCAGGCTTCAGCGACGTAAAGCCAGCGCCCGCCCTCGCGCACAAAGGTGCTGCGCTCGCGTTGGGAGCCACGGGAGTCGGGGGAGCGCCAAAACGCCTCGAACTCAACCTCGCCGCGCGTATCGAGCGGGCCGCCAGCCGAGCGGTCGATGATGTCGAGGCGGTACCAGCGCAGCTCGGGCTCGAGTTCGAGAGTCGCCGGCCGGGTCGACGGGTGCCACGTCGCGAGCAAGTAGTCGGCGTCGCCGACGGCGAAGGCGCTGAAGCGCGAGCGCATCAGTTGCTCTGCCGTGGGCGCCGTGGCTTCGCCTCGGTGCAGCGGCTCGCAGCACTCGGCGTAGGGGAGTCCGCTCAGGCAGGGGCAGCGGCGAGGGGTAGCACGTTCAGCGAGCGTCATGATCGGGCATCGGATGGCTCCTCGGCGAACATCCTGTTCCAGTCGTCCTTCATGCTGACGATCTGCCAGCGCTGTGTTTCGGCGATCTCGAGGAAGCGCTCGGCGCCCGACGTGGTGACGTATTCGCGCTCAGGGTCGTCATGCTTGATCACGAGAGCGAAGTCGGCGACCTCGAGCATCTCGATGTCGCCGTCGCTGTTGCCAACCGAGAACTTCGGCAAGCGGCCGGTGCGGGCGAACAAGTGGGACGGCTTGCCGGGCCCGAGGGCTATCTCCCCGCGCCACGCGTTGAGTCGCACAAGTTGGCCGTCGCGGTACGTCCACTCCGGGGCCGAGCCGATCACATTCTCTTGGAGAAGCCCCCACGTCTCCTCGGCGAATACGCGCATGAAGTCGCGACCGCCGCCGGAGCACACGAACACCCTCCAGTCGTGGCCGCGCAGTAGGTCGAACAGCTCAAGCATGGGCTGATAGACCAACTCGGTGCAGCGTTTGCCGAACCGTTCGTCGCGATAGGTAGCGACGAACTCACGCACCTCGGCGTCAAACTCTTGGGGCGTGACCCCTTCCCACGCGGCGCCAACTCCGGACAGGAACTGGGAGACCGCGTCGGGCTCCTGTCGCGCGAGACTGCCCAAGAATGCTGGGTCCTTTTGGAGGAGCGAACGATACGGCTCGTGGTCGGCGAGGGATGGATCGGCCTGCACCTGTGCCATCAGCTTGCCGAACAGGAACGGCCCTTGCGGTGGCATCGGCTGCTCGACCCAGAGTGTGCCGTCGTTGTCGAACGCCGCCACCCGGTCGGCTGGCGCCACGTACCCGGCGTCGCCCTCGATCACGGAGCGTTCGAGATACTCAACGATTGTCCGTGTGACCGGAGTGTCGTTCCAACTCGGCAGTGCGTCGACAGTCGTCATCTTTAGCCTCTCGTCACGCGCTCGCGCGCAGCACCTTCTGCATCGGACGACCCTTCGCCAGCTCGTCAACGAGCTTGTCGAGATAGCGCACCTGCTGCATCAGGGGCTCTTCGATTTCTTCGACCCGCACGCCACAGATCACGCCGGTGATGAGCGAGGAGTTGGGGTTCAGGCGTGACTGCGCAAAAAAATCGGCGAACGTCGTTTGGTCGGCCACGTGCTGCGCAATGGCGGCGCCGTCGAACCCGGTCAGCCACGTGATGACCTCGTCGAGCTCGGCTGTCGTGCGGCCTTTGCGCTCGAGCTTTGCTATGTAGAGCGGATACACCTGCCCGAACGACATGCGCGTGACGCGCTCGAGGGTTGCGGGTGCGGTGGCCATGCACGCATGCTATCGAGCGCGGGCAGTCGTCACGCGGAACGAGAGAGGGGCCACACGATGCGCTACATGATCTGCGTGATCGATGATGAAACTGGCTCGGGTTCGGGCGATGAGATGGCCGCGATCGACGCGTTCAACGAGCGACTGCACAACGCGGGCCAGCTGATCATGGCGGAGGGGTTGGCGTCGCCGCGAGTATCCGTCGTCGTCGATTACCGCAGGGGAGCGGGGGCCGTCACTCCGGGCCCTCTTCACGACACCGAGCAGTACGTATCGGGGTTCTGGATCGTCGAGGCCGCTGATCAGGATGCTGCGCTCGAGCTCGCTGCCGAGGGGTCGCGCGCCTGCAACCGCGTGGTTGAGCTGCGGCCGTTCTTCGGGGGATAGGCCTCAGGAGGACGCGGGCGCAGGGCGACGATACGAACTGCCGTCGGCCTCACGATCGAGAAACCCCGCGTCGACGAGATAGCGCCGAACGGTCACGGGGTCATCGGTGAGCACCTCGAGGCGCTCGGTGATCGTGCGCTCGTCGACGAGCTCGGCTGGGTCAGGCATGGCGCGGTCGATGAGGTAGTGAAGCACCAAAGCGCGGTCGGCAGCACCCGCGGGGTACTGGTCGAGCCGGCCGCTGACTACAAACCGTTCAATGCCTGTGGGGCGCTCGACCGGCGCCGCGGCGAGCAACTCGGCGAAGCGCTCGGCGCGCAGTCGCAACAAGTCGCCGGAGCTATCGAGCAGCCCGGCGTCGCTGAGCACGCGCACGACACGCTCGCGGCGCTTGAGGGGGAGTGAGGCGAGATACTCCGAGGCGTCGAGCTCGGCGAGCAGCAGCCCAAGCACACGCCGGCTTTCCGGGTTGGCCAGAGCAGCGATGACGCCTCGCCACGAATCTGCACCGATCGACACAGTCACAACCGTAGTTCGTGCCGACCGCGGGAAATCGCGCTAGAATTCTGTACATGACGACTCTTTCCCTCGCGGATACCCGCGCAAACCTCTCGCGCATCATTGAGTCGGCTGTCACGACGCATGAGCGCTTCGAGGTGACGCGCAACGGCGACCGAGTAGCGGTGCTCTTGAGTGCGGACGACTTTGACGCGCTCATCGAGACGGTGGACATCCTGAGCCGTCCCGATGAAATCGCGGCCATTCGGCAGGGGATTGATGACCTCGAGGCGGGAGCCCTTTCGAGCGCCGACGACGTACGAGCTGCGATGATCGCTCAGGGCCGGATTGCTGGGTGACCGAAACCTACGAGGTCGTCTTCACGCGCGCTGCGCGACCGGCGCTTGAGGTCGAGTTGCCTCAGAAGACTGCGGCAGCGGCTTTCGAGTTCATCATGGGGGACCTGCGCGAGAACCCGAGACGCGTAGGCAACCAGCTGCGAGAGCCGCTTACGCCGCTTTACTCGGCCCGACGCGGTGAATACCGGATCATCTATCGCATCGTCGAGCAGCGCCTGGCGATCGAGGTGGTGTCGGTTACGCACCGGCGGGATGCGTACGCGGGCCGGCAGGGGCGCTCGCACTCACTCGAACTGACATAATGTGCATTATCGGCGAAATGACACACCGCGGAAGCTGGCTAGAAGACGACCGTGACTCCGGCGCTTTGTGCGGCGCTTGCGAGTGATCCGTCGAACGTTGCCAGTGATGCGCCTGTCGAGATGGCGGCGTGCAGCGCCACGGCGTCGGGCATCCTCAGCCGATAAGCACTTCGTATGCGAGCAAGCTCTGCTGCTTGACTGGAATCGAGAGGGACAACGTCAACGGCGATGGCCGCGAGTGATGCGAGGGCAGCGTCGTGGCGTCCGTTTCGCACGGGGTGCACAAGCGCCTCCGCAATCGTCAGCACGCTTGCAGAGAACCCCTTGAGGAAGTGATGTTCGAACAGGCTTATGGCGTCGTCGTGATGATGATCGCTGGCGTCCAGGAAGGCGATGAGCACATTCGCGTCGACGACGATCACTCGGGCCACTCGGCGAGGAGTTCGGCACGAGCGTTGCGCGGGTACGCGCCTGTCGCCGCGCCGGCTGCGCGACGAACGAGCTCGCTGACTCCCCCGCGCGACTTCAGCGATGAGTGACCTGCCCGGATGAGTTGTCGAAGCAACGCTGCTCGATCTCCACGGAGCTCGGGCCAGATGGCCGCAGCGTCGTCGAGGGCGTGAGCGATGTCGTCCGTCTCGGTCAGCATGTGACGCGGTCGAGTCGTGGGCACTCACGTAGTGTAACACCTGCTACAGGTGCAACACCATGCCCAGTTGCTGTGGGTGCTGGGAGGTCACTCGCGCCGAGCGAGCAACCCATAGCGTTGGCGTCCCATGGCGAACCACACGATTGCGCCTAGCGCGGGCACCAGTACGACGAAAGCCGTCCAGCCGACAGACTCCCCGGTCGACATCGTCGAGTACCGACGGATGATGGACACCAGGCTCACGATGGCGAAAGCAGCGAGAGCTATGGGAACAAGCGAGAACGCTATGTCGTACGGTGCCGGGATGAGCGGATTCGGAGTTTCCTCCGTAGCGGCCAGCAAACCCGCTAATGACGGAATCCTCACCGGTACCCCTTACTCCTCCGGAGGCAACGCGGCATACCGTTCGCGCCCGACGAGAAACCAGATGATCGGGCCGAAGAACTGCGCGAAGACGACAAAGGCGCACCAGAGAATGAGCTCGATGCCCGACATCATTGCCGAGCGTCGGAAGATCGAGACGAGCGCGCCGATCCACAGCGCTGCCAGGCCGATGATGATCGGCAAGACGATGACCGCGGTCGGATCCATATCGAGAGTCTCTCAGAGAACTTTGGCGACCGCACGCAGCAACCGCGGCAGGTCGTATGGCTCGAAGGGCTCGCCGCAGCGCAGTAGCTCGTCGGCCGTGAACCACCGGTGGCCGGAGACGTCGATATGTTCTTCCGCCGTCCAGTTGGTCGACTCCGGCTCGAACCGCTCGCACCGCACGACGTAGTACTCGGCGTGTCCGCGATCGTGATCGGCTTCATCCCACGCCACATCGAAGTCGAGACTCCACACGGGCTCCCCGACGCTAGTGACGACGAGGCCCGTCTCTTCGAACAGCTCGCGAATCGCGGCTTGCTCGTGCGACTCCCCCGGGTCTACTCCCCCGCCCGGCGTGATCCACCGGGCGAAGCGCGTCGAGTCGGGCGCGTCGGTCTTGAACAGCAGCGCCGCCCCGCCTGAATCCATGAGAATGATTCGGGATGTCCTCCGCAGGCCGCTCTGAGGCCCCACGCTCTTACTCCCCCGCGTAGTCGGTGAAGTAGCTCACGTCGCCCACAAGGCGCGTGTTGTCGGCCGGAACGGGGTCGACCGCCGCTTGCGCGACCTCCGCAGCGAACTCGCTGACGTTGTAGAGCTTGCCGGCGGCCTCTTTCCGAGCGTCGATGGCGCCCGGGGCGGCGCGCTCGAGCAGAGTCGCGGTGATGGTGCCCTCGATCATGTCGCCCGAGACGACCGTGAACCCGATGCCCTTGGCTTCCAGGGTCGGGATCAGCTCGCGCAACGCGTTCTCTCCGGCGCGCTTCGATCGGGCGACAGCTTCGTATTCGGGCATCGTCGGCACGGTCTCGATGAAGTGCGCCTGGTGGCTCGTGACGAACACCACACGGCCGCCAGGGCCCATGAGCTCGACGCCCTGCGTCAGAACGCTTACCTGGGCATCCCGGTTGAGCTTCAGTGCGTAGTCGTCGCCCATGCCCGATTCCATGCCGCCGGAGGCGTTGAGCACGAGGATGTCGAGGGTGCCGAAGCGCTCGCGCGCGGCATCCATCATGGCGGCGACCGACGCCGCGTCGGTGAGGTCGGCGCCAACGGCGATCGCGTGCCCGCCCGCGGCTTCGATCTCGGCGACGAGCTTCTCAGCGCGGGGTGCCTTGGCGCGGTAGTTGATGACAACATTCGCGCCGGCCGCCGCGAAGTACTTGACGGTATCGGCGCCGATGCCACGTGATGAGCCGGTAACGAGAGCGGTCTTGCCGGCAAGCGAGCCGGGCTGCAATGGGGTGTTCACGGTTCTCGACCCTATCGTCAGTCGGCACCGGGCGGGCGGTCACGCGGCGGTGATACCGTGAGCGAAAGCCAGCGACGACGAGAGGTGCTTAGGGATGGTCGATCTCACTCAGTTCTTGTGGATCGCGTGGCTCGTCTTTGTGATCGTCTGTGTGATCATCGAGGTTCTCACCCTCGAGTTCACCTTCATGATGGTCGCTGCCGGCTCACTCATCGGCGGCCTGGGCTCCAATCTTCTGGGCGCCGAGTGGTGGGTGCAGATTCTTGCCGCCGCGATCATCGCGGGGCTACTGCTCTTCACGATCCGCCCATTGCTGCTCAAGATGCTCGATGGCGATCAAGAGCCAGCCCGAACCAACGTCGACGCTCTTTTCGGCATGGCAGCACGCGTGACGATGGCGTTCACTGATGGCTCTGGTCAGGTCAAGCTCGCCAACGGCGAGACCTGGACAGCGCGGCTCGACCCCGCGCACGAGACCGCAACACTCTCTGAAGGCGACCGCGTGGTCGTCACCCGCATCGATGGCGCGACCGCCGAGGTCGCACCGCAGCAAAGGAGCGAAAGCGCATGATCACTTTCTCGGGCTTCGTCGCCCAGATCTTCGTGACCGTCTTGGTCGTTGTCGTCTCGATCTTTGTCGTGATCGTGCTGATTCGCTCGATCCGCATCGTGCCGCAGGCCTACGCGGGCGTCGTCGAGCGACTCGGTCGCTACCGCAAGACGTTGCAGCCAGGGCTCAACATTCTCGTGCCGTTCATTGACCGCATGCGGCCGCTCGTCGACATGCGTGAGCAAGTCGTCTCGTTCCCGCCGCAACCGGTCATCACCGAGGACAACCTCGTCGTGTCGATCGACACGGTCATCTATTTCCAGGTGACGGATGCTCGCGCCGCGACCTACGAAATTGCCAACTACCTCGCCGGAGTCGAGCAGTTGACCGTCACCACCCTGCGCAATGTCGTGGGTGGCTTGAACCTCGAAGAGGCCCTCACGAGTCGCGACAACATCAACGGGCAGCTGCGTGTCGTGCTCGATGAGGCAACCGGCAAGTGGGGCCTGCGCGTCAACCGCGTCGAGCTCAAGGCCATCGACCCGCCCATCAGCATCCAAGACTCGATGGAGAAGCAGATGCGCGCCGAGCGCGACCGTCGCGCGGTGATTCTGACGTCGGAAGGCTCGAAGCAATCGCAGATTCTCGAGGCGGAGGGCGCGCGGCAGTCGGCCATCCTGAAGGCCGAAGGTGAAGCCCAAGCGGTGATTCTCAAGGCTGAGGCCGAAGCGAAGGCGATCACGACCGTGTTTGCTGCGATTCACGAGGGCAACCCCGACAGCAAGCTGCTCGCGTACGAGTACTTGCAGATGCTGCCGAAGCTGGCGGACGGCGAGTCGAACAAGGTCTGGGTGATCCCGAGCGAACTCACCGAGGCCCTCAAGGGCATCGGTCAGGGCTTCCTCCCCGGCACGCCGCCCGCGCGAGGCGGAAAGACCCCGCCGTCAGCCTGATGCACGATCGGCTTGGGTACTTCGCTGCGCCGACCCCGCGAGTAATCGCTCACCGGGGGCTCGCTCTCGAGGCACCCGAGAACACCCTGTTGGCGTTCGCTCACGCGGTCGGCATCGGCATCACGCACATCGAAACGGATGTTCACGTGAGCGCCGACGGCGTGGCGATGGTGGCGCATGATCCTGATCTTTCGCGCGTGGGCGGGGTGGCGACGAAGGTTGATGCCCTCACCGCGCGCGAGCTGGGCGAGATCGATCTGGGCGGTGGCCAACACATGCCGACCTTGGCGGAAGCGCTCGACGGGTTTCCCGATGCCTTCTTCAATATCGACCTCAAGGCGATGGGTGCTGTCGTGCCCACGGTTCAGGCGATCACCGACCTGAAGGCACACGACCGGGTACTGCTGACCTCGTTCAGCGAGCGTCGACGTCGGGCGGGGCTTCGGTTGCTTCCCGACGTGGCGACGAGCGCATCGGGGCCGCGATTCGCGGCGGCTTTGCTCGCATCGGTCGTGCGTGGAGGCCCCCTCGTGCGTGCCGCGCTCCGCGGCCTGCACGCCGTTCAGATTCCACAGCGGGCACTCGGTCTCGACACGGTCTCCCTCGCGCGCATCCGTGCGTTTCACGATGCGGGCGTCGAAGTGCACGTGTGGACCATCAACGATGCTTCCACGATGCGACAGCTGCTCACCCGCGGCGTCGACGGAATCGTGACCGATCGCGCCGATATCGGTCTGGAGGTGGTGGCTTCGCTGGCATGACCCTGGCAAAGGTCTGAGAGGTGACTCTGCACAGCCGGATCGAACGTCACTTCGGGTCTATACATATTCATAGACAGACCGCGACGCGATTGAGGAGGGTGACGATGGCAGACCGTACGCTGCGCGGCATGAGGCTCGGTTCACAGAGCATGCAGAGCGAAGAAGGCGTCGAGTTCGCATCGCGCCAGCGCGCTCAATACCGCACGGCCGATGGTGAGTCGTTCGACGTCATCTTCTCCGCCGACGCAGAACTGCCCGACGTGTGGCCCTCGCCGAAGAACGGTGCCGAAGGAATCCTGCTCTCGCCCGACGGCACGCCCATCGACGTTGAGATCGCCGACGTCAAGGCGGCGCGCACCCACTGGGACATGCTGCTCGAGCGCCGCACGCGCGATGAGCTCGAAGAGCTGCTGCAAGAGCGGCTCGAACTGCTGCGCGCTCGACGGGGCGGCGGAGAACGACTCGGCGCTTAGGCGCCGTCGCGGGCGCTCGAGTCGGCGACCGTTGAGGGTGCCCGCACCGGACCCCGACCAAAGCGACTCGCAACGCCCCAGCCCGTCACGCGCAGAAGCGCCTCGGCGACGATCGCTGGACCCATCTTTGAACTGCCCGTCGTGCGCTCGACAAACGCGATCGGGTGCTCAAGCACCACTCCCCCGGCGCGCTCGACTCGCCAGGCGAGTTCCACCTGGAAGCAGTAACCCTGCGACGAGACCACAGCGCGGTCGAGCCCGCGCAGCGCGGCCGTGCGATAGGCACGAAAACCCGCGGTCATGTCATGGATGCTTGAGCGGAGCATCCACCGCGCATATTGGTTGCCCGACCGCGAGATCGCGCGCCGCGCCCAGGGCCAGTTGACAACCGTGCCGCCCTCGATCCATCGCGAACCGATGACCAGATCGGCCGACCGAGCATCGAGCAGGGCGAGCATGGCGGGCAACTCCGCCGGGTCGTGTGAACCGTCGGCGTCGATTTCGACGACCGCGTCGTAGCCCCGGTCGATTGCTCTGGCGAAACCGAACAGATAGGCCGAGCCCAGCCCCGACTTTGCCGGCCGCTGGTGCACGCTGACGTTCGAATCGGCCTCGGCGATCGCGTCGGCGATGTCGCCCGTGCCATCAGGCGAACCGTCATCGACAATGAGCAGGTCGGCGGTCGGCACAGCGTCGCGAATGCGGGCAACCATGCCACGGATGCTCTCCGCCTCGTTGTACGTCGGCATGACGATGAGCGTGCGCATCACGGCTGCTCACGTCTCACGAGCAGGCCGGCGAGCACCACGCTCGCGAGTCCGAACAGGATCACTCCCCACTCGAGCGTGCGCCCCAGCGCGTGAGCGGGCGTCACCGTGTCGCTGAGCGGAACCTCTTGCACCATCGTGCCCGCCTCGAACAGCGGCAGGCTGTCGAGGGTGGAGCCGTCGGGAAGCACGATCGCGCTTGCGCCGACCGTTGAGGCGTTGACGAGGCTGCGGCCCGACTCAACGGCGCGCAGGCGGGCGATGGCGAGCTGTTGAACGCTTTGGTCGGTGCGCCCAAAGTCGGCATTGTTGGTCGGCGCAAGCAACACCTGCGCGCCTTCGTCAATCTGTCGCGCCAGCAGGTCGTCGTCGACGATGTCGTAGCAGATCGAGATGCCCGCGATGACGCCGTTGAGGTCGACGATGGTGTCGCGCTCGCCGAACGAGAAGTCGCGCGGCACGAGGTCGAAGAGGTCGGGGGCAAGTGGATAGAAGAAGTCGCGCGCCGGCAGGTACTCCGCGAAGGGCACGGGGTGCATCTTGTCGTACTGGTCGACCGCGCCTTCGCCGACCTTCCACAAAAGGATCGAGTTGAAGGTCTTGTCGGTCGGCTCGTCATGGGTGATCGTGCCGACGACGACGGGCGCCTGAAGCTGCTCACTCACACGATCGATCGCGGCGGCGGCGTTGGGGTACCGCAAGGGGTCGAGATCGCTCGCATTCTCGGGCCACACGACCACGTCGAGGTCGAGACCCTGATCGAAGAGCGGCGTCGTGGCGTTGTAGTGGTCCTGCAGAATCTCGCCGCGCTCGTAGGAGGCGAAGAGCCCGGAGTTGGAATTGCCCTGCACTGCGGCCACGCTGATCGTTCCCGTCGTGGCGATCGGCACGGCTGGCCACACGAGGAGGGCAGCAATGGCGCCGACGATGGCGATGCTTCGGCGCAGCATCCCGACCTCGCGCTCGATGGCGACCGCGACGAGACCGGCAGCCAGCCAGGCGAGCAGGAAGGTGAGCCCCGAGAAGCCGACCCAGGCGGCCCAGTGCGAGAGCGGGCCCTCGGCTTGGCTGTGCGCGAGTCGACCCCATGCGAAACCGCCAAACGGAAACACGCTGGCAACGGCCTCGCGGGTGGTCCAGGCGGCGGCGACGACCGCGGGCGTCAGCACGAGTCGGCCGGCCACGCCTGGCCAGGCACGGGGCACCCAGCGCCACGCGAGAGTAATGAGTACGCCGCCGAGAGCCGTGAAGAAAACCTGCGCGAGGGTTAAGGCCAACCACGGCACGACCCCGAGGTAGACCGTCAACCACTCGATGAGCATGCCGTAGTACGCGAAACCACTGATCGCGCCGATCAGGAGGGCGCCGCCAATCGTGCGGCCGCGCAGGCTCGCGAGCACGAGCGCTGTGCCGAGAATCGTGAAAGGCCACCACGCGAGGTCGGGGTACCCGAGGTCCATGAGCCAGCCGCCGGCGATCGCTGCGACGACAGCGATGGGCATGGGCATCGGGCCGAGCGTGGTCGCAGCGCCGGGGGGGCTCACGGGCGATCGTGACCGGCTTCCGGGCTGCGGCGCGGTTGGCGCGGCGGTCGTCAGGGTCACGAGGGGCAATCTTAGGCGAGCAGTCGAAGAACCAGGGTCAGGTGACCGAGCTGTACGCGACGATGCCGCGGCGCACGGCATCGAGGGCGCTGCGCGCGGTACGACCGACCTGCCCGTCGGCCACGAGCGAGATTTGGTCGAGGAGGTCGATGGTCTGCTTGGTCCAGCGAACGAAGTCACCCGCCGCGAGGTCGGCGTCGCGAAGCACGGCATCGAGAGACCCCCCGGCCGCCCAGCGATGCATGGGCAGGGCCAGGGTCGTGGCCAAGGGTTCGCTGCCAGGCAAGCGGTGCTCTCGCTCGAGGTCATCGAGGCGCGCCCACAGCTCTTGCGTGCGCTCAAGAGCCGGCCGGAAGGCACCGCGCGGCAAGGCATACTCAGGAGCTTGACCGTCGTCTCGGCGCGCTTCGAAGACGATCGCGCTCGCCATCGCCGCCATCGACGGAACATCGAGGTCGTTCCACACGCCACGACGAAGGCTCTCGGCGACGAGCAGATCGCGTTCGCCATAGATGCGGCGCAGCGATCGGCCGTGCACGGTCAACCCGAGCCGGCCGTGCTCGTCGGTGCGCAGGTAGTCGAGTGCGGTGAGAATCTCGGTGATGCGGTCGAACACCGCTGCGACGGCGCCCGTGCGCCCCGAGATTTGTCGGCTGACCTTGTCGGTGTCTTTCTTCAGGCGCCACCACCGCTCGGCCCAACGGGCGTGGGCTTCGCGGTCAGAGCAGCCGTGACACGGGTGCTTGCGCAATGCGACGCGCACGCCCTCGATCTGCTTCTGCCGCCGCATGCGGTCGGCCTTCTCGCCGGGCTCGCCAACCCGCTTGCTGCCGCGCTCGAGATCGCTCAACTGCCGACGCAGCGAGGAGTACTGCTCGAAGTCTCCCAAGTGGCACGTCATCGAGCGTGCGTAGCCCTCAAGGGCTTCTTGGTTCTTGCGCACCGTGCGCGCGAGGTCGACCACCGCTCGGTCGGCCTGAAACTGGGCGAAGCTTGACTCGAGAATCTCGCGCGTGCGTTGCCGCCCGAACTGCTCGATCAGATTGACCGCCATGTTGTAGGTCGGCCGGAAGCTCGAGTTGAGCGGGTACGTGCGACGTGACGCGAGCGAGGCGACCGCTTGCGGGTCGAGCCCGGGGGTCCACTGGATGACCGCATGGCCCTCGGTGTCGATGCCTCGTCGCCCGGCTCGACCCGTCAGTTGGGTGTACTCCCCCGGCGTGATCGGCACGCGCGCCTCGCCGTTGAACTTCTCAAGCTTCTCGAGCACGACCGTGCGCGCGGGCATGTTGATGCCGAGCGCGAGGGTCTCCGTAGCGAACACGACGCGCAAGAGCTTTTTTTGAAAGAGCTCTTCGACCACTTCCTTGAACGCCGGGAGCAGCCCCGCGTGGTGGGCGGCGACGCCGCGCTGGAGGCCGTCGAGCCACTCCCAATACCCGAGCACGGCAAGGTCGTCGTCGCGCAGGGTTCGGCACCGCTCTTCGACGATCTGACGAATCTCGTCGCGCTCTGCGGCATCGGTGAGCCGCAGGCCCGAGCGCACCAACTGACGGACGGCGGCATCGCACCCCGCTCGACTGAAGATGAAGAAGATCGCGGGCAGCAGGGTGCGGGTTCCGAGCAGTGCGACGATCTCGGCCCGATCTGCCCGACCTTCGGCGGTCGGGCGCTTTTCCCAGCGTCGAGGGTGCTGCTGGCGGCCCTTGTGCGGCACATGCCCGCCAGCTCGGGCCAACTGCATGAGCTCGGGGTTGACCCGATTGGTCGCCGCCTTGCCCGATGAGTCGAACAGGTCAACGAGCTTCGAGCGCACGAGCACATGTTGGTCGAGCGGCACCGGACGGGTTTCGCTCACAATGACGTCAGTGTCGCCGCGAACGGCCTGCAGCCAGTCGCCGAACTCTTCGGCGTTCGAGACCGTGGCGCTCAACGAGATCATGCGCACGTTTTGGGGCAGATGGATGATCACTTCTTCCCAGACCGCTCCGCGGAAACGGTCGGCGAGATAGTGCACCTCATCCATGACGACGTAGGCGAGGTCGACAAGCAGGTCACTGTCGGCGTAGAGCATGTTGCGCAGCACTTCAGTGGTCATGACGACGATGCGTGCTCGCGCGTTGATGTTGGTGTCTCCCGTGAGCAGACCCACCTCGCTCGAGCCGTACTGTGCGACGAGTTCGGTGTATTTCTGATTGCTGAGGGCCTTCATGGGCGCGGTGTAGAAGATCTTCGCGCTGGGCTCGAACATCGCGAGAAACACGCCGAACTCGGCGACGACGGTTTTGCCGGCACCTGTGGGTGCCGCGACGAGCACACTGCGGCCTTGCTCGAGGGCCGCGCACGCCGCGTGCTGAAACGGGTCGAGCTCGATCGTCAATCCATCGCGAAAAGCGCGCAGGCGTGGCAACGAGCGGAGTTCACGCTGTGCCGCGAAGCGTTCGGCCGGGCTGGGCTGGGCGTCAGACATCGCTCGGGATGCCGTACTCCGCATTGAACTTTGCTTCACGCTTGGCAACCCGTTTGTCATTGATCGACGCGATTCCCGCGGCGCCGAAATAGAGCCCCACCATGGGGATGGCGAGCATGACCATCGACAGCACGTCGGCCGCCGGAGTCGCGATGGCCGTGAACGCTGTGATGCCGAGAATCGCCCACCGCCAAGCCTTGAGAATGCCCGCTCCAGTGATGACCCGGGCGAGGTTGAGCGCCACGAGGACGACCGGGAAGAGGAACCCGAGCCCGATCGCCAGGATGAACTTGACCGCGAAGTCGAGGTAGATGCGGGCACTCAGCAGCGTCGCCGACTCGCCGAAGGCGAAGCTCGTGAGCAGGATGACGATGTTGGGGAACACGAACCACGCGGCGAGGCAACCGCCGACGAAGAGTGGAACGGCGGCCGCGATGAACCCGATCGCGAACTTCTTCTCGCGCTTATGCAGCGCGGGAACGATGAAAGCCCACAGCTGATAAAGCCAGATCGGCGATGAGGCAACGATGCCGACAAGGAACATGATGAGCAGCTGAGTGTCGAACGCTTCGCCGATGGTCGTGTAAGCGAGACTCGCTTGTCGGTCTTGCTCTTCTGCCACGGCCAGCACGGGAGCACTGAGCGCTGCCCAAACGAAAGGCACGGCCCACCAGGCCGGGATCGAGAAGGCAACGATCGCAACCGCGGAAATCGTGATGCGCTTGCGGAGCTCCACGAGGTGTTGCCCGAGGGACATGCGGCCCTCGGGATTCCGGGGCCGCGGTGCGCGGCCGGCCACGGACTACTTCGTCGAGGAGGAGTCGGTGCCCTCAGTGCTCGCGGCGGGGGCTGCAGGAGCTTGCTCGGCCGCAGGCGCCGCGGTGCTCTCGGCCGTGGCCGTGGCGTCGGCGTCTTTGTTCTTGATCTCCTTCTTGAAGATCGTCATCGACTGACCGAGGCTGCGCGCGAGCTGCGGAAGCTTCGGCGCGGCGAAGAGCAGAATCACGACGAGAAGGAGGATGAGGCCGGTCCAGCCTCCGAGATTTGCCGGCATATCGCTTGAGTCCTTTGGGTCACGGATGCGGTGCGGGTCAGTCTAGCGCGGTCGACTTGGTCGCACCTGCGAGTCTGCGTCAGTGCGTCGTGTCGCTATGCGCCGCGAGGTCATCGGCGGCGAGAGCGGCTCGCGCCCAGTCGGCGACCGCCGCGCGAGCGTCGGGAGGGTCGAGGATCTCGACACTGCCCGCGAGCCGGGCGGCAATGCGGCCCAAGATGCCGGGGTGCGAGATCGGAAGCGTGAGAATCGCCCGCTCGCCCTCGAAGCGAATGGTGTCATCGGGCCCGCGGTAGTCCGCCACGAGCGGCAGGCCGACGAGCGGCACCGAGATCGTTACCCGCTGATCCGTGTCGCTGCCTTGAAACAGCTCACCCGCATCGGACTCGGCAGGGTGGGCGTCGGCGGCACCCAGCAGGTCAACGCTCGCGATGCGGTCGAGCAAGAACGTTCGTTCGGCTCCGCGCGTCAAGCACCAGCCCCGCAAATACCACGCGTCGTCAATTCCGTCGAGACGGATCGGGTCGACCTCGCGCAGTTCGCGATCTCCTCGCGTCGTGACGTAGTCGATGCGCACGCGCCGCCCGTCGCGAAGGGCGTCGGCGAGGGGGGCGTGAATCGCATCGAGTGTTCCGGCGCGCACGGCGAGGGGTGCCGGAGCCGACGACGAACCGCGCGCGAGCTTCGCCATGAGCGCACCGACATCGACCCTCGCGGCGAAATCGGGCAGCGCGGCGACGCGCTGAAGGCCGGCGAGAAGTGCCGCCGCTTCGCGGGCCGAGAAGCGGGGCTTGTCCTCCATGGGGGCGGCACGAAAGCGAATGACGTCGCGCTCGTCGAAGTCGTCCCAGTCAATGTCGAACAGGGTCTCGTGCGTGTAGGTGCCGGCATCACCCGGGGTTCCGCTCATCGCAATGAGAGTCACCGCCTTGCGCATCTGATCGGGCGAGATGCCGAAGTGGGCGGCCGCTTCGTCAACCGTTACCCGCACCTGATCAATGAGGTAGGGCACGAGCGCAAGCAGGAACGCGAGCTTGTCCGTCGCGCGCGGCGGCGTCGGACGCTCAGCCATGGATGCTCACCACCGTGTTCCAGCGCGCACGAATCGACTCCCGCAACTGTGCGGGGTGGTGCACGTGAACGTCAGCTCCGAACGCCGTCAACTCGTCCGCCAGAATGTCGAGATCGGTCGTGTGAATCTCGAGCCGACCCGCGACCTCGATCGTTCCTGGGCGGTTGCGCAAGACCACGTCAGCCTCGCTACCCGGGCGGGTCGTGACCTGCGCGACGGTGGACTCCCAGAGCGCATCGAGCTCGGTCAAGACCTGCTGAGGTTCATCAGCGGACGGTCGATGCGTGGCCGGTGACCCCGTCGACTCGACGGTGCTGACGATGCGGCGCAGCAGGAACGTGCGCGGAGCATCCACTCGATCATCGAACGCGTGAAGGTGCCAGCGGCCCTCGTGAAAGACGAGCGCGAGCGGAGACACCGTGCGACGTTCGGCGGCTGCCTGCCCGGGCTTGAGGTAGTCGAACGACACTTGCAGGCCGCGATCGATTGCCGCGCTCAGCGGCTCGTGAGCAGCGTCTCTCGTGCGAATGGTCGGAGCAAACCCGATGAGGCGGTCATCGATCTGAAGGCCCAGCGACTGCAGTTTCGTCAGCGCGCGACGCGAGTCGGTTGAGAGCGAGCCCTCGCGCCACACCTGCGCCGCGAGCGTCAGCAGCGCGTACTCCTCAACCGAGAACTCGAGGTCGTCGGGCAACTGATACCGATCGGGCGGAATGCGGTACCGCTGCAGTTTCGTGTCACCCTCAGCACCGCGCTCGTCGACGGTCTCGAGGGGAACACCGAGGTCGCGGAGGTCTTCCTTGTCACGCTCGAACTGCCGTTCAAGACTCGCGCGGTCGGCCGCGTTGTCGTACCGCGACGAGTAACCGGTGACGGTCGAGAGGATCTCGGCCTTCGTGAGACCTTGCTCGGTCGCGAGAAGGGCAAGGACGAGACTGAACAGACGCTCTTCGACCGGAACGCGCCGCGTCGAGCCGGGCACGACGAGCTCTAGCCCTCGACCCCGAGAATGTCGACGACGAACACCATCGTCGAACCCGCGGGAACGGTGGCCGGGGCCTGGCCCTCGGGGTATCCGAGCTCGGGGGGAATGACGACGATCACTTGCGAGCCGATGGTCTTGCCGATCAGGCCTTGCGCGAGACCGGGCACGACACCATTCGGGTCGTCCTCGAAGCTCGCCATCGTGAACGTGGCAGGTGCTTCACGTTCCCAACTCGAGTCGAAGATCGTCTTCGTGCTCCAAATCAGTCCGGTGTAGTGCAGAACGGCACGGTCGCCTTCTTCGAGCGCCTCGCCACCGCCGAGAATCAGCGTGTGGGCACGCAGCTCGGTCGGCGGATCTTCGTCGGGGATCGTCACGCCGGGAATGCCGGTGGGCGTCGTCACGACGGCCGGGATGCCCGAGGCGCCCAGCTGCGGCGTGCCCGTTGCCCGGCTCAAGTAGGAGGCCTGTACGTCGAACACGAGCACCACGGGGTCGGCGTTCTCGAGCCCGAGCGAGGGGTCAAGAGCGTCGGCCCCGAAGACGTCTTCGATCGTTCCGGTCGCCGCCAAGCGCGTGCCGACCGTGGCGCACAACAGCGACTCGGCGAGCAGATCGATCTCGGCACCGGCCGCGCGGCGGAGCGGGGGCTCGTTCTCGTCGTAGGCGCTCTGGGTAATCAGCTCGCCATTAAGGGCGTCGAACAGGCTCACCTGGAAGTCGACGAACTGGCCCGAGAGAATCTGGTCTCCGTCGCCCGCGTCGATGACAGCCAACTCGGGGCTCTCAGAACGTAACGGGGTCGGGAAGTCAACGGTCGGCGCCGAGCCGAAGCTGCCCGTTGCGGTCACGAGTGCCGCCGAGTCGCCTTCGGGAACGACAGGCACGCACGCGTCGCCGCCGAACGGGCCCGTGCACGCTACAAGCGAGCCAATGAGGGCTCCGGTCAGAACGAGGGCTGAGGCTGTGCGCGCAGAGCGCCGAGTGGTCGCAGTCACACCCGTCACTCTATCGGGCGACGGGCCGACTTTTCGGCGAGCGACTGAGCCTCGCGAGCCGCCTTGCGCAGCCGCTTGTCGCTCGACTGGCGATCGCCGACAGCACCGGGGGTCCAGAGCTCGACGTCCTCGTCACCGAACTCGGTCTTTGACCCGCGCTTCGCTTTCACGAAACGATCGGCACCGGGCGCCAAGCGGCGCGCGGTCAACAAGAACCCGGTGTGGGCGACCATGCGGTGGTCGGGGCGCACCGACAGGCCGTCGACGTTCCACCCGCGCACCATCGTTTCGGTCGAGACCGGTTCGGTGAACATGTCGGTGTGTCGAATCGCTTCTGCCACGCGCGAGAGCTGTGTCGCCGTGGCGACGTACACGAGCAGCACTCCCCCGGGCGTGAGCGCCTCGGCGACGCTCTCGAGGCACTCCCAGGGCGCGAGCATGTCGAGCACGGCGCGGTCGGCTGTACCGGCGGGGACGACGTTCGGCAGGGCATCCTGAAGATCACCGAGGGTGATGGTCCAGTTCTCGGGGCGTACGCCGAAATAGGCGCTCACGTTGCCTTCGGCGATCTGGGCGAACTCTTCGCGGCGCTCGAACGAAAACAGGTGGCCGCGGTCGCCGATGGCGCGCACCAACCACATGCTCAGCGCACCCGAACCAACTCCGGCTTCGACGATGCGGGCACCGGGAAAGATGTCGGCCTGAGCAAGAATCTGGGCGGCGTCTTTCGGGTAGATGATCGCGGCTCCGCGCGGCATCGACATGACGAAGTCGGTGAGCAGCGGACGCAGCGCAAGGTAGGCGACGCCTTGCGAGTTCTCGACGACGCTGCCGTCGGGCAAGCCGATGAGCACTTCGTGCTGCAGCACGCCGCGGTGGCTGTGGAAGGCGTTGCCCGCCTCGAGCGTGATCGTGTTGAGCCGCCCCTTAGGGTCGGTCAACTGCACTTGGTCGCCCTCGACGAACGGGCCGCTCTGTCGTCGTCTCGTCATGCTGAGGCCCCTGTCGCGCGGTGATGGTGGCGCTCGAGAGCGGCCGAGAGATCGGCCACCGTGCGCCCGGCGAGCGTCGGCCAGAGCTCATGCGTCGGGCCCTCGTGCAAGGTCACATGGAGGGGAACCCCGATGGCCGCGGCACCCGAGGCGACGGCCGAGACGAGACCGAACTCGCTGTCTTCGATCGCGACACACTCACCGATCGGCACGCCAATGCGCTCCGCCGCGCGAAGGTAGGGCTCGGGGTGAGGCTTGGGATGCTCGACGTCGTCACCCGCGACAACAACGGCGAAGACACCCTCGCCAATAGCTGCGGCCACCTGCAACGCCATGCGACGAATCGACATCGTCACGAGCGCAATCGGGATGCCCGCCGCACCCAATTCCGCGATCAACTCTCGGGCTCCCGGCCGCCACGGCACGCCCTGCTCGATCTGCTGCATCACTCGGTCGGTGAGGGTGTTGATGATCTCATCGACCTCGAGCGCGACACCCGCTTGCTGCAAAATGCGGGCGGACTGCACGAGCCCCGAGCCGACAAGCTGCATGCCCTGGGCCTCGCTCCAGGTGCCGCCGTGCTCGTCGACGAGCTCGTGTTCGGCGCGCATCCAATAGGGCTCGGTGTCGACGATGGTGCCATCCATGTCCCACAGAACGGCGGCGATAGTCGTGGCACTCACGACGCACGAGTCTAGTTGCGTTCTATCCTGGGGCGACCCCTCGGCGTGTGCCGACGGTGTCAGAGAGGTGCATCGGTGTCGAAGAGCGATCTGTTCCGCAGCGGCCGACTGCTCGTGGTCGCGTTCGAGGGCTGGAACGACGCGGGCGAAGCGGCGAGCGGAGCCGTGCGTGCGCTCAAGGATGTGCTCGACGTCGTGCCGATCGCCGACATCGACCCCGAGGACTACTACGACTTTCAGCTCAATCGCCCCCACGTCGAATTCGACGATGAGGGGCACCGACGCCTGCGTTGGCCCGGCGTTACGCTCTACGGCCCCGCGGGTGATGACGGCATGCCCCGTGCTCGCGCGGTGACCGACAACCCGATCGGCGTCAGTGGAACCAACCACGAGAACATCTACCTCCTGCTGGGCACCGAGCCATCGCGCGGCTGGAAGACCTTCGCGACCGAGACCATCGACCAGGCCCTGACCGCCGACATCACGGGCGTCATCTTGCTCGGCGCACTGCTCGCCGACGTGCCGCACACGCGCCCGATCTCGATCTACAGCTCGAGTGAGAATCCCGATGTGCGCGACGAGCTCGGCGTCGAGCGCAGCAGCTACGAAGGGCCCGTCGGCATTCTCAGCGTGATTGCGGCGATGGCCGAAGAGGCCGGGATTCCGACGGTCTCGCTGTGGGCATCCGTACCCCACTACGTCCACAACGCGCCCTCCCCCAAGGCGACGCTCGCCCTTCTGGACAAGCTCGAAGAGCTCGTCGATGTCGTGATTCCGCGCGGTGATCTGCTCGAGGAGGCTCGCGAGTGGGAAGAGGGCATCGACGCGATTGCCGGTGACGACGACGAGATGCGCTCGTACATCGATCAACTCGAGCGTGCCCGCGACGCGGTCGAAGCGCCCGAGGCGAGTGGTGAGGCGATCGCGCAAGAGTTCGAGCGCTACTTGCGCAAGCGCGACGACGAGCCTCCGGCTGAGGGCCCCGGCGCCGGCTGAGCGCTACAGCGGGTCGATGACCCCAGTCGAGAGCAAGATCAGCAGGGTCGTGCCGAGCACGAGGCGGTAGATCACGAAGGGCAGGAACGAGCGCTTCGAGATGTAGGCCATGAGTCCGGCGATGACGGCGAGGCCGACCCCGAAGGCGACGACCGTGGCGACGGCGATCTCGAACCCGCTGAAGGGGCTCGAGCCGGGTTCACGAATGGCCGTGAGCAGCTCGTAGAAGCCGCTGCCGAAGACCGCCGGCACCGCGAGCAAGAAGGCGTAGCGAGCAGCGGCCGGGCGCGTGTAGCCGAGCGCAAGGCCCATGGTTGTCGTGGCGCCCGAGCGCGAGACTCCGGGAATCAGCGCGAGCATTTGAGCCGCGCCATAGGCGAGACCGTGCGGGTAGGTGAGGTCGTTCAGTTCGCGCGTGCGGCGACCGAACCAGTCGGCGAGACCGAGAATGATGCCAAAAACGATGAGCACGATGGCCACGAGCCAGAGCGAGCGGAACGTCGAGCGAATGATGTCTTGCGCGAGAAAACCGACGATGACGATGGGAATCGTGCCGATGATGATGAGCCACCCCATGCGAACATCCGGATCGCTCGCGGGCACACCGCGGCGCGTGACGCTGCGGAACCACGCGCCAATGATGCGCGTGATGTCCTTCCAGAAGTAGACGAGCACCGCGAGCTCGGTGCCGATTTGCGTGATGGCGGTGAACGTGGCACCAGGGTCGGTCGCGCTCGGCAGAATCTCGCCGGCGATACGCAAGTGCGCGCTCGACGAGATCGGCAAGAACTCAGTGAGGCCCTGGATCAGACCCAGGATGATGGCTTCGAGCAGGGACACAGTGACCGTTCTCGTCGGGGTTGGCTAGTAGCGGGTCAGCAGGTCGGTGAGCGCGCGGTGACCGAAGTCGAGTGCCGCGAGCGGCACGCGTTCATCGACTCCGTGAAACATAGCGGCGAAGTTCAACTCGGGCGGCAACTGCAACGGGGCGAATCCGTAGCCGACGATGCCGAGCTCCGACAAAGCCTTGTTGTCGGTGCCCCCGCTGAGCAGATACGGCAGCACGCGCGCCTCGGGGTCGTGTCGCGTGAGCGTCGCGACCATTTCATCGACGAGCGCACCCGAGAACGGATTCTCAAGCCCCACGTCGCGCGTAATGACCTCGAGCTCGATCTCATCGCCGATGATGCGCCGCACCTCCGCGAGCACGGCGTCTTCGTCGCCGGCGAGAGTGCGAATGTCGATGACGGCCTCGGCCGTGTCAGGAATGACGTTGGCCTTGTAGCCGGCGCTCAGCATCGTGGGGTTGGTCGTCGTGCGCACAGTCGCGGTCAGGAAACCCGCCGCCGTGCCCGAGAGTCGCAACACCTCATCGACGCCGGCCGTTTCGCGGTCGACGCCGAGAATGCTCGCAAGCTCATCGAGCAACTGATCGGTCGTCGCGGTGAGCCGCAGCGGCCACTCGGTGCGGCCGAGAGCGGCAACGGCGACCGCGAGCTTGGTCACCGCGTTGTCGTGAATCACGCGCGAGCCGTGAGCGGCGGTGCCGCGCGCCCGCAGCCGAATCCAGACGAGCGCCTTCTCCCCCGTTTGCAGCAAGTAAGCGCGCTGACCCTGCAGATCGACCGAGTACCCGCCCACTTCGCTGATCGCCTCGGTCGCGCCCGCGAAGAGCTCAGGTCGCGTCGTCACCAGGTGGTGCGAACCGAAGCGGCCGCCGTTCTCCTCGTCGGCGAAGAACGCCACGACGAGGTCACGATTCGGCCCTCCGCCTTCGATTACCTCACCGAGTGCGGTGAGCATCATCGCGTCCATGTTCTTCATGTCGACGGCGCCGCGGCCCCATAGCATGCCGTCACGCACCTCACCCGCGAAAGGGTCGACGCTCCAGTTCGCCGGGTCGGCAGGAACGACATCGAGGTGGCCGTGCACGACGAGCGCGGGGCGCTCGCCGCGGCTGCGATCGACGGGATGCTGGTACCGGCCCGGACCGACGGGGTGCTCATACCGGCCCTCAACGCGCGCGACGACACTCGTGCGCCCCGGTTCAGAGTCGATCAGCTCGGGCTCCAGCCCCAACGCGCGCAACGTCGCCGCGACGTACTCCGCGGCTTCAGTCTCGCCCTTGCTGCGCCCTTCGCCGTAGTTCGTGGTGTCGAACCGAATGAGGTCGCGGGCGATGCGCGCTGTGTCGCTCAGAGAGTCGAGCTCAGCATCCGGGGACATGCCTGCAACGCTATCGGGCACACCGCGCCTGTGATGCGGTGCGCGGAAGGGCACGCCGCATTCGTGATAATGTCGTCTCCGGTCGCGCGGCCCCCTGGGTCTCGCGAACACAACCAGCGCGGGTGGCGGAAATGGCAGACGCGCTAGCTTGAGGTGCTAGTGCCCGAAAGGGCGTGGGGGTTCAAGTCCCCCCTCGCGCACAGAACACAGTGCGTGTCGCAGAACTGGTTGAGACAGTGCGTTGGAAACAACGTGAGTGGCCCCGAGGCGAAAGCCCGGGGCCACTTGTCTTTTTCGCTACGGCGACGGTGTGGCGGACTCACTCGCCAGCTGCTGCAGCCGCCGCTCGCGGTTCGCAAGAAACAGCGGGAAGGTGAAGGCGATTGCCGTGAGCCCCGAGAACACGATGTAGGCCCACAAGTGCTTCATCCCCAATCGGCGGCCCTCGATGACAATGAGCACGCAGGCCGCGACTGCCATGATGAGCAGGTCGGTCGTCAGCGAGCCCACGGCGGGTCCGTTGTTGAACCAGTCGCCGAAAAAGTCGTTCTGCTCGATGATGGCGATGACGTTGTAGGTCCAGGTGCCGACGAGGCCCACGATCGCAAGAACGAGGAAGACGATGGCGCGGCCATTCCAGTGGCGGGTGAGAGTCGATTGACGGGTCATGAGGCCATTGTGCCCGCAGGGGGCGACCTCGACGCCCTCGAATCCCGCACGGCGTTTCGGGAGTGGAGCGCGCGGTCGCCCGGGCAACGAGCCGACCCACTGCGGTTCGGGATGCTCGCCGCGGCCCTCGGGCTTGATATCGAGCATCCCGCCCCCGCACTCGGTGTTGTTGGCTCAAAGGGCAAGGGCACGACCGTCGCCTACGCCTCGGCGCTGCTCGCCGAGACGGGGCTACGGGTCGGCACCGTCTTCAGCCCCGGGCTCGTGACGAACCGAGATCGGCTGCGCGTCAACGGCGCGGTGCTGCCGCTCGCGGAGTATCGGGCGCTGCTCGAGCGCACGGATGCTGCCCTGCGCACACTGCCCGCACCCGATGGCGGGTACATCGCCCCGAGCGGCTTTTTTCTGGCGGCCGGGCTTGCCCACTTCGCTCATGCCGAGTGCGATGTGCTCGTGCTCGAGGCGGGCATCGGTGGGCGCCGTGACGACCTGGGGCGCGTCGGGTTCACGGGGCTCGCGATGACCCAGGTGTTTCTCGAGCACACCGACCTACTCGGCGACACGATTGCGCAGATCGCCGACGACAAGGTGGGCGCGACACGCGACGGAACCCGCTTTGTCACTCACCTCGCCCAGAGCGAGGAAGCCGAGGCAGTGATTCGACGGCACACTGACGCCATCGGTGCCGACCGGATGCGTGTCGATGCCACCGCACGCGCGCCCTACGCGGGCGCGGTCGCCGAGGGGCTCGTCGGCATGAACGCGGCGCACGGCATGATCGCCGCGCGGCGGCTGCTGACCGAGCTCGGCCTGCCAGATGCGAGCCCCGAACAGGTGCGCGCCGCCGCCGCGCGGGTGCGGTACCCGGGTCGTCTGTCGCGACACGAACTCGACGGTGACTCCGTCGTGTTCGTCGACTCCGCAGTGAGCCGTGACGGCTTCGAGAACGCGCTCGCTCACGTCGTGCGCGAGACGGGTGCGCCGCCCGCGCTCACGCTCGTGTCGGTGCCGCGCGAGAAAGATCTCGCCGGGTTCCGTGCGGTCGCGTCGGGGCTGGCCGGCCGCGTCGTGTTCGTCGCGCTCGAGCGCGTGCACCTGCACTACCCCGAGCGCGACGAGTGGCCGGGTGAATGGGCGACGGCCGCCGACCTACCCGCCCTGCTGCGCGCGGCGCCCACCGTGCTGGCGATCGGCACCGCGAGCTTCTCCGCCGAGGTGCTGCAGCACTGCAGCGTTGACACCGACCGCATCTTCTAGGGGCCCCATGCACACTGCACCGTTCGGACTACTGCTCGACGTCGACGGCCCCATCGCGAGCCCGATCGAGCGTCGCATCGCGATCGACTCGATCCTCGACGATCTGCTGACGCTTGCCGCCGCGAGAATTCCCATCGCGTTCATCACGGGCCGCAGCGACGCGTTCATGCGCGAGCAGGTCGTCGCGCGTCTTGTGGCGGGCGGGCTGGATGCTGGCTCGCACGTCTTCGGAGTCTTCGAGAAGGGCGGCTGCTGGGCACCCGTCACCCCGCACGGGCTCGGCGAGCTCGAGATCGATCACGCTCTCGCGATTCCGGATTCTGTGCGGCTTGCAGTCGAACAACTCGCGCGCGAGCGGTATGCCGACACGATGTTCGTCGACGAGGCGAAGCACGTCATGATCTCGCTCGAGGCGGCGGTCGACGTGACTGCGGCCGAGTATCAGGCGGCGCAGTCGCGCTATCAAGACGAGGTATTCGCGCTCATGAGCGGGCTCGAACTGGGGGTGCGGTATGGCTCGCGCGAGCATCCCGATGCCGATGGCGCCGTGCCGTGGCGCATCGACCCCACGATCATCTCGACCGACGTCGAGTCGGTGCACCTCGACAAAGACCGCGGCGCCGAGCGTGCCCTCGACTGGTTCGCGGCGCGCGGGGTGACGGCCGAGCGCTGGTGGTCGGCCGGCGACTCGCGCTCGGACTACCTCATGGCCGACGCCGTGCATGCGCGCGGCATTGCGGTGACGCACCTCGATGTGCGGCCCTCCGATGGGGTGCTCGCGCGGCCGTTTTCCGTAGTGAGCGAGCCGGGGCTCGTCAACGATGCGGCGGGCGCGGCGTTCTTGCGGCGGAGGGTTGCCGAGCTCGACTGAGTTGTTCGCGACACGCCGAGGGAATGTCGGTGCAAGTTGCCATATTCGAACGTATGTTCGATCATGGAGAGATGCCCGCCCTCGCGCTCTCTCGCACCGTCGACCCTGTCGACGCAGGTGAGTCGCGCATCCAGGCGGTCGACACGGTGCAGGCGCTGCAGGCCCGCATCGACGCGCTGCAGCGCACGCGGCTTGATTCTCGGCTCATGCCGACGCATGACGCGCTCGCCGACCTCCTGCCCGACGGCGGGCTCCGCGAGGGGGCGACCTATGCCCTGAGCCCCTCGAGCGCGCTCGTCATGGCGTTGCTCGTCGGCCCCTCACAAGCGGGTTCGTGGTGCGGCGTCATCGGCATGCCCGAGTTCGGGGTTGAGGCCGCCGAGAGTGTCGGCATCGATCTCGACCGTCTCGTGCTCGTGCCGCACCCGGGCGATGCGTGGCTCACGGTCACCGCGTCGATTGCGGATGCGCTCGGCATCGTCGTCGTGCGGCCCGGGCGAGCGGCGAGCGATGGGGCGATCGCCAAGCTCGCCGGGCGGCTGCGCGAGCGCGGCTCGACCCTGCTCGTGCTCGGGCCCTGGCCGCAGGCCGAAGCCATGATCAGCCTCACCGAAAGCCGCTGGTCGGGGCTCGGCGAGGGGCACGGGTACCTTAGCGAGCGTGAAGTGACGATCACCGTGAGCGCCAAGCGCGGCGGTCGCCCTCGCAGTGGGCGGTTGATGATGCCCGATGCCGAGCTGGGCATCCGTCGCCTCGATCGTGGTGTTGCGGCTGACCGGGCGCGCGAGCGTTGGCACGACACTGCTTCCGCTGTGCCGCCCAACGACGTGGCGAGGCAGGTCGGCTGATGCAGCGCACGCTCGTGTTGTGGGTGCCCGACTGGCCCGTCATCGCGGCCGTGCGTGACGGCCTGACGGCGGCGGGAGCACCCATCGCGATCATGGCCGCCAACCGGGTGATCGCCTGCTCGACCGCGGCTCGGGCCGAGGGCGTGCGCGCCGGTCAACGGCGTCGGGAAGCCCAATCGCTCTGCACCTCGCTTGTCGTCATACCGTTCGACGAAGGCCGCGATCATCGGCTGTTCGCTCCGATCATCGACGTCGTGGAAGGGCTCGTCGCCGGGGTGCAGGTCGTGCGACCGGGCTTGCTTGCGCTCGCGGCACGCGGGCCTGCTCGCTACTACGGCGGCGAGAAGGCAGCTGCTCTTGCCCTGCGCGGGGCCGTCATTGCCGAAGGGCTCGACCAGGTGTGCATCGGCATCGCCGACGGGCCCTTCGCCGCCGAGCTCGCGGCGCGCACGGTTGCGCCTGAGCAGACCGTGCAGATCGTCGCGAGCGGAGCCTCCGGGCCTTTTCTCGCCCCGTTCTCGGTGACGACGCTCGGCGACCCCGACCTCGCGACTCTGCTCGGGCGGCTCGGAGTGCGCACGCTCGGCGACTTCGCCGCGCTGCCCGCCGAGGCTGTGCGCGACCGCTTCGGCGCGGCCGGCGCACACCGGCACGCTCTCGCCGGGGCCGCCGATGCCACCCCGATCGTGCCCCGCACTCCCCCACCCGACCTGGAGCGGGTGCTTGAGCTTGAGCCACCGCTTGACCGCGTCGACCAACTCGCCTTCGCCGTGCGACAACTCGCCGACGACCTCGTCGAAGCGCTCACCCGTCGCCTGCTCGTTGCCACGGCGATTCGCATCGGTTTTCGCGACGAACACGGTACCGAGACCGAGCGGGCGTGGCTGCACCCACGGTCGTTCCGCGCGAGCGAGATCGTCGACCGCGTGCGCTGGCAGCTGAGCGGCGAAACGCGCACGGCGGGTCTTGCCGGTTCTCGCGGGCAAGCCGATGCCGACCGCGGGCCGGGGTTGCGATCGGCCATCACGCGCGTCACGCTCGTTCCCGAAAGCGTCGACGACCTCGCCCACCACGAGCCAGGGCTCTGGGGCTCAGCCCCCGACGAGCGCGTGCACCACGCCCTCTCGCGCGTGCAGAGCCTGCTCGGCCACGAGGCCGTGCTCACCGCGCAGCGCACCGGCGGCCGCACCCTCGCCGAGCGATCGATGCTCGTGCCGTGGGGTGACCGCGCCGTCATTACCCGCCCCCTCGAGCGGCCCTGGCCCGGAGCATTGCCGCAGCCCGCGCCCGCCACTGTATTCCCGTCGCGGCATGCCGTCACGGTCGTTGACGCGCAGGGTGCCGCCGTTGGCATCGATGACCGGATGCGACTCTCCGCTGCCCCCGCTGAGTTCGCCCCCGCGGCGGGCGGAACAACCCGGCCCGTGACCTCGTGGGCGGGGCCGTGGCCGCTCGATGAGCAGTGGTGGAGCATCCGTCGGCGCCGACTGCATCGGTTGCAAGTGGTCGACGCTGCGGGCGTGGCCTGGTTGCTCGTGCTCGAGGGTGCCAGTTGGTGGGCCGAGGCGCGCTATGACTAACGAGAGCTCAGGGCGCGTAGTGGTAGCGGCACTGCGCGATGCGGATCTCGTCACCGACGAGCTTGTAGATGAGCCGATGCTCATCGGTGATGCGGCGCGACCAGTAGCCCTGAAAGCCGTGCTTGAGGGCCTCGGGTTTACCCAATCCATCGTTGCCGTTGCGGGCGATGTCTTTCAGCAACGCGTTAATGCGCTGCACGATCTTGCGGTCGTTCGCCTGCCAGTGGACGTAGTCCTCCCATGCCGCGCGTGACCAGACGAGCGTCACTCGCTCAGCTCGTGGGGCTCACCTCGGCCAGCCTCAAGCTCGTCGATCGCGCCCAACAGACGGCGAGCGTTTTCGGGGCTGCGCAGCAGGTAGGCGGTCTCTTTCAACGACTCGTAGTCGTCGAGGGCCACCATGACCACGGGGTCTTTTCCGGCGCGCGTGATGACGATCTCTTCGCGGTCGTCGAGCACCGCGTCGAGAGCGGCGGCGTAGTTCGCGCGCGATTCCGAGTAGCTCATGGTCTTCATTGTGGCCTCCGTACAGAAAATTGTACGCGAGTTCTCCCCCGGGCGCACGAGCACCTGACGCGAGGGCCGCGCTGATGGCGGGCTGGCACAACCCGCCGATTCCGTGGAGTGAGTTTGAGCGCAGTCTCCGCGAGGGAAAACGGCCGGGGTCGAGCCCGCCGCTCGGCGGTGATGCGGGCGACTCCCCCGCGTGGTCGCAGAAGCGCGCGCCCTATCGCGCCGCCGCAATCGGGCTTCCCGACCCGGCCACGGTCGTGCCCTACGCAGAGTTGCACGCGCACTCCAGTTTCAGCTTTCTCGACGGCGCCTCGAGCCCCGAAGAGCTACTTGAAGAGGCCGCGCGCCTCGGGCTGAGTGGCCTCGCGATGACCGACCACGACGGTTTCTACGGCGTTGTGCGCATGGCCGAAGCGGCCGAGCCGTACGGCATCACGACGGTGTTCGGCGCCGAACTCTCGCTCGACCTCACGGGCCCGCAGCAGGGCGTGCCCGACCCCGAGGGCACGCATTTGCTCGTGCTCGCGCGCGGCCAGGCCGGCTACCACCGGCTCGCCGCGGCCATCACCGACGCGCAACTCGCGGGCGCCGAGAAGGGCCGCCCGGTCTACGACCTCGACGTGCTCGCCGAGCACGCGGGCCGCGGCGGCGACGCGACGAGCGGCGACCACTGGATGATCCTCACCGGGTGCCGCAAGGGCGCTGTGCGGTCAGCTTTGGAGGGGCGCGACACGAGACGAGCGGGCAACGACGGCGCGGCCTCGGATGGCGCCGCCCGCGCGCGGCCGACGCGCGCCCACATCGCCGCGGCGGGCGCCGAGCTCGACGCGCTCGTCGACCGGTTCGGAGCATCCAATGTCACCGTCGAGCTCTTCGATCACGGCCGCCCGCTCGACACCGTGCACAACGATGTGCTCGCGGCTCTTGCCGCCGAGCGCGGGCTGCCGATTGTCGCGACGGGCGCCGTGCACTACGCGGCTCCCGCGCGATACCCGCTCGCGACCGCGTTCGCCGCGCTGCGCGGGCGCCGCAGTCTTGACGACATGCAGGGCTGGCTGCCGGCCGCGGGCACGTCGCACCTGCGGAGCGGTGCTGAGATGCAGCGACTATTCGCGCGCTACCCCGGGGCCGTGGCGCACAGCGTCGCGCTCGCCACCGAGCTCGGCTTCTCACTCCGGCAGGCCAAACCGAATCTGCCCAAGCAGGAAGTGCCCGACGGCCACACGCCCATGAGCTGGCTGCGCGAACTCGTGTGGGCGGCCGTGCCGCGCAAGTACCCCGAGGCTGACGATGCGGTGCGCGCCCGCATCGCGCGCGAACTCGAGGTCATCGAGCAGAAAGACTTCCCCGGTTACTTCCTCATCGTGCACGACATCGTGCAGTACGCCCGCGGCCGGGGCATCCTCTGCCAGGGCCGCGGCTCGGCGGCCAACTCGGCCGTCTGCTACTTGCTCGACATCACGGCGGTCGACTCGATCGGCTACAAGCTGCCCTTCGAACGCTTTCTCTCGGCCCTGCGCGATGAAGAGCCCGACATCGACGTCGACTTCGACTCTGATCGGCGCGAAGAGGTCATCCAGTACGTGTTCGAGAAGTACGGTCGCCGCAACGCCGCGCAGGTCGCCAACGTGATCTCGTATCGGCCCAAGAACGCCGTGCGCGACATGGCGCGGGCGCTCGGCTACTCCACCGGTCAGCAAGACGCCTGGAGCAAGCAGGTCGAGCGCTGGGGCGCGCTGGAGCACGGAGCGACGACCATTTCTGGTCGTCGCCGCGACGCCAGCGCCGACGACCGTCCCGGTCGTCGGGAAGCAGAACAACTCACGCACGACATCCCCGATGAGGTTGTTGATCTGGCGAATCAGGTGCTGAAATACCCCCGCCACTTGGGCATCCACTCGGGCGGCATGGTGCTCACCGACCGGCCCGTCGGCGAGATCGTGCCGATCGAACACGCGCGCATGGAGAACCGCACGGTGCTGCAGTGGGACAAAGACGACTGCGCCTGGATGGGCCTCGTCAAGTTCGACCTGCTCGGCCTCGGCATGCTCGCGGCCCTGCAGTATTCGTTCGACTTGATCGACGAGCACCTCGGCGAGCGGTGGGAGCTCGCGACGCTGCCGAAAGAAGAGCAGGCGACCTACGACATGCTGTGCCGGGCCGACTCGATCGGCGTCTTTCAGGTCGAGAGTCGCGCCCAGATGGGCTTGCTGCCGCGCTTGCAGCCGCGAAAGTTCTACGACCTCGTCGTGCAGATCGCGCTCGTGCGGCCGGGGCCGATTCAGGGCGGTGCGGTGCATCCCTTCGTGCGCCGCAAGCTCGGTCACGAGCCGATCACCTACGACCACCCCAAGCTCGTCGAGCCGCTCGAGCGCACGCTCGGCATACCGATCTTTCAAGAACAACTCATGCAAGTGGCGATGGCGGTCGGTGGCTGCACGGGCGACGACGCCGACCTGCTGCGGCGTGCGATGGGCAGCAAGCGCGGCCTCGAGCGCATCGAGTCACTGCGCGAGACGCTCTACGCCGGCATGGCGGGCAACGGCATCACGGGCCAACTCGCCGACGAGATCTACGGCCGCATTCAGGCCTTCGCCAACTTCGGCTTCGCCGAAAGCCACTCGATCAGCTTCGCGCTGCTCGTCTACGCGAGTTCGTACATCAAGCTGCACTACCCCGGCATCTTCCTCGCCTCGCTGCTGCGCGCCCAGCCGATGGGCTTCTACTCGCCGTCGACGCTCACGGGCGACGCCGAACGGCACGGAGTCGAAGTGCGCACCCCGTGCATCCTGCGGTCGGGGGTCGAGGCGGGGCTCGAGCGCATCGATCTCGTCGTCGCGTCAGCGCATGAACCTGTGGCGACGGATGCCCGCCGCGCGCACCCCACGGGGCTTGAGCAGTGCATCCACCGCCAGCAGCCGCCCGTGCCCGAGTTCGAGCCTGCGTCGACAAATGGCGACCTCGCCGACTGCGCGCTGCACCGCCGCGACGGTGAGCTCGCGGTGCGGTTGGGGCTCGCCGAGGTCACCGGGATAGGTCGGCCGACGGCCCAGCGCATCGTCGCTGAGCGCGAGCGGGGTGGCCCCTACCGCGACCTCACCGAACTCGTCTACCGCACCGGACTCACGGCCGCACAGGTCGAGGCGCTCGCGACCGCCGGCGCTTTCGACGTGCTCGGCATGTCGCGGCGCGAGGCGCTGTGGGCGGCAGGTGCCGCGGCGCAGGCTCGGCCCGAGTATCTGCCCGGAGTGGTCACGGCCGTGCAACCGCCGTTGTTCACCGACCTCGACGCGCACGAACTGATGGTTGCCAACCTCGTGTCGACGGGTATCGCGCCCGGTGACCACCCCGTGCGCTTCGTGCGCGGGCTGTTGCGCGAGCGCGGCGTGCTGAGCGCGCGCGAGTTGCGCAGCGCCGAGCCGGGGCACCGCGTCGAGGTGGCGGGTGTCGTCACCCACCGCCAACGACCCGCGACCGCGAGCGGCATCACGTTCTTGAACCTCGAAGACGAGACGGGCCTCGTCAATGTCATCTGCTCGGTCGGGCTGTGGGGCCGCTACCGCCGCACGGTGCGCGAGAGCCGCGCGCTCATCATTCGCGGCACGCTCGAGCGCTCACCCGAGGGTGTCGTCAACATCGTCGCCGACCGGGTCGAGTCGTTGCCCTTGCGCGTCACGATGCCCAGTCGCGACTTTCGATAACCGGTGCGGCGGCGGTGGCGCGCTCGCGACCACTCCCCGCCGAGGAGCCCAGCGCAGCACGATGAGCGTGATGATCGTGATCACAGCCATCGGAACGAGCGCGAAGGCGCCCGCTGCCCCCACATCGCGATTCAGCGATTCTTCGAGCGTGCTGAGCACGACGGCCGGAATCAGCAACAGCACGTTGTTGAGGACGTGAATGAGCACGGCGATCTCGAGCCCGCCCGTGGCCCGAACGATGAGCGACATCGCCACCGCGAAGAGCAGGTAGTACGCGATCAGCCACGGGTCAGCGGCGAAGTGCACAAGCGCAAACACGATGGACGATGCAACCGTGCCGATCGCAAACGAGACCCCGGAACGACTCGACCACGAGCCGACGGTGCGCGAGATGAACCCCCGAAAGCCATACTCTTCGCCGGCGGCTTGAAACGGTGTCGTGAGCACGATGATGACGAGCAGCGCGAGCGTTGAGCCGCTCGGCGGCTGCTCGATGAGCGACGCCGCGGCGAGAACGAGGGCTCCCCCGGTGTAGAGCAGGAAGATCGGCACGATGAACAGCGCTGACCGGCGCACGAGGTGCCAGCGCCACGCGCCTGTGACGGAGTGCATCCACCGCGGCCGGACGCCAAAGAAGGCCCACTGAATCAGCATCGACAGCGGGATCATCGCTGCGAGCAGCAGGTTGTTCGCGAGGAAGACCGTGGGCGTGATCGCGAATGCACCAGACGCCAGCTCCTCTTCCGACGTCAGACCGAGAACGAGGTCAAGTTCGACGGCCGAGAACGACAGCAGCACGCTCACGACGACAACGCTTGCCGCGAACGTGGCGAGAGCCAGGGCTGCTACCCACCACGGTCGACGCGGCTCGCTCAGCGCCTCGTGGTACTGCCGTAGTGCGGGCGACGGGATGCTCTCCGCCACGATGGGTTCGCTCACGTATTGGCCCCTCTCGCGTCGACTTTCCAGACAGCGACCTCGCGCCCGGCTCGCTCGATGACGAGCTCATCAGCGAGGTTGATCGCAGAACACACGTGGTTCGGCGCGATGGTCACACGATCGCCGAGCGTGGGAGGTGCGTCGGCGCTGTCGAACTCGATCGTTGCATGGTGTTCTGAGAGCGCAACGATGCGCGCGTCCGGCGCGGCGGGCAGTCGCCCGAACCCGCTCGCATAGGCCGGCCGGTCGGCCCCCAGAACCTTGTTGCCGAGATCGACCACGACCCGTGACCCGCGAACGCTCACGACCGTGGCGACCGCCGTGAGGGCGATGCGGGCGGGGCCCACCGTGCCGAGTTCCCACTGCTGAGCGTCGAAAAATGGGTAGACCCCTGGCCGTAGCTCGGTGAGCACGCCCCCGCTCGCTGTACCCGCGGCCGCGTCGGCACTCGGCGTCGAGCCGCCGCTGACGACCGGGCACGGAAGCCCCAGGGCAAGCAGCGAATCGCGCGCGCCCTCGAGCGCCTGCGCCTCGTCGTGCGCGGCACTCGCGCGCGCATCGGGCGCGTATGAGTGGCCAGGAAATGTGAAGACTCCGTCAACCGTGAGCCCATACTCGGTGGCCGCGGCGGCGATGAGCCCCGCCTGCTCGGGCGAGACGCCGGTGCGATGGTGACCACTGTCGACTTCGATCGCGACAGCGATCGGGGCGGGATGCTCGCCACCCGTCACGGCGTCGGCGAGCATCCGCGCCCCCTCGATCGAATCGACACCGACGCGAAGCCGCAGGCGACCCGCGAGCTCCCGCAGTCGCGTGGCGCGCGGGCCTGCGGCCCACACGGGGTAGGCGATAAACAGGTCGTCGATGCCACCCTCGGCAAAGATCTCGGCCTCGCCGACGGTCGCCACAGTGAGCCCGACCGCACCGTGGGCGAGCTGACGCCGAGCGAGCTCGATGCTCTTGTGCGTCTTCGCGTGAGGGCGCAGGGCGACACCGAGCTGCCGGGCGTGGTCGGCCATCGCCGCGAGGTTCGCCTCGAGCAGCGGCTCGTCGATCACGAGGTAGGGAGTATCGCGCACTCCCCCATCATGCCGCCGCCGGGCGGTGTTCACGCGCTGTGGAGCTGCCGGCGCAGGGCGTCGATGCGCGACTGCAGTTGGGCGACGGTCGCTTGCCCGACCGCGGGCCCCCCGCATTGCCGACGCAGTTCGGCGTGGATGTGACCGTGCGGCTGGCCCGTGAGTTTGGCACGCAAGCCGACGAGGCTATTGAGCAGCGACCGCTGGTCGGTCAACGAGCGGTAGAGCGGCTGCGGTGCGGGTTGCGATGCCGGGCGTTCGGCGGCTCGACGGGCCTGGCGCTGCTGACGTGCTCGCAGCACCTCGCGCACCTGGTCGGGTTCGAGAATGCCGGGAAGCCCGAGGAAGTCGAGTTCTTCGAGGCTGCCGACTTCGGCGAGCTGGCCGAAGGTGTCGCCCTCGTAGAGCACGGTGTCGAACATCGCGCTCGACTCGAGCGCTTGGTAGGTGAACTCGGCCAGTTCTGACTCGCTCGCCTTCTCTTCCCGTTCGGCCGCCGCAAGCAAGGAGTCGTCGAGCAGTTCGTCGCTCGGCCGGTCGAGGGCATGGTCGCGTTCGCGTTCGAGTTCGCTCGCCAGACGCCGGATGCTCGGAACGCTGGGCACGAAGATCGACGCGAGCTCACCGCGACGACGGGCCCGCACAAACCGCCCAATCGCTTGGGCGAAGTAGAGCGGGGTCGCGGCGCTCGTTGCATAGACCCCGACGGCCAGCCGCGGCACATCGACGCCCTCCGACACCATGCGAACGGCGACCAACCAGCGCGCCTCCGACTCGGCAAACTCGGCAATGCGCGCGGATGCTCCCGTCTCGTCGCTCAGAACCACAACGGGCTCCTCCCCCGCGATCGACGCCAGCAGTTCGGCGTAGGCGCGCGCGGTCGCCTGGTCGGTGGCGATGACGAGCCCGCCCGCATCGGGAATCGCCGCGCGCACTTCCGTGAGGCGAGTGTCAGCAGCGCGCAAGACGCCGCTCATCCATTCGCCACCGGGGTCAAGAGCGGTGCGCCAAGCCTGCGCCGTGATGTCGGCGGTGTCGTCCTGCCCGAGCACCGCCTCCATCTCATCGCCGGTCGTCGTGCGCCACCGGGTGCGGCCTCCGTACGACAAGAAAATGACGGGCCGCACGACGCCGTCGCGCAGTGCGCGACCGTAGCCGTATTGGTAGTCGGTCTGCGACAGCCGCACGCCGTCGGCGTCGGGCACGTAACTCACGAAGGGAATCGGTGCGGTGTCACTGCGGAACGGCGTTCCGGTGAGCGAGAGCCTCCGCGTCGCACCCTCGAAGGCCTCGCGCATCGCATCGCCCCAACTGAGCGCGTCGCCGCCGTGGTGCACTTCGTCAAGAATCACGAGCGTCGACGCCTGCTCGACGAGAACACGATGCACGAACGGCTGGGCGGCGACCTGCGCGTAGGTGACCGCCGCGCCGTGGAAGGCCCGCGGGATCACGCGCGAAGAATTGCGGAAGACCGGATCAAGGCGAATCCCCACGCGATGCGCTGCGTCGGCCCACTGTCGCTTCAAGTGCTCGGTCGGCGCGACGACGATGACGCGCTCGACGGTGCGGCGAGCGAGCAGCTCAGCCGCGAGTCGAAGGGCGAAGGTGGTCTTTCCCGCGCCCGGGGTCGCGGCCGCCAAGAAGTCGCGCGGCTCGGTCTCGAAGTACTGATCGAGTGCCTCGGCTTGCCACGCGCGGAGGCGGTCGGCGGTGCCGCGGGCGGCCCGTTCGGGGTAGGCCGGTGACAGGTGTTCCGCTGCGAAGGTGCCCACGTGCGGGGCACGGCGGAAAGAAGCAGTCACGAGAACTCGATGCTAGTCGAGGCCGGTGACACTGCCGGCCGGTGACACGGGCGGCCGCGTCAGCCTCCGTCGGGAACGCTCCCGCGCTTGGGCGTCGTGTCGCGCAAGAGGGATGCTCGCTGCACCGCACCGCGCCCAAACTTCTCCGCCAGCGCGTCGATGGCCTCCTCGGCATCGCGCCAGGTCTCGTCGTCGTCCCACAACCCGCGCGCGATCGCCCCCGTCGGCAACAGGTTCTCGGCGCGCACGCCGACAAGTCTCAGCCCCCGCCCGACAACCGGCGAGGCCGCGTAGAGAGCTCGCGCTTCGGTGGCAATGCGCTGCGCAACGTCGGTCGGCTCGGCGAGCGTCTGCGCACGAGTGATCGTCTCGAAGTTGCCGAAGCGAAGCTTCACCGAGACCGTGCGCGTCACCCAGCCGCCGCGACGCAGTCGCTCGGCCACGCGGTCGGCGAGCCTCAGCAACTCGCGGTCGATCATCGCGCGATCGGTGAGGTCGGTCTCGAAGGTCACCTCGTGGCCGATCGACTTTTCGGCACGCTCCGGGGTCACCGAGCGCGGGTCGCGGCCGTGCGCGAGGGCGTGCAGGTGCCCGGCGCTGGCGGGGCCGAGTGCGCGCGTGAGGGCGTCGAGCGGAGCATCCGCGACGTCGCCGATCGTGTGCAGACCGAGGCGTTCAAGGCGCTGCGCTGATGCCGCCCCGACGCCCCACAGGGCCGTGATGGGCTGGGGGTGCAAGAACGCGAGCGTCTCGGCGGCGGGCACGACGAGGAGGCCGTCGGGCTTCGCACGCCCCGATGCGAGCTTCGCGACGAACTTGGTCGACGCGGCACCGACCGAGGCGACGAGCCCCGTCTCGGCGCGGATACGCGCGCGCAGAGCCTCGCCGATCGCGTAAGGCGGGCCAAACAGACCGACCGAACCCGCAACGTCGAGGAACGCTTCGTCGATGCTCAACGGCTCGACGAGCGGGGTGACGTCGCCGAGAATCTGCATGACCGCACCCGACGCTGCCTGATAGCGCTCGTAGTGTGGCTCGAGAACCACCGCGTGGGGGCAACGCCGCAGCGCGACCGCCATGGGCATCGCCGAGTTGACACCGTACCGTCGAGCTTCGTACGTGGCCGCCGTCACGACCGATCGAGCACCGCGATGCCCGACGATGACGGGCTTGCCGAAAAGGTCGGGTCGATCGAGCAACTCGACCGAGGCGAAGAACGCGTCCATGTCGAGGTGCAGAATGTGCGCGCTCAGATCAGCGGTCGGCGCCTGGGTGACCTGCCGACCGCTGCCGTCTTGCTTGCTCATGACGAACGCCCCACGCGGTCATCCTGCCACCGTGTACTGACGGTGTCGGGATGCGCGAGGGGCGTTCGAGTGATAGAGCTACTTCTTGCGGGTGATGAGACCCCAGACCAAGATCACGAGGATCGAGCCGCCGATGGCGAGCAGCCAGGTGCCGATGCTGAAGAAGTCATTGACCGAGCCGAGGTTCAGGAGCGTACCGATCCAGCCTCCAACAAGAGCGCCGATGACGCCGAGGATCAGCGTCGACAGCCAGCCGCCGGTCTGCTTGCCCGGAAGGATCGCTTTGGCGATCGCGCCCGCGATGAGGCCGAGAAGAAGGAATCCGAGAAAACCCATGGGTGATCCTTTCGTTGGGAGCTCCACTGTGGCACAGCGTGCGCGTGCGGCGATAGGTCTGGCACTCTAGGGCTATGCCCCAGCTTCACCCGTGGTCTCGCTACGTCGCCATCGGCGACTCGTTCACCGAAGGCATCGGTGACCCCGAACCTCAGAGCCCGGGCGGTCATCGGGGCTGGGCTGACCGTGTCGCGGAAGAGCTCGCCGAGCGCACCGACGATTTCGCCTACGCGAACCTCGCCATTCGCGGTCGCCTGCTGCAACAGATCGTTGATGAACAGGTGGATGCTGCGCTCGCGTTGCGCCCCGACCTCATCTCGATTTCCGGCGGCGGTAACGACATCATCCGCCCGGGCACTGACCCCGACCAGGTCTCCGAGCTGTTCGACGACACGATCGGGCGCCTGCGGTCGAACGGTGCAACGGTCGTGATGTTCAACGGGCCCGACATTGGCATGACGCCCGTGTTGCGACGCATGCGCGGCAAGGTCGCCATCTACAACGAGAACCTCCGCTACATCGCTGCGAAGCACGACGCGATCGTGGCCGACATGTGGGCACTGCGCGATCTCAAAGATCCGCAGATGTGGGCGCCCGACCGCTTGCACTTCTCACCCCTCGGGCATCACACCATCGCCATCATGATGTTGAACTCACTCGGAATCGACCATGACCTCGAGCCCCAGCATCCCGAGCCTCTTCCTGCTCGGTCGTGGCGCTCTGCGCGAGTTGAAGACCTCGGCTGGGCGCGCGAATACCTCGTGCCCTGGGTCGTGCGGCGAATCCGTCACCAGTCGTCGGGTGACCTCGTTCGCCCCAAGCGACCGACACTGCCGCCCGAGTAGTTCCGCCGGCGGCGTGCCGTGCACACGTGCGGCTAGTTGCTGAGTCCTAGCGCTTCGACGAGCTGGTTGGCCGCGTGTGCGAGCCTCCAATCGAGGGGCGGCTCATCGATCGCGCCGTTCCACTCGAGGGGTACCTCGACGCGCTCGCCCGCGAACCGAATCTCCGCGAACGCCCGAGCGTCGGTGGGAACACCGGGTTGGAGTGCCGGGGCGTTGATCACCGATCGGGTGGTCACGGCTCCCCACACCACATCGTCGACGCCACGCGCGAGGCGCAGCTCAGCGGTGTCTCCCCAGGGCGCTTCATAACGGGCAACGACGGTCGACTCCTCCGCGACGACGAGCTCGTGATAGTCGTCGCGCACGCTCAGCAACAGCGCGCGAGCGTCGTCGGCAACACGCTCTCCGGTTGGTCCGTTCAGCACGACACCCACGACGCGGTGCTCCCCCGTCGAACCCGCGTGCTCTGCCGAAAACAGGAGTGATGACCCCGACGCGCGCAGTGTGCCGGTCTTCAAACCCGTGACGCCGTCGACACCGACCAAGAGATTGCGATTGTCGTAGCTCCCGATTCCGGCGACGCTCACGCGAGGCAGTGCCGCGGCGGCAGCGACTACGGGGTCAGCGAGCGCGATGCGCGCGAGCCGCAACAGCATGCGCGGACTCGCCGTGTTGTCGGGCGAGAAACCGGTCGAGTCAGCAATGGTGATGCCGCCGAGTTCGTGGGCGTCGAGCCATTCGCGTGCCGCTGCCAGATAGGCATCAGCCGAGCCGAACGCCCACACCGCCAGCGTCTCGGAGTAGTTGTTGGCCGAGTGCACGATCATGAGCTCAATCACGGCACGCTGCGTGATGGTGCGCCCGGCCGGAGCCGGTGCCGTTGTGCCATTGATCGCTGCATAGCGAGCGACGAGTTGAGTGTCGGTAGGGCGGAGGGTGATGACCGCTCCGTCAGTGCCCGCTGCGATCGGGCGCGCGTCGAGCACGACCAGCGCGGTGATCACCTTGGTCAGCGAGGCGATCGGACGCGGCGTGTCGACCTCACGGCCCGCGAAGAGGTGATCGCTATCGGCGTCGCCAATGGCGCTGCCACCGTAGCTCGGCAGTGAGACGTCTGGCTCGGGTGTATCCGCCTGCTCGAGGGCGATCACCTCGGGCGCAATGCTCTCGAGGGGCGCGAGCATCGCGTAGCCGAGATACGACGTCCCGCCGAGCACGATCGCGGCGACGAGAGCGGAGAGCACACCGACAGCCCTCCAGCGCGTCGGGCGGGGAGAAGCGTCGTTTGTCATCGGCTGCCTGGCCGAGTCACGCGGAATGCCGCCACACCACCTCGGTGTCGAGCAGAACACCGTGACCATCGGGCTTTCCCGACCGCACTTGCTCGAGGACAAGCGCGGCAGCACGCGCACCGAGCTCGCCCGCGGGCTGATGCACCGTCGACAACTCTGGTTGAGCTCGACGCGCCCACGCACTGTCATCGAATCCGACGACGCCAACGTCGCCGGGCACGCTGCGACCAGCATCGCGAAGGGTCTCCAAGGCTCCTGCCGCGACAGCATCCGACGCGGCAAAGACGCCGTCGATGTGCGGATCGATCGCGAGAAGCTCCGCCATGCCGGCGACCCCCGCGGCGTAGGTGTAGAGGCTTTGCCGTGAGACCAACCGCTCGTCGAAGCGATCTCCCAGAGCATCACTGAAGCCGGCGAGACGGTCGCGACCACTATCGCGGTCGAGGCCAGCGGCGATCATGCCAACGTGTGTGCGGCCTGTGCCCATGAGTCGCTCGGTGATGTGACGGGCGGCTCCGCGGTTGTCGATTCCCACCCAGGGCAATCGAGGTTCGTTGTCGGGGCGTCCGATCATGACGGCGGGAAGCTGCAGGTCGGCGATGGCCTGCGAGATCGGATCACCCTCGCGCGCAGACACGATGATGGCTCCGTCGACGAATCCCCCGCCCAGGTACCCGGTGACGCGTTGCGAGTCGCGCTCGGTGTCGATGATGAGGGAGACGAGCTGATAGTCAGCCGCCGAGAGTGAGGCATTGATGCCGAGAAGAATCGCGCCGATGTTCGGGTCGTCGACGAAGACGGAGTGGGGCTCGTGCACGATGAGAGCGATCGCTCCGGATGACTGTGTCGCGAGGTTTCGGGCCGCCGTATTGCGCACATAACCCACGCGCGCTATCGCTGCCTCGATTGCTTCGCGCGCGGCTGCAGACACGTAGGGCTCGCCATTGAGGACGCGCGACACCGTGCCTCGTGAGACGCCCGCTTCTGCGGCTACGTCAAAGATCGTGGCGCGTTTGTGGCGTGTGACGGGTTCGGACACGGCCTCAGTGTAGCCAGCATCAGGGCTCGCGAGCGCGGTTCACCAGTTGACACGGGCGGGTTGACCTGCCTACTCTGTGAGCGCTCACAGAAAACCTCATCGTGATGCTTTACCGCATCGTCTGTGCACGCTCACAGAGCGCGAGGTTTCGGAGCAACAATGACGTTGACCACCGAACCGAACGAGGACGGCCCGTGAGTACTCCCCAAACCCTGAACGCGGCGAAGCCGCTCGTTCCGGGCTGGGCCACGGGCACCATCACCCTCGGCTGCGACTACAACCCCGAACAGTGGGACGAGTCAGTATGGGTCGACGACATCGCCCTCATGACCGAACTGGGTGTCGATCTCGTGGCGATCAACATCTTCGGATGGGCCCAGCTGCAACCGACCCCAGGGCCTTTCGACTTTTCGCGACTCGATCGCATCATCGAGCTCCTCCACGCGGCCGGGATCCGCATCAACCTCGGAACGGGCACGTCGTCTCCCCCGCCGTGGCTCGCTCGCGTGCATCCCGAGACGCTCCCGCAATTCGCCAACGGAACCTTGGCATGGCCGGGTGGCCGGCAGGCCTGGTGCCCGAGCTCCCCCGTCTTCCGCGAGAAGGCGTTGACGCTCGTGAGCGCAATGGCTGATCGCTACGGCGACCACCCTGCCGTCATTCTCTGGCACGTGTCGAACGAACTGGGGTGCCACAACGCGCTGTGCTACTGCGATGTGTCTGCTGCGGCTTTCCGGGTATGGCTCCGCCGTCGCTATGGCTCGCTCGAGGCCCTCAACCGCGCATGGGGTACCGCGTTCTGGAGCCAGCGCGTGGGCGACTGGGAGGATGTCCTTCCCCCGCGAGCAACTCGCTCAGCAGGCAACCCGGCACAGCTGCTCGATTTCAAGCGGTTCTCGTCGGACGAGCTCCTCGACTACTACCGGGCCGAGGCTGCCGTGCTGCGCGAGCGCTCAAGCATCCCCGTCACGACGAACCTCATGGTCACGGCGCATATCCAGACGCTCGACTACTTCTCGTGGGCGTCCGAACTTGACCTCATTGCCAACGACCACTATCTCGATCACCGACTCGCCGACCCGATCGCCGAGCTGGCCTTCAGCGCCGATCTGACGAGAGGCCTCGCAGCGGGCGACCCGTGGATGGTCATGGAGACGTCGACGAGCGCCGTGAGCTGGCAGCCGGTCAACCACGCCAAGCGCGAGGGTGAGCTCGTCCGCACCGTGCTCGGCCACGTTGCTCGAGGTGCTGACTCGATCTGCTTCTTCCAGTGGCGGGCGTCGCGCAGTGGGGCCGAGAAGTTCCACTCAGCGCTTCTTCCCCACAGCGGAACGACCGGTCAGGGATGGGCGCTGAGCGTCGAGCTGTCTGATCTGCTTGATCGGTTGACCCCGGTCGTCGGCTCGCGGGTTCACGCTCGCGCGGCCATCGTGTTCTCGTGGGAAGCCTGGTGGGCGGCCGAGGGTGACTCGCAACCGACGAGTCTTTTGCGCTACTTGCCCGAAGCTCACCGCTACCACCGGGCCCTGCGCGCTCTCGGGGTCACGGTCGACATGGTCGCTCCCGGCGCCGATCTCGCTGGCTACGACCTCGTGGTCGTGCCGACGCTCTATACCGTGACAGATGCCGCGGCGCAGGCCATTGCCCGGGCTGCGCAGTCGGGCGCCACCGTGCTCATCACGCCCTTCTCGGGAATCGTCGACGAACACGACGCCGTCATCGCCGGTGGTTACCCCGGAGCTTTCCGCGACCTGCTCGGCCTCACGATCGACGAGTTCCGCCCGCTTGCCGCCGGAGCCGACGTCGCACTCTCGAACGGCGGATCCGGAAGCGTGTGGAGCGACGCCGTGCGCGTGCATGACGCGCAGGTTCTCGCGACGTTCCAGACGGGCCCCGCGGCAGGTCTGCCCGCTGTGACCCGCCGCTCCGTCGGCGCCGGCGCCGCCGTTTACGCGGCAACTGTTCTCGACGACGACAGCGTGCTCACGCTGCTGCGCCAGCTCGCTATCGAAGCGGGAGTGGACATCGTGGAGGTCGGGTATGACGTTGACATCGTTACTCGACGGTCGGCGACCGAAGAATTCACCTTCGTCATCAACCACAGATCCGAGCCAATCGCGGTACCGTACGCGGGTCTTGACCTGATTTCGGGCGAGACGGTTACCGACGCCACGCCGCTGCCAGCGGGTGCCGTGCGCGTCGTCGTCGCAGAAAGGAGCGATCGTGGCGCGTGACACTGCCGTCAAGGCCTCGAAAGCCGTTCGCCATCGGGGGGCGCTCGCCGTCTTCCTGGTGCCCTTCGGGGCGCTGTTCGTGTTGTTCTACCTCGTACCGATTCTGTACGCCGTCTATCAGTCGTTGCTCACGGTTGAGCGAGACGGCACCTTCGGGCCCGCTGTTCAGGTCTTCGGAGGGCTCACTCAGTACATCGCCGTGTTCCAAAATGGACCATTCTGGGAATCGATCGGCCGAGTGCTGCTGTTCGGAATCGTGCAGGTGCCGATCATGCTCGGGCTCGCGCTCGTGCTGGCTCTCTTGCTCGACTCACCGCTCGTGAGGGGTTCCAAGTTCTTCCGGCTGGCATTCTTCGCACCGTATGCCGTTCCGAGCGTCATCGCCGCGATCATGTGGGGCTTCCTCTACTCGCCGAACCTCTCGCCGTTTACCGCCGTCACGTCTAACTTTGACTTCTTGTCGACTCAGACGGTGCTGTGGTCAATCGCCAACGTGGTCACCTGGGTCTACGTGGGCTACAACATGCTCATCATTTACTCGGCACTGTTGTCGATTCCGCAAGAGATCTACGAGGCAGCTCGCCTCGACGGCGCAGGCCAGTTCCGGATCGCTTTCGCAATCAAGATCCCACTCGTCATCCCGGCGCTGGTGCTCACCGGCATCTTCTCGATCATCGGAACTCTGCAGCTTCTGGCCGAACCGCAGGTCTTCCAAAGCTTCACGACTGCCGTGACGAGCACATTCACGCCGAACCTCACGATCTACTCCACCGCGTCGGTACCCAACATCAGCCTCGCCGCCGCGATGTCGGTCGTACTCGCCCTCGCGACGTTCGTGCTCTCGTTTACCGTTCTCAAGCTGACGCAACGGAGGGCTGCATAGTGACCGTTTCGACGGAAACCCGAGCGTTGCGAACGCAGGGAATGAAGAAGCAGAGCCGTGACGGCGGGATCCGCGAAAGCGCGGTGTCGCGTGTTGTCGCGATGTCCGTCATGGTCGTTGCGACGCTCTATTTCTTGACGCCGCTCTGGTGGCTGGTCGTCGCCTCGAGCAAGGCCCGTGACGACTTCACCACGACGAATCCGCTCTGGTTTGCTGATTTCGCGTTGTTCGACAACATCGCCGCTCTCATCAGTTACCGCGACGGCGTGTTCCTGCGGTGGCTGGGCAATAGCGCGCTGTACGCGGGCGTCGGCGCGCTACTCGCCACGCTCATCGCCGCAATGGCGGGCTACGCGATCGCGAAGTACAGCTTCCGGGGGCGCGAGACGCTCTTCAACGTGATCCTGGGTGGCGTTCTCGTACCCGCGACGGCTCTCGCGTTGCCACTGTTCTTGCTCTTCAGTCAGGCGGGCGCAACGAACACCATCTGGGCCGTGTTGCTGCCGAGCCTCGTGAGCCCGTTCGGGGTGTACTTGTCGCGCATTTACGCGGCGGCGAGTGTTCCCGACGAGATCATCGAAGCCGCTCGCATCGATGGAGCAGGCGAGGTACGCACGTTCTTCACGGTGGCGACGCGACTCATGGCGCCTGCCCTCGTGACGATCTTCCTCTTTCAGTTCGTGGCCATTTGGAACAACTTCTTCTTGCCGCTCATCATGCTGCGCGACGAAGACCTGTTTCCGGTGACCCTCGGCCTCTATGTCTGGAACACCCAGGTGAGCCAGATTCCTGACATCCGCGCGCTCGTGATTATCGGCTCGCTGTTGTCGATCATTCCCCTCATCGTCACCTTCCTTGCACTGCAGCGGTTCTGGCAGTCGGGGTTGGCGAACGGCGGGCTCAAATGAGTCGCCGCCACAAGACCCTCGACCGCCCGTCGGTCGAGCGGAGCACCACCACCAATCGAAAGGAACACAGCATGGCGATCACGCGAATCGCACGTGCGGGGGCCATCGCGGCCATCTCCGCACTTGCGCTGACGGCCTGCGCGACCGGGGACACCGACGCCCCTGGCGCGAGCGGCGACTGCGCTCCCTCAGACGGACCGGTCACTCTCACCTTCATGAGCTGGCTTCCCGGCATCGAAGAGGCAGTGGCTATCTGGAACGAGGAGAACCCCGACATTCAGGTCGAGGTTCAGACCGGACCGAACGGCAACGGCGGTACCTACCAGAACTTCTTCAACCAGATCGCAGCGGGCAACGCTCCCGACCTCGGCCAGATTGAGTTCGACGCGATGCCGAACTTCCGCGTACAGGACGGCCTCGAGAACATCGCGGCCTGCGAGGGAATCCTCGAGGCGGAGGACCAGTTCGTGGGTTGGACCTGGAGCCAGGTGACCTTCGGTGAAGAGAACGCGGTTTACGCGATCCCGCAAGACACCGGCCCCATGGCCATGTTCTACCGTGCCGACCTGTTTGAGGCTGCAGGCATCCCGGTTCCCACCACGTGGGAAGAGTACGAGGCTGCCGCCGTGCAGATTCGTGAGCAGGGTGGCTACATCAACAACTTCTCGCAGAGCGACATCAACGCCTTCGCCGGCTTGGTGTGGCAGGCGGGCGGCGAGTGGTTCTCGAACGACGCTGACGGCTGGACGGTCGACATGACCGGCGCAGAGACCACTCAGGTTGCCGAGTACTGGCAGGGCCTCATTGACAACGACCTCGTCGCTGTCTACCCGCCGTGGACTGACGAGTGGAACGCGGCCTACAACACGAGTGAACTCTGGACGTGGGTTTCGGCTGTGTGGGGCGCGAACACCATCGCAAGCGGTGCGCCTGACACCGCCGGCAACTGGGCTGTCGCCCCGATGCCGCAGTGGGAAGCCGGCGCGAGCGCAGCGGGCAACTGGGGTGGCTCGACCACTGCAGTGCTCAAGGGCTCCGACCACCCGTACGAAGCTGCGCAGTTCGCTCTGTGGCTGAACACGGACGCCGACGCACTCACGGCGATGAACCGCACCGCGAACATCTACCCCGCGACGATCGCCGGAGCTCAGCTTCCGGTCTTCGGTGAGGGCGTGGAGTTCTACGGCGGACAGAACATCTACGAGGTGTTTGCCGAGGCCGGCAACAACGTCGACCCCAACTTCACCTGGGGCCCGACCATGACGCAGGTCTACAACGATGTTGCTGACGGCTTCTCCGGTGCCGTCTCGGGCAGCGGTACGCTCCTGGAAGCACTGGCCGCCGGCCAGACCTCCACGATTGCAGCCCTGAAGGCAGCCTCGATTCCTGTCAAGGAGTAGTTATTTCGCTTCTCCACCTCCGTGCCGCGGGTGTCAGCTTCGTGCTCGACGCCCGCGGCACGGCCGTGCCACGGCTCATTCACTGGGGTCTCGACCTGGGTGACGTCGAGCCGCTCATGCTTGAGAGCGTCGTGGCGGCACACCCTGCCGTCGGACCGAGCTCTCCCGACGTGCCGCTCATGCCGTCGATCTTCGCCGGGCCGGCCGACGGCTGGAGCGGGTTCCCGGCGCTCGTCGCTCACCGCGTCGGGTCGGGTGCCGCGCGCCTGCCCCAACGAATTCGTCGCACCGGCCTCACTCAGCCCGACGAGAACGCGCTCTCGGTCGAGCTTCTCGTGCACGACGATCACGGCCCCCTCCTGACGGTCGGTTGGCACGCGCGACTCTCCGCCGAGGGCGTTGTGGTGATTGCGCTGGATGCCCGCGCCGAGGCCCCCGAGGGCGTCGAGATTCATCGCCTCGCCGCGACCCTGCCGGTTCCCGCCCGTGCGAGCGAACTGCTCGACTTCACCGGGCTGTGGGCCGGCGAGCGGAGGCCGCAACGCGGTGCCGTGCGCGATGGCCTGCACCTCCGCGACCAGCGTCGTGGGG
>CALRMP020000013.1:0-47858 GCA_943369205.1 Gulosibacter massiliensis | reverse complement strand
CTCGATGCTCTTCGTGCTGGCCTATCTGTTCGTCGGGCTCGGGCCAGCCGGTGTCATCATCGGCGGCCTCATGGCGCTCGTACCCCTCGGCATTGTCTTCTGGGGCATCCGATGGATCGATCGATGGGAACCCGAGCCGCGAGGCGCGTTGGTATTCGCGTTTCTGTGGGGCGCGGGCGTCAGCGTCTTGCTCGCGCTCATCGTCGATGCTGAAGTCCAGAACATCATCGCGGCCTCCGGGCTGGGCGGGTTCGGCGTCGAGTTCTTCGGCTATGCGGTACAAGCGCCCATCGTGGAAGAGGTCGGTAAGGGTCTCGGCGTCTTGCTGCTCTTCTTCGTCGTGCGACGGCACTTTGATGGGCCGGTTGACGGAATCGTCTATTCCGCCTGGGTCGCCGGGGGCTTCGCCTTCACCGAGAACATCTTGTACTTCGGGGCCGAGCTGGCTTCGTCGTCGCCCGCCAGTACGTTCGAGGTCTTCTTCATTCGCGGCATCATGTCGCCCTTCGCTCACGTCATGTTCACCGCCTTCATCGGAGCAGCGATCGGATACGCCGCTCAACGCCCTGGCTGGTGGCGCGGGGTTGTCGCGTTCGGTATCGGCCTCGTGCCGGCGGTGTTGTTGCACGCGTTCTGGAACGGCGTGCTCTTCTTCATCTCCGACTTCTACGGCTACTACCTGCTCGTGCAGGTGCCCCTGTTCATCGTGGCTGTGTGGCTCGTCTCGATGCTGCGACGCCAAGAGCAGCGCATCACGCGCGAGCGATTGACGGAGTACGCGGCGGTCGGGTGGTTCCACGAGCAGGAAGTCGCCATGCTCGCAAGCCCCGCAGGGCGGCGGGAGGCTCTGCGGTGGGCGCGCGCGCACGGAATGCGCCCGGTCATGAGCGCGTTCATTCGTGACTCGACGAGCTTGGCGTATGCGCGCCAACGCATTCTCGGAGACCGCGACTCGATCGGTGCCCAGGCCGATCAAGCAGAGCTGCTGCAGAAGGTCGCCACCTCGCGGCACGCCCTGCGCGGAGCGCAGGCCTGAGCCACGGCGACGCGCAGGCCTGAGCCACGGCGGAGCGCCTCAGTTGAGGTAGCTCGACACGATCGACGCTACCCAGGCGGTGAAGAAGAGGCAGATGATGGCGATGCCGATCCAGCTGACTCCCTTGCGCAAGCGCTGGCCGGAGGGTGCGACGAGGTTGGCCTCGAATGCACCGATGCGCTCGTCAACGTAGCGGTCGGTTTGCGACAGTGCCTTGGCACCGACGGTGCTGACAATGCGGAGTAGGCGTTGATAGGTCGTCGCGTCGGCGAGCGGAAACGGCCGAGCCGAGAAGACGAACAGCCATTGATCGACGATCTCCACGTCAAAGGGTGCGGCTTCGTCGATCAGCAGGGCCATGAGATCGGGGGTGAAGACGTAGAGCGCGTCACGCTCGTACTCCTTCGGGCAGTAGAGCGTGAAGAATTGGTCGAAGTCGCCCTCGAGTGACAGCACCTGGTCTTTGTGGAACACCGCCGGAAGGTTGGTCGACCCAAAGAGTCCGTTGTTGGCTCGGGAGTCGAGGAGCATGTGCGGGAGGGCTCGGTCGAGGTGCATCGCCAAGAAGCCCCAGCGGTGCGTCGTCCGACTTCTGCCACTCCCCGTCACGTAGGAGTAGTTGCCGAAGTCGATGAAGCGGCCTTCCGGAGTCCGGAAATGATCGGTGACAGCGCGCGACGACCCCAACCCGAAGATCGCGCCGGGATAGCTCGGCCCCTCGCTCTTTTCGTCGAACCGGAAACCGTTGGCCGCCGCAAACCTGGTCATGCGTAGCCGTTGCTCAGCTGACGCGCGCCATTGCCGGTAGGCCCGAAGCGCCACGACAACGAGGGCGACGAACAGGCCCACGCCGGGAACGAGCGTCACGATGTCGAGCAGGTCAGATGATCCCCCGACGAGGCCCGCAATCAGCGCCAAGCTCGGCACAATGACGACGATGACCATCAGGAGGCCCGCGAAAACGATCGTGATCGCGGTGATGATCGCCGTCACCTGCTGTGGCGAACCTGTCGAGATGGCGCGAGCGCGTTCAACGCGGAAGGCAGCAACTTCCTCGCGCGTGACCGGCACGAAGAGTGCCGAATAGTCGATCGTGCGGTTCACGCGACCAGCCTGCCACGGGCGGCGAGCGTAGCGGTTAACAGACTCGCCGCCCAGTGGCGGGGCGATGCCTCCGGCGCTCCTGAGCGGCGAGTTGATCTGAAACCAGTGTGCGCTTCGAGTCGGGCGTTTGGCAAGACCCGCGGCGCTCCACAACCCCCGATGGGGGGAGGCCGCGGCGGTGCTCTCTTGCTACCCTGGCGCACGACCGGAACGCATCCGCGAGCGTCTCCGCACTGCGCGGCGACATGGGTGCCCACCCCGCGCTACGACAACCACGAAGGGTGACGCTCACGATGCAGATCTGCGTTGCGTGTGCCGCGCCGTTGCGTGCGACGGCGCGCTTCTGCACGCAGTGCGGCACAGGGGTGGATGCTCGCGCGGTGCCGCTCGCGACCCCCCAGCCCGCGACCCCTGAGCCCGCGACCCTCGAGCCCGCGACCCCTGTGCCCGCTAGCCACCAGCCCGACGCCTCGGCCGTCGAGCAGGCGCCCGCAGCGTGGAACGCAGCCCCCGAGCCTGAAGTGATTCCGGCGCGAATTCCGCAAGCGCGTCGCACGACGCGCCCTCTCGAGCGCAGCACGGCGGCGACGTGGGCGCTGGTCGCCGGCACCACTCCGCTCGTCGTGTCGATCGTGGGCAACCTGCTGTCTGCACAACTCGGAGTCGCCGCGCTCGCGCAGGTGCAAGCGGGAGAGCCGCAGGGTGCGTGGGCCCCGGTCGTGACGGTCTTGGCCTTGGTCTTCGTCGGCAACGCGGCCTTGCTCACGGTGTGCGCCATCAGTGGCGTGCGCGGCATTCGCGAGACCGCCAATGGCATCACGCGCGGCCGGGCCTTGGCGGTTGCCGGCCTCGCCGCCGGGGGAGTGAACCTTGCGCTGTGGCTCGCCGGGCTCGTCATTACCGTCAGCGGTCTCAACACGGTTCTGGCCTGAACGCTCGCCTTCTCGGTGCAGTGACGGGCTCGACCCCTCAGCTTCCGCAGGGGAGCCTGCCAGCGATCTGCCAGGCTGCGGCGCATCCAGCGCGGCCCCTCGGTCGGAAGTAGTGAGTGAAGGCGCCTTTGCCTGACGCCCCGAGAGGGGATCGCTCCCTCGGGAGACCACACAAGGAGGAACCATGCGCAACCGTATTCTCGCGGGCCTGGGCGTCGCCGCCCTCGCTACAGTGGGCATCGCCGCCCCGGCGACGGCCCTGAGCAGCACCACCGCCGACCTCTGGGTCGTTCACGCCTTCCCGGGCGCAACCGTCGACATCGTGATCACCGGCGCCGCCGATGTGACGCTCGAAGACGTAGCTCCCGAAGACGTGGCGCCGCTGGTCGACGTTCCGGCAGGCGACTACCAGGTGGAGATTCTGCTCGCCTCTGACTCGAGCTCGTTGCTCGGTCCGGTCGACGTGACTCTTGCCGCGAACACGTCGTACTCAGCGGTCGCGCACCCCAATGCCGACGGTGACCTCACTCTGACCCCGTTCGTGAACGACGTGTCGGCCATCGCTGCGGGCGAGACTCGTGTCACCGTGCGTCACACGGCAGAGGCCCCCGCGGTCAACGTGCTCGCCAATGGCGGCCCGCTCTTCTCTGACGTGACCTCGGGCAATGGCGGAACGGCTGACGTCCCCGGCGGAACCTACGAGGTTGAGGTGCAGGTGGCCGAGAACGACGCCACCGCAATCGGCCCGGTCGACCTGACGTTCGACCACGGCACGGCGTACTTCATCCACGCCTTCGGCGCCGGTCTTGACCTGCCCTACGGCGTCGTTGTGTTCGAGATCGCCGGTCTGGGTGTCGGCCCCGACGGTGTTCCCGCCGGTTCAGCCGGTCTTGCTGCTGAAGGATCGCCGGTGAACGGTGCACTCGTGGGCGGTCTGGTTGCGCTGATGCTCGCGATCGTCGCGGGGGCGGCGATCATTGCCCGTCGCGCTGCAACGGTCTCCGGACGCTAAACACACGATGCGCATTCAGAGAAGCAGGGGGCTGGCGGCTCTCGTCGCGAGCCTCCTGCTCCTCGCCGGTTGCTCGGCTACCCCCGCAGAGAAAACTGCGGGGGAGCCGGGCATCGGTGTGACGGCACTCAAGGACTCGATCGAGTTTGACAGTGTGAGCATCTCGATCGATGAGCTCGTGCCCACGCCGATACCGGTCACGATCTCAGTCGCCGGAATCGTAACCGATATGCCGGTCGAGCCCAAAGGTCTCGACAACCGAAGCCAGATGGCGCTGCCCGTCAGCCCGTTCGTCGCTGGGTGGTATGAATTCGCCTCGGCACCCGCTTCAGACGCCGGGTCCACGGTGATTGCATCGCACGTCGATGCGCTGGGAGAGGGTCTCGGCCCGTTCTCACAGCTGCGCAACGTCTCGGTTGGTACCGAGGTGTCGATCCGTGACAGTGCCGGAGTCACCCACGTCTACCGTGTGACCGGGGTCGAGCGAATCGACAAAAACGTGGTGCCCTGGAATGACTATTTCTCGAACGCAGGCGCGCCACGATTGGTGCTGGTGACGTGCGGGGGAGAGTACGACCCGGCAGTGGGCAGCTACGACGACAACTACATCGTGACCGCCGAGAAGGTCTCATGACAGGTTTAGCGGCTACGATGACCGCCACGGGTGCGCCGGGCATCCGGTGGTCATCGAAGCGAGGGCGGTCAGACACCATGTCAACGTCCGTTGATGACGCAACCGAACTGGGTCGCCGCTTCGTCGAGGGAGACGAACAAGCGCTCGCTGCCATCTACGGGCAGTGGTCGTCGCTCGTCTACACGCTGGCCTTGCGCTCACTCGGGCACGCGACCGACGCCGAAGACGTGACGCAAAAAGTCTTCGTCGCTGCATGGCGTGGGCGTGCTGGCTTTGACCCTGACCGCGCGTCGATTTCCGCCTGGCTCGTCGGCATCACGCGGAACACCGTGGCGGATGCTCACCAGTCGCGCACGCGCGAACGACACTTGGCCGAGCAGGCTGCATCGGTTGCCCCGATCGATGAGGCGCCCAGCGCCGAGGTCGATTTGGCTGATCGCCTTCTGCTCGCGGACGAGATCGCACGACTTGACCCGGTGCCTCGCACCGTCGTGCACCTTGCCTTCTACGATGACTTGACCCACACGCAAATTGCCGATCGCCTCGACATGCCGGTCGGCACCGTGAAATCCCACATCAGGCGCAGCCTGAGCAGACTGCGAGAGCGATTGGAGGTGAGCCATGGACCAGCATCTTGATGCCGATACCGCGGCACTGGCGGCCCTCGGTGAACCTCTGAGTGATCCGAGCCAGTCGGGGCACGTGGCGAACTGTGCATCATGCCAGCTCGAGATTGCTGCCCTCCGCTCGACGGTCTCGGTCGCACGATCGACGGTTGGTGAGCACGAGTTGCACACGGCCCCTGCGCACGTGTGGCAGTCGATTCGCGCCGAGCTCGGGCTGAGCCGCGAGCTCACGCCGCTGACGCTGAGCGGTGCACGCCCCGAACTCGAGCGGCCGGCGGCTCCGATCGCCGAGCCGATCAGTCTTGACGCGGCTCGGTCGCGGCGAGCGGGCATCCGTCGATTGATCGCACCGGTCGTGGCTTCTGCCGCTGCCGCGGCACTCATCACCGCGGCCGTGGTGTCGTGGACGCTGAGCGCGCCGCGTGATCCGGGAGTGACGCTCGCGGCCACTCAACTGGAAGCGCTGCCGGCGTGGGAGGGTGCCGCGGGCGAGGCCACTCTCGTGGAGCGCGCTGATGGCGAGCGGGTGATTCGCGTTGCGCTCGACGTCGAGGTCGACGACTCGGTCGTGCGTGAAGTGTGGCTATTGACGGAAGACATCGACGGTCTCATCAGCCTCGGGTACCTCACGGGTCCGACCGGCGAGTTCGTGATTCCGCCGTCGGTCGATTTGGCGCGCTACTCGGTCGTCGACGTCAGTGCCGAACCGCTCGACGGAGACCCCACACACTCCGGAGACTCCATCGTGCGCGGGGCTCTCGAGGTCTGATCGTTCGCGCAACTCGGCCCAGCGCACGAGCGCCGGGCCGAGTCGCGATGAGGCTTACGCTGCGGCGGTCTCGCTAGCCGGCTCGACCGCTGCCGCCTTCTTCGGAGGCAGCGTGAAGAAGGTCGCGATTCCAATCGCGATCAGGATCCAGCCGCCGACGAGAACGAGCGTCGCGATACCCAGTGCAGGCAGGAAGAGCATCACGCCACCGGCGATGATCGAGACGACACCCGACACGATCGCGAGCCAGCGCGGGGCCGACGAGGTGCCGCGCACACCGGAAGCGATGGCGGCGACGCCGTCGAAGATCCAGCCGAAGGCGATCACGTAGGCGAGAATCTCGAGCGACACGAGGGGGTTCGCGAGCGCGTAGACGCCCGCCGCCACGACGAGCGCGCCGAGGATACCGACGAGCCACCGAAGGCCGGTGCTGAGCGCGTCACTCGTGAACGCCGTCACGAGACGGAAGATGCCGCTGACGACGAGAAACGCGCCGAACAGCAGGGCGACCGTCAGCAGCGTCGCGCCGGGCCAGATCAGAGCGATGATGCCGAGGGCGATCGCCGTGATCGCCGAGGTGATGACGAAGCCGCGCTCCAAGGCAATCGGAGAAGGGGCAGAGGTCGATGAAGCCATGTCGTTCCTGCTTTCGAGAGGGTGTGTGCAGAGCCTCGCGCCCTGCCTCGCCGTCAGCCTAGACGCGAGCAGGCTCCGGCCCTAGAGCGAAACGGCGGCCTGTCACCTCAGCGGGGTGAATGCGCACCCAGCGGTACTTGAGCGTGGGAATCCACGGAGTGAGCCCGAGGCCTTCCGCGGCATCCATCTCACTCTGCCGCTCCATGCGCTCGGCCACCCCCTTGACCACGATGCTCCATGCTTCGTGGTCGTCGTGGCCGTCGATCTCGAAGGCAACGCGGTCGTTGATCGCGAGCTCGAGCAACTTGGTGCCCGGGGCCGTTCGGAAGACGATCGATTCGCGGTCGACCGCGTAGTTGATCGGAAAGATGTCGACTGTGCCGGCGGCGCTCACCGCGATGCGTCCGAGCGATGTGTCGCCGAGCATCGACCAGCAGGTGTCAGGGCTCAACTCTGTGATACCCCCGAATCCCATCACCATGATGTCGCCCCTTCCCGTCGGCACCGTCGAGTACCCTCTATCCCACCTCCGAGGGGGCTGTGGTCGTTAGGGCCGAAGGTCCTGATTGGAGATGTCGAGGCAATGTTCGATGCCAGCGAGGAGTCACGCCTCGGGCGGGCTCGACGTCACGGAACCCGACACCTCGCACACGGCGGCGAGAGTGTTGTAGACCGTTCCGAACTTTTGCAGGTTGCGGTGCAGCAGCTCGACGCGGTGCGCGGGCTCGGGGGTGACCAGGTGCAGGGTGTACTCGACGGCGGTGAAGCGCGGGGGAGCATCCTGTCGATGCATCGTGACCGTCACCTCCGCTCGCTCGTAGGCGAAGGGCAGCATCGCGCTCGAGCGAGAAACGTTCTTGAGTAAGCAGGCCGCGAACGCGCCCGCGAGGAGGTCGGCTGGGCCGGGGTGCGTCGACGGAGGCTCCGGCTGCCAGCGCGTGTCGAGGGCGATGGCGTCGCCCGCGTGCAGGGTTGAGCTCGCCGCGTCGGCGCGCGCGGTGACGGTGAAGCTGAGCGGTGAGCTGGTCATGACGCTCACGGTACTCCTCTCACCAGAGCGCACTCGGGGCGGGTAGGGTCGAGAGCGTCACCGATGACGCGGGCCCAGGAGGTCGCATGACTCTGCCGTTCAGTGCCGAACGCCCGCGCGAGTATGCTCCGATTCCGCCGCCGATTCGCCGTCGTCGAGACGTCACGGTCGAGCTGCCGCCCGGGCCCCGCACTCTGCCGGGCGGACTCACGGCGCGATTCTTGCGCGACACCCCCGCCTTCTTGCTCGACCTGCACCGCACCTACGGCGACGTCGCGAGCTTCTGGCTCAATGGTCAGTTGTTCTTCGCCTTCTTCTCGCCCGAGGGCGTTGTCGATGTGACGGTCAAGAAGCAGCACAGCTTCATCAAGGGCGTCGGTTTTGAGCGCATGGCGAAAGTGCTCGGCACGGGGCTCTTGACGAGCGAAGAGCCGATTCACTTGCGTCACCGGCGCATGATGCAGCCGCCGTTTCACCACCACCAGCTGGCCGAGTACGCCGCCACGATGCAGCGCATCACGCGCGACCACGTCGCGGGCTGGCGTGCCGGTGATGAGGTGCGGGCGAATGACGAACTCATGCGCCTCACCTTTCAGATCGTCGCACAGCTGCTCTTCGGCACCGAGATCGATCGCTACGCCGAGGGTGTGCAGCACCACATGGGCGTGGCGATCGACCGCATTGAGCGCACGATGCTGCCGGGGCTTGACCGTTTCGACCGGTCACGCGTGCCCTACTTCGCGAAGTTCAAAGAGTCGTCAGACTATTTGGCGACCGTTGCTGACGACATCATCGTGCGCCGCGTGGCCGCGGCCGAGGCGGGCGAACCGCTCGGGGACGACTTGCTCGGGCTGCTACTCGCCGCGCGCGACGCCGACGACGGCTCAGCGCTCAGCCACGACGAGGTGCGCGACGAGACCCTCACGCTCATCCTCAGCGGGCACGAGACGACCGCCAACGTGCTCACGTGGGCGATGTGCCACCTTCGTGACCGCGACGACCTGTGGGCAGCGCTCGCCGCTGAGGCTGACGAGTATCTGCCGGACGGGGAGGCCCCCGACCTGCGCCGCGTCATCTCGGCGCCCACGGCTCACGCCGTCATGAACGAAGCCATGCGACTCGCACCACCCGTGTGGGTTGCTCCCCGACGCGCGCTCGAACAAGTCGAGATTGCCGGAGTCACTGTGCCCCGCGGAGCCCACGTGCTCGTGTCGCAGTATGCGAGTCATCGAAGCGAGCGGTTCTTCGAGCATCCCGATGCCTTCATGCCCGAACGCTGGGCTGACGACTTTGAGTCGACGCTGCCGCGCGGCGCCTACTTTCCGTTCGGGGCGGGTACGCGCAAGTGCCTCGGCGATCAGTTCGCGTTGCTCGAATCGCACATCATTCTCATGGAGTTCGCGCGCACGCTGCGGCCACGACCGACCGCGAGCGGCCTGCCGAAGGCCGAGCCGCGCGCGACCTACCGGCCCGCCGGGGGAGTGCCCGCGACGATTGCTGGCCCGGGTTAGCCGAGGCTCGAGCCGAGCGCGCCCGTGACGTAGGGCACGAGCCAGATTGCCCAGACGACCACCGAGAAGCGGTGAAATCGGTGCAGTTCGTTTTCGCGCTGGCGCACGAGCACGACCACGGCCCACGCGAAGTGGACGGCCATGAGAATGAGGGCCACGAGTCCGCTGATGGCCATGACCTGGTTCAGGATGCTCGGTTCAACCCCCGCCGCCCGATTCGCATCGGCGATCAGGCTCATGAGATACGTGCCGCTCGCGTCGGCCGCGAGCCCCAGCCCGAAGAACACCGTGTGCCACGGCTTGAGCGTCTTCTGGGCGCGCTCTGACCACACGCCGATCGTGTAGAAGACGAGGGCGAGCGTGATGAGAATGATGGCGGGAAGCAGCATGCTGCCAGTCTGCGATGACTCGGGCGTGAGCGCGACGGTTCAGGCAGAAGTCAGGACCAACGTCCTGTCGTCGGGGTCGCCCCACTAGCGTGGAGACATGAACCGCGACACCACTGTCAAGATCATCTCCATTGTCGGCGCCGTCGTCGTCTTTCTCGTCGCGTGGTGGCTTGTCGAGCTGCTTTTCGGAGTGCTCTTCTTTCTGGTGAAGTTGCTGCTCGCCGCCGTCGTTGCCGTCGTTCTCGGCTATGTGCTGCTGCGGTGGCTGAGCCAACGGCCGAACGACTGAGGGTCGGTCGGCAAAGGTCGCAGCGGCGTGGCACACTCGAACCCGAGCCGCTCTCGCGGCTAGCGCGCACGACAAGGAGGCCGCGTCAGCATGGTGACCGGAGCACTGAAGAGCAAGGTCGACGCCGTCTGGAATGCGTTCTGGACGGGCGGCATCGCCAACCCCATCGAGGTGATCGAGCAGATCACCTACCTGCTCTTCATTCGTCGCCTCGACGAGTTGCAGCTGCTGGCCGAGAACCGCGCCCGGCTGACACAAGAGCCCATCACCAAGCCCGTCTTCGGCGAGGGGCTGAGCGAGCCCCCGGGCCGCACGCCCCGCCCGATGCACGACCTGCGCTGGTCACGTTTCAAGAACCTCGACCCAGCGGCCATGTTCGAGGTCGTCGACGGCCACGTGTTCCCGATGCTCCGCTCGATGGGAGAGCAGGGCTCGAGCTTCGCCGCGAACATGAAAGATGCCAGATTCACGATTCCGACTCCGGCGCTGCTCGCGAAGGTCGTCGACCTACTCGAGGCCATCCCCATGGATGACACCGACGCCAAGGGCGACATCTACGAGTACATGCTCAGCAAGCTCGCCACCTCGGGCACGAACGGGCAGTTTCGCACCCCGCGCCACATCATCCGCCTCATGGTCGACATGACGGCGCCGAAGCCGGGCGACCGCATCGTCGACCCCGCTGCCGGCACGGCTGGCTTCTTGACGGTCGCGAGCGAATACCTGCGCGAGCACCACTCCGAGATCTGGGCGGATGCCGCCAGTCGCGATCACTTCAATCGTCACGCCTTCAGCGGCTTCGATTCAGACGCCACCATGAGCCGTATCGGCAGCATGAACCTGCTTCTGCACGGGGTGGAAGCGGCGAGGGTCGAGCGCCGTGACTCGCTCGCCGAGGGTGTCGGGGCCGACGACGGCGAGTTCTCGCTCGTGCTCGCCAACCCGCCGTTCGCGGGCTCGGTTGACGCCGAGTCGATCGCCAACGACCTCACTCGCATGGTGAAGACGAAGAAGACCGAGCTGCTGTTCTTGGCGCTCATGCTGCGCGTCATGAAGAACGGCGGACGCGCCGCCGTGATCGTGCCCGACGGCGTGCTGTTCGGCTCCTCGACCGCGCATAAGGCGCTGCGCCGCATGCTCGTCGACGACCACAAGCTCGACGCCGTGGTCAAGTTGCCGAGCGGCGTCTTCAAGCCCTATGCCGGAGTCTCGACCGCCATCCTGTTCTTCACCAAGACCAGCTCAGGCGGAACCGACCAGGTGTGGTTCTACGACGTGCAGAGCGACGGCTTCAGTCTCGACGACAAGCGCACCCCGCTGGCGTCGAGCGATTTGGCCGACGTACTCGTCCGATGGCAGACGCTGACGGATGCTGGCTCACCCGAGGCGGATCGCCCCCGCACCGCACAGAGCTTTCTGGTTCCTCGCCAAGAGATCGTCGACGCCGGATACGACCTCAGTCTCAAGCGCTACAAGGAGGTCGAGCACGACGAGGTCGAGCACCGCGACCCCCTCGAGATCATTGCGGAGCTGCAGGCCCTCGAAACCGAGATCGCGGCGGCGACCGCCGCCCTCGCCGAGAGCCTGCGCCGTTGAAGATGACTAGCCTTGGCGGTCTTTGTCTTCCGGTGAAATCGAAGGCTCCGACTGCCGAGGAGGGACCACTTCAGTACATCGATCTCAGCGCTATTGACTCGCGCTCAAAGGCGATCAATGAATCCAAAGAGATCGTTGCGGAGGATGCCCCTAGTCGTGCGCGTCAACGGGTCAGCGCGACTGACGTTCTGGTTTCGACTGTTCGCCCGAACCTGAACGGTGTCGCGCAGGTGCCGGCAGAATTGGACGGCGCAGTTGCGTCGACCGGCTTTACGGTCTTGCGGGCTAATTTTGAACTGCTTGACCATCGCTACCTGTTTCACTGGGTTTGTGGGGAGCAGTTCATTTCCGAGATGATGCGCCAAGCCACCGGCGCCAGCTATCCCGCAGTGAGTGATCGGATCGTCAAGGCTTCTCGCATCCCACTGCCACCCCTCCCCGAGCAACGCCGAATCGCCGCGATTCTTGATGAGGCAGAGAACCGTGTAGCCGCTAGCCGCGTCTCACAGTCTCAGCTCGCTGACCTCGAGTTGTCCTTGTACCAATCGTTCGCACAGGCAGTCTCTGAGAGCGTTCCGCTCGGTGATCTCGCCGATTTCGTGCGCGGTGTCACTTTCAAGCCCGAGAGCGTCATCGATCCGCTAGAAGAGGGCGCTCTTCGGTTTATGCGGACGACCAACGTGAAGGACCAGCTCGACATGTCCGACGTGAAGGCGATCACGCCTGCCGTCAAGGTGCGGGATGACCAGATGCTTCGCGACGGCGACATCCTTGTCTCGACCGCAAATAGCTGGAATCTGGTCGGGCGCGCTTCGTACATCTCGGGCCTACCTTGGCCATCAACGTTTGGAGGGTTCGTAAGCGTGCTGCGCGCCAACGATGCTCGGGTCTCTCCTCGTTTCGTCCACTCTTGGTTCACCTCGCCGCGAGTTCAATCGACGCTGAGGTCGTTTGGTCAGCAGACGACGAACATTTCCAATCTGAACATTGCGCGCACTCTTGAACTTCAGGTGCCAGTTCTCAATGCGGGCGAACGCAAACGTTTCGAAACTGCAATCGCAATGATTGACGGCTTGCGCCTCAAGCTAGGGCGACAGGCCACGCTTTCTGATGAACTGGCTTCGAGCCTTCGGACGCGAGCATTTCGGGGAGAACTGTGAACGACAACGACAACGACAACGCAGTGAGCACTATTCCGACGTGGCACGCCTTCCTGAAGCCGGTGCTCGAAGTGATGTCCGATGGGCGCCAATGGCCCTCGCGTGCGCTCAAGGAGGCCGTGTGTGATCACATCGGCCTCACTCCCGAGCAGCGGGCCGAGAAGCTCGGCGACGGCGACTCGCGTGCACTCAACCGCGTCGGCTGGGCGCTCTCTGCGCTGTACCGCGCCAAGGCGGTCGACAAGCCCGCGCGCGGGGTGAACGTCATCACGGAGTTCGGGCGCGAGTTCTTGGCCGAGCATCCCGGAATCATCACCGACGCCGACGTGAAGTCGCTGCCGGTGTGGAGCGAGTACGAGCCGACCCGCAGGCCATCAACCAACACCGCCACCCTCGTGGCCCGCGAGTTCGACGAGAGCGACGACCCGACCGAGCTGATCGAGGCGGGCATCCAGAGCTTCGAGACCGACGCCGCGGCCGAGCTGATTCGGCGGCTGCAAGAGCAGCATCCTGACTTCTTCGAGCAGGTGGTCGTCGACCTGCTCAACGCGATGGGCTACGGCGGAGCCGAGCAGCGCGGCCAGCGCATTGGCCGTTCGGGTGACGGGGGAGTCGACGGCGTCATTGATCAGGATGCCCTGGGTCTCAGCCAGATCTACGTGCAAGCCAAGCGCTATGCGGCCGACAACGCGGTGCAGCGCCCCGAACTACAGGGCTTCATCGGCGCCCTCGCCGGGCGTGGAGCCAGCCAGGGCGTCTTCGTCACCACCAGCCGCTTCAGTCAGGGCGCGCGCGAGTATGCCGACAGCATCCCCCAGCGCATCGTGCTGATCGACGGCCCACGCCTGGCCGAGCTCATGATTCAGTACCGCGTTGGCGTGCAAGTGAAGAAGACCTACGACGTGGTCGAGGTCGACGAGGACTACTTCGACTGAGCGTTATGCCTGGCGCTGTGGGCAACCGCCGCCGACTCGATGCGCGCGAACTACCCTGCAGAAAGCAGTAACCCCGGAGACATGCTTTCGCAGAGGCCTTCCGGGGTCTTCGTGGAAGACTTTAGCGCCTGCTGTCGAATGATCCTGAACGGTTTGTCGCCGGACTTCTTGAGCAACTCAACGGCACCACGACACCGTTCTGGCTGATATCGAGTCGGCCCTCACAATGCCGCAGCCCGGCGGCCGGCCCGCTCGGCGAAGGCGTCGAGCGCTGCGAGAACCTCGGGGCTGCGCCACACGAGTCCGATCTTGTGCTCTGACTTCGCCGCGAGCACACCGAGCTCAGTGAGTGACTTAAGCGGCCCATAGACGTTCGTGACTGTCATACCTAGGTGTTCGGCGACGAGTGCCGCAGTCGTCACCGGCTGGCGAACGATAAAGTCGAGAATGCGCCACACGCTTGAGTCGCGACGAGCCGTGACGCGCTCTTGCCACGACTGTTGAACACTGCGCACATCGGTCACAAGCTGTTGGGCGTTCTCAACCGAGATGAGTGCCGCCTCTGCCATGAGGCGCACGAACGCGTCGGCGTTGCCCGAACGGTATGCGGTGAGCCCGCGGTGATAGGCGTCGACGTTGGTCAAGAGCCCCGCCGAAACGGGCACGGTCACGTTGCGCGTGACGCCGCTCGCGCGCAGCATCGCCTGCACCAGCGCTCGGCCGGTTCTGCCATTACCGTCGGTGAAAGGGTGAATCGTCTCGAACTGCGCGTGAGTGATCGCGATCTGCGCGAGGCGCGGCAAGTCTGCTCGCCGCGCGAAGGTCATGACGTCGTCGATGAGTTCGGGTACGCGCTCGAAACGGGGTGCGACGAACTCCGCACCGAACGGGCTGGTGAGCGACGAGCCGATCCAGACCGGCTCTTGTCGGAACTCTCCGGCAGGGTGTCGGGGGTCGCCGAGCATGAGCTCACGGTGCATGGCGAGCACGGCATCCACCGTCAGCTCGTCAGATAGCTGAATGGCCGCTTGCATGGCACGGGTGTTGGCGACGATCAGATCGGCATTCTGGCGGCCCGAGGTGCCCAACTCGGCGGTGAAGATGGCGCGCGCGCTCGCGCTGAGGTTTTCTATGCGCGACGAGGCCGCCGATTCAGATCGCAGGAGAAGCGCGGTGAACGGTGCGATCTCGGTGCCGAGTGAGGCGTCGAAGCGGTTCAACTCTGCTGTTGCGACTTCTGCCAGCGCCATCGTCTCGCCCGAGAGCGCGACGTCGAGGCCAGCGATCAGGGCAGGTATGGCGGCGGGGTAGAGCCCGGAGCGTTCCGCGGCCATATCTGGGCCGATGCCGGTAGTCGCGTACTGACTGACCCATTCGACTTGCTCATGGTCGAGAGCCGGCCACTGTGGCGTCGCGGCGTATGAACTCATAATCTGCCCCCTGAATATTATGAGTTATTAGTCTAAGTCATAAAATGCCGAGAAGGCCTTATGAGTTGTGAGCAGTGCGGCGGGGGCGCGACGTGCGGGTGCAGGCGAGCCGAAGCCCGCCCACACCATTCACCGCGCTACTGCAGCGCGATAGTCCAGGCGCCGTCGGCCGACACCTGAATGAGCGCCGGGCCTGCCTGCCACCGCACCTGGCCGGTGTAGTTGCCGATTTCGTTGATGAGCAGATCGCTGCGGTCGCCAAACGACCACACGGCGAAGTTGCTTTCACCGGCGTGTGAGATGTCGGCGATGGTCGCGTCCCCTCTATAGACCAGCACGTCGTCGCCCGTACCCGTAGAAGAAGCGGTTTTGGGCGCTTCGCGCACACTCAGTACATCGCGAAGTGTGACACTCCACGCGCCGTCGGCGCTGATCTCAAAAGCGCTGATGCGCTCACCCCCCGTCACGTTGAAGGGCACCGTGCCGCTGTAGTTGCCGATCACGTTGACGAGGAGGTCTCTCTGGTTGAGACCTTCGTCGAGCGAGAAGATGGCGAAGTTGCTACTGCCCGCGTGGGTGATCGTGGCGATGCCGATGGAGTCGGGGCCCGCTGGCAGCTCGATTTGCAGAATTGTGTCACCGGTACCCGAATAGACAATGTCGGGCGCGGGCTCGACCACCTCGGGCTCGGGCTCAGGTTCTGGCTCCGCTTCGGGTGCTTCCTGCTCCTCGCTCACCTCGGGGGCCGGGGCGCCATCATCAGCAACACGACTACCGAGCCCAGTAACTGCCGCAACGCTCACGATGATGGCGACCAACCAGGCAATCGGGCCGAGAATCACGCCAGTGAGCGCCTGCCCTCGACGCGGGGTCTTCTTGATGAGTGCGATGACGCCCAGCACGATCGCGGCGATCGCGGGAATCCAGGTGACAAAGCTCAAGCCCGGAATCACCGCGCTGACGATCGCAACGATGCCCGCAATCATCGCCCAGAGCGCGAGCGGCGAGCGCGGCTTGGCTTCGGGGGCCGCCGCGATGGGAACTGCGCCGACGGGGGGACCGGCCGGCGGCGGTGGTGTGGCATCCATCGACTGCTCGGGGGTGGTGGGGGTGTCGTTCATAAGGTTCTCCCTCGGGGGTGCTCCGGCTCAGCGGAGGGTGAACGCGCGCCGTCGGTAACGACTCGCGACCAACCTGAGATCAGGTCAGTACGCCAGACCATCGGGCACCTCTGACATTTGCTCTTTTCTGGCCCCCGTTCGGGGGCGAGAGTCGACCCGATGTCACGTCTCGCCTCTAGAGTTGCGGCAGACGAATGAAGGGCACGGCCGGGTGAGCAACTTCGACTTCTTGCAGGGGCGCTTCGTGCCGCTCGCAAGCGAAGCGCGCCGCGCCGAGGGGTACGCCATCGGAGACCCGCGCACGTCGTCGTTCTACGCGCGCCGCGCGCTCGAGCTGGCCGTTGAGTGGATGTACGAATACGACACCTCTCTTCGCCAGCCCTACCAACGCGACCTCAACGCTCGCTTGCACGAGCCCACGTTCGCTCGGCTCGTACCCCCTGTCGTGATCGCAAAGATGCAGATCATTCGGCGCCGCGGCAATGACGCCGTGCATCGCGCTGGTGTGTTTGGCGAGGCGCAGAGTGTGCCCGTTGTGCGTGAGCTGTTTCACGTGCTGTTCTGGCTTGCCACCCACTACGCACCGTCAACCGACGCCCGCCCCGAGGCGGGCCGAGTCTTCGATGTGACGCGCATCCCGCGCCCCCAGCCGGGTACGGCCGCGAAGTCACGGGTCGAACTGCAGGCCCTCACTGAACAGGCAGCGGCTGCGGATGCTGCGCTCACCGCCGCCCGTGCCGATAACGCCACCCTCGCCGCCGAGCTCGAGGCCGCGCGTGCTGAGATCGCCGCCGCGAAGCAGGCTGCGGCCGCCCTCGTCGATACGCACGACTACGACGAAGCTGCAACTCGCGACACGTTCATCGATCTACTACTGGCTGAAGCAGGTTGGCCGCTCGACCAGACACGAGACCGCGAGTTCGAGGTGTTGGGCATGCCCAACAACTCGCCTGGCGGTGTTGGTTTCGTTGACTACGTTCTGTGGGGTGCCGACGGCTTGCCGCTGGCGGTGGTCGAAGCCAAGCGCACCCGCAAAGACCCACACGCAGGTCAGCAACAGGCAAAGCTCTACGCCGACGCGCTCGAGCGACAGTTCGGCCAGCGCCCGCTGATCTACTACACCAACGGCTACGAACACTGGTTGTGGGACGACACCTTCTACCCGCCGCGTGCCGTGCAGGGTTTTGCCACGCGCGACGAGCTTGCCCTCGCCGTGCAGCGGCGCACGTCGCGTGTGCCGCTCGCGAGCATCCCGATCAACGAGGTGATTGTTGAGCGGCCCTACCAGCACCGCGCGATTCGGCGTGTGGGTGAGGCGTTCGAGCAGCAACAGCGCCGTGCCCTGCTCGTCATGGCAACGGGGTCGGGCAAGACGCGCACCGTCATCGCCCTCGCCGACCAGCTCATGCGCGCGGGGTGGGTCAAGCGCGTGCTCTTCTTGGCTGACCGGGTGGCTCTCGTCAACCAGGCCACTGCGGCGTTCAAAGAGCACTTGCCCGCCTCCAGCCCGGTGAACCTGGTGACCGAAAAGGGCGTTGACGGCCGCGTCATGGTCTCGACGTACCCAACGATGATGGGGCTGATCAACGAGGTGGATGGCGGCGTTCGCCGCTTCGGCCCCAACCACTTCGATCTGATCGTGATCGATGAGGCGCACCGCTCGGTGTATCAGAAGTACGGAGCGATCTTTCAGTACTTCGACGCCCACATCGTGGGTCTCACGGCCACGCCGAAAGACGAGGTCGACCACAACACGTACAGCCTCTTCGGCCTCGAAGACGGTGTGCCGACCGACTCGTACGACCTCACCGACGCCATCGACGACGGCTACCTGGTGCCCCCGGTGGGCAAGGCAGTGGCGACATCGTTCGTGCGGCAAGGCATTCGCTACGACGACCTGTCGGAGGACGAGAAAGAGCAGTGGGACCTTCTTGAGTGGGTCGACGGCGAGGTCCCCGACGAGGTTGACGCCGCGGCGGTCAACCAATGGCTGTTCAACGCCGACACGGTCGACAAGGTGTTTGAGGCACTCATGACCGAGGGGCGCCGCGTCAACGGCGGTGACCTTCTCGGCAAGACGATTGTGTTCGCGAAGAACCAGCGGCACGCGCAGTTCATCGTCGAGCGTTTTGACGCTAACTTCCCGCACTACGCCGGGCACTTCGCGCGCATCATCACCTACCAGGTGAACTACGCCCAGAGCCTCATCGACGACTTCTCGACGACCGCGAAGTTTCCGCAGATCGCCGTTTCGGTCGACATGCTCGACACCGGCATTGACGTGCCCGATGTGGTCAACCTCGTCTTCTTCAAAGAGGTGCACTCGAAGACAAAGTTCTGGCAGATGGTCGGTCGCGGCACACGGCTGCGGCCGCATCTGTACGGCCCCGGAGACGACAAGAAAGACTTCGTCATTCTCGACGTGTGCCAAAACCTCGAGTACTTCAATCAGCAATTGCCACCGGACCGATCGAGCCGCACGACCTCTCTGACCCAGCGGCTCGTGACCGCGCGTGTTGAACTCGTCCGCACGATCGATGGCGCTTCAGGCTCAGGAGTGCACGTTGACCAAGAGCTCGCCGGGCTGCGTGAATTGCTTGTTGCTCGACTGCACGGCCGCGTGTCGGGCATGACTCTCGACAACGTGCTCGTGCGGCCACAGCGCCGGCTAGTCGAGACGTTCGCGGCGGGGGAGCGCTGGCTCAACCTCACCGAGAGCGACTACGCCGACGCCGCAGCGCTTGGTGCGTTGCCCTCAGCCGCCGATGCCGACGACACTGACGAAGCGGCCAAACGCTTCGACTTGCTCGCACTGCGGGCCCAACTCGCCGTGCTATCAGGTGACGCTGCGGCGCTCACGGCCGTCGGCAACGCGGTGCGGGGCATTGCTGAAGCGCTGGCGAACCAGAAGGCGATTCCGGCGATCGCATCGCAGCTCGAGTTTCTCGACCGTGTTTCTTCGGTCGACTGGTGGGTGGACGCAACAGTGCCGATGCTCGAGCAGATGCGAGTGCGCGTTCGCGATCTGGTGCGGCTGCTCGATGCGCGCGAGCGACCCTTGATCTACACCGACTTCGAAGACACTCTCGGCCCGATTGTCGACGTCGATATCGTGCCCGCCTCGACGGGCGTCGACGTGGCCCGCTTTCGCGCCAAGGCGCTTGCATTTCTCACTGCTCGTGCTGACGATGCGGTGCTCTTCAAGGTGCGTCACGGCAAGCAGCTCACGGCGCTTGACCTTGAAGCGCTCGAGACGATCATGCGCGAGAGCGGAGAGTTCACGACCGCTGAGCTCACCCACGCTGCCACGTCGAGCAGCGGCCTCGGCCTCTTCGTGCGGTCATTGCTCGGCCTCGATAGAGCTGCGGCTCAGGATGCTCTCGCTGACTTCATCGCCGGCCAAACCTTCACGGCCAACCAGCTAGCGTTTCTCGAGCTTTTGGTCTCGCAGCTCACCATGCGGGGCATCGTCGACCCCGGCCTACTCTTCGAGGACCCGTTCACCGGACTCGCGCCGACGGGCCCGCAGGGGTTGTTCACCGAGGCGCAGGTGGCTGACTTGATCGTGGTGCTGCGCCGCGTGCGCCAGACAGCGGAGGTTGCGTGATGTGGGGTAGAGCAGGCCTCGATGATGAGAAGGCCCGGGGTGCAAAGAGTATTCCTGACCCAAAGACCTGGTCCCTCGTGCTACTCGTTCTCTTCGCGGTGCTGGGTTCCATTCTCCTGGTGGCGCTAATCTTGCTCGCTTTGAGGGATCTCATTCCTGCCCCTTTCTCGTCCTATGGGCTCGCCAGGACAGCTGTTCTTTACCTAGGAGTTCTGGTCGGCTCCGCTGGAGTCGCATTGGCGCTACGCCGCCAGATCATGCAGGAACGACGTCTCAGACTCGACAACGAGGAACACAAGCTTCGACTGCGAGTCCAGGTAGACCATGTCGAGGAGATCGAGCGTGCAGAGAAACAGAGAGTTGTAGAGCATCTCCAGGCTCAGCGACTCGAAGCTGAGAAGGACAGAAGAGAGCGTTTCGTGGACGCCGCAAGGCAGCTTGGGAGTAATGAGCCAGCCATCCGCGTCGCGGGCGCGTACGCGATGTCAAGCCTTGCCGCCGAGTGGGATGTGCCCGCGCAACGGCAGTCATGCGTCGACGTCTTGTGCGGATATGTCCGTTTGGCGAGTGCAGACTTTCGAAGGACGGGAGAGTTCCCGAGCGGCGAACACGAAGTCGTCGAGACAGTGCTTCGCCTAATCGCAGCAGGCCTTTCGTCTAATTCGGACTCGAGATGGGTCGGCGTGTCTATTGACCTCCGCGGTTCGCTGATTGTCTATGCGGATTGGTCCAGTCTTTCGGTCGACGGTCTGTTTGACCTGAGCGGTGCCCGAGTTCCCGCGTCGGCTACGTTCGTGGGCAGTCAGTTCATCGGAGGCGTTGCATTCAATGGAACTCGCTTTGAGTCACCTACTGACTTTTCGCATTGCAGAATCGCGAAGGACGCCAGTTTCCGGGATTCTGAATGGATCGACTCGATTCGATTCGTGTCTGTGAGCTTTGAGGGGATAGTGAACTTCGCAGAATCTCACTTTGAGGAGAAGGCAGTGTTCTCTTCTTCTAGATTCCGCAGGGGGCTGGTCTTCGAAGATTGTCGATTCGAACTCGGCGCTTCGTTTTCAGGTCTACGCGTTACTGGAGAAGCTCGGTTCGGTCGGTCACAGTTCGTCCGGCGAGTTACGTTTTGGGACTCCGAGTTCTCTGCCGGTGTTGGTTTCGCTGAAGCTCAGTTCGGTGAGGGTCTCTGGTTTCGAAGGTCGCGTTGCGGCGGAACCTTGGGCATGGGCCGTGCCAATGTTCGCGGCACTCTCCGTCTCGATGAATCGAGTGTTGACGGAGACCTCAAGCTGGTCGAAATGGCTACGGACGCGGACATCTCGCTCGATAAGTTGAAGGTGAGGGGGCGTTTTGTTGTTCGTGACTCTACGTTCACCGGAACGGTAAGGCCTTCGATCGACAACTTCATTGCTGACAAAGAAGGCGTCGCGCAGCTCGGATCAGAACCGCCACAGGACAACGTGTTGGCTGGTAGTATCTGAAGGTTGCCGTCTAACGGCCGCGGATAAAGAGAGCTCGAGCATCCTGCTCCGGGCGCCGCGCAACGAGCAGAGAAGGGGGTCCCTCTATGGCACTGGAATCAGATGTCAAGAAGGCGATCATCGACGAATACGCAACTCATCCCGGTGACACTGGGTCCCCTGAGGTTCAGGTGGCGATGCTCACGCGTCGCATCAAAGACCTCACGGAGCACCTGAAGGAGCACAAGCACGACCACCACTCACGTCGTGGCCTGCTTCTGCTCGTCGGTCAGCGCCGTCGTCTGCTGGGCTACCTGGCCGACGTCGACATCGAGCGCTACCGCTCGCTGATCGAGCGCCTGGGTCTGCGCCGCTAACTTCATTCCTGTGCGTTAGCGCGTCGTCGATCGACACCGCGAACTTCTTCTGCGAAGGTCGCCCCCGATACCTCGGGAGGCGGCCTTCGTGGTTAATCGGCATGACGTTTCTATCGGCTGACGAGCAGGTGGGAACGGATGCACAACCGCTATGAGCAAGCTGTCAGCCGCGAACCCGCGTCTCATGGCACGCTGAGCGCATGCGCGAGTGCACAGGGGCACGCCGAGAACGGCGACTGACTCGTGCGCGCGGGTCGATTGCTCTCGCGGTTGTGGCCTCACTCGCGCTCGCCGCCTGCGCTCCCGCCCCGGCCGAACCCGCTCCGGGGCTCGAATCGACGGTGCTCGCGCGCGATCGCATCGCGAGCGAAGCGCACGAGATCAACGTCGCGCGCGCCGCCGTGTTCTTGCGCGATAAGTGGGGCCCGGTGCCCCTGCCCGAGCTCGCGGTTGACCGATGGATTGCGGCGGATCAGTGGGCTCCGACCATCGTCGACTGCTTGGCCGACGCCGGGTTTCCTGGCGTGCGATCGGCCGACGGCGGTGAACGACTCGACTACAGCGGAATCCGCACGATCGACCCGCGGGTGCTCTTCGAGATCGACGTCGCCAGCTACACCTGCCAAGCGAAGTTCCCGGTACGGGAGTGGTTCGCCGACGACGTGCGCGCCGTCGAAGCGCCCTGGGCGCTCACCTACACGCGTGACGTGCTCGTGCCGTGCCTCTTGGCCGCCGGGTTCGAGGTGCCTCCGGTGCCGTCGAACGACGACTTCGCGCGCACCTGGCGCACCGAGGCGCAGTTCGACACCTACGGGCTCATCGCTGGCTCGCCGGCGACCGTGGCCCGCGCGCGTTCCGACTGCCCGCCGCCCGACGTTGTGCTCGACGGTGCGGCATGATGCGAGCATCCGGAATCATCGGCGTGGTCTGTGCGGGCCTGCTGCTGGGTGCGTGCGCTCCCGTCGACCCGGGGGCGGTGACCATCGACGACGTCGCCGCCGAGCGTGCCGAACGCTCAGAAGCCCGCGTCGATCGGTTGCTGCAGTCGTACGGCGACTACTTGCTGTCGAGGTGGCCAGGGCTCGAGCTGCCGTCGACGCAGATCGAGCGCTGGACCGAGCTCGGAGAGTGGCCGGGGGTGTTCGGCGCGTGCGCGAGCGAGGAATCGGGCCTCAACGTGGTGACTGACCCGGCTGCCGGCGTCTTCGCGGTGCCGGCTCCTCAGAACGATGCCGAGCTCCTGGCATTTGAGACGTCGATTTACGTGTGCCAGGGCCGGTTTCCGCCGCCGAGTCTTGCCCGCAACGAACCCGGCCCGCTCGAACTCGCCTGGATCACCGACTATGTGACCGTGCAGTTGCCCGCGTGCGTGAGGCGACTCGGTCTTGTGGTGCAGCCGTCGAGCGCAGAAGCGGGCCGACCGCTCACCGCCAGGGCGCTCTCCGACGTGGACCCGTATGCGGGCGTGCGACGTGACGCAGCCGAGTTGATTCGGGTGCAACGGGTGTGTCCGCCTGCGTCGACCGTGCTCGGCACGCTGACCGCTGCGGGGGAGACCCGATGAGGCGGTGCGGCCAAGCATCGGTGATGACGCGGTCGGCTGTCGCCGCGGTGGCCGCCGCGCTCGTGCTCTCGTCGTGCGCACCGTCGACCGCGGTGCCGAGCATCGATGAGGTGGCTGACGAGCGCTCGCGCACCATGACCGATGTGTGGCAACAGGCCGCGACTGCAGCCCAGGACTACATCGACCGTGATTGGCCCGAGGCCGTGCTTCCGCCCTTGACGTTCGACCGCTGGGTCGAGCCCGAGCTCTTGCTGTCGGAGGTGCTCGACTGCATGAATCGCACGACTGGACGAACGGTCGGCGCGATTGGTCAGAACGGCCTCCTGCAACTTCGCCCACGGCCCACGAAGGAGCCCGACTGGGCATTGCCCGTGTCGCAAGTGCGGTGCTCGATTGCCATCGCACCCTGGACAGGCTTGTATCCCTTCGGTGGCCCCCTCGAGCAAGAGTGGGTGCGGCACCAACTCACGGTGGCGCTGCCCGCGTGCGTGCGACGCGCGGGTGGTGAGTTGGTGATTCGCGATCTCGATGCCGCCGTAGACGCCTCGATCTATCCGACGACGACCGGAGAGTTCGGCGAGCCCACGCAGAGTGTGTGGCTCGCTGCTTCGATTCAGGGTGTTGATGAGGCAACCGCCACACAGATTCGCGCGACGTGTCCTGACCCGGGCCGCCTGCTGATGGCACTCGGCCCGGCGGAGATCGTCTCGTGACGCGCCCTTTCCTGCGACTGGTGGTCGTGGCCCTCACCGGGGCGGCATTCGCCGTGGCTCTTCCGGGCTGCGCCCCAGTGCCATCCACAGCCGCGGTGTCCGAGGTTGCCGAGGAGCGCTTGCGCTCGCTGGAGGCGGAGAACCGCTCGGTCTTCGACGAATTCATCGACGATAACCGAGTCCGGTTCGATGAGCTTGAGCTCGATATTCCCCAGTTTCAGGGGCTCGTGAGCGCCGACACGTGGGGTGACGAGGTCGCTGCCTGCGTCGAACGGATCAACACCAGCGTTTCCGTGGCGCAGAACGACGGCGGTTTGGTGGTGAGCTACTTCGGCGTGGTCGGCGACAGGTATGACCGCATTCGGTTGATTCTCGAGGGGTGCTCCGCTCAGTACGGCGTCGTCACCGACGAACGGCCCGCACCGGGCCCGGTCGAGATCGCGTGGCTCTACGACGACACGGTGACGCGACTCATGCCCTGTCTCCGCGGGCTCGGAATCTCTCCACCGAGCCCCCCGACGATCGAGGCCTTCGCTCGAAGCGTCGCGGGGGGAGAGCCGTGGAACCCCGTCGAGCTCGCCGTCGCGATCGGCCATCACGAGCGCGTCACGGCTGTCTGCCCGAGTTCACCCAGCGAGTTGGAGCGCCGGATGCCCTCCGCGGAGGCCAGCTCATGACCGAGTTCGACCGTGCCGAGCGTGCGGAGCCCGCGCGACCGGTGATGGTCGTGCGGGCCACGGCACGGCCATGGCCCGCATGGCTGCTCGCCTCAGCGATCGTGCTCGTGGTGGGGTCGATGATGCTCGTGACCGATGCCGTGGCGGAGGGCATCCCGGCCACGATCACCGCAGTGCTCGTGATCGCTGCCTTCGCGGTGATGTCGGGCTGTGCGGCAGCCATCACCTTTCGCTGGCGCACCTCGCTGCGGTGCGACGGCGCGAATCTGGTCGTTCGTGATCCGCTCGGGGCGCGGGTTGTCGCGCTGAGCGACGACGTTCACCTGACCAGGTGGCTCGACGCGAACACGCACAAGCCCGTTATCTGGGTCGTGCGGGGCGGGGCGTTGGTTGCACCGGTGAGTCCGCTGCTCGCGCCACTGCGGGTTGAGGCGCTCGCTATTGCGGTCGGGGTGCAGGTGGTTGACCTCGACGACCCGCCGTCGTTGATTGTTCGCTAGGTCGCGACACGCCCGACTGATACCCTGATCACGGCGCGATTCCTCGCGCCATTCAAGTGAATACCGCACGGAGCAGGCCGGCTCGAAGCTGGTCACCGGTGGTGGTCTCCCGAATTGCGCGATGAGACGCAAGTCGGTGCATCTCTACTGTTGGCCAGAGCAGACACCCGGCGCGAACACGACAACACTGTCGCTGAGCCGAGATCGTCAACCATGACGACAGTCCCTTCCTGCCCGCTCCTGTTCCGTACGTGCACGCGCGCGCTCGCATGTGGCGAGCCCGCGACAAGACGTAAAGGAGACAGACCTCGTGGAAGGTCCTGAAATCACGTTCGCCGAGACAGTTCTCGACAACGGCAAGTACGGAAAGCGCACTGTTCGGTTCGAAACGGGCCGCCTCGCGCAGCAAGCCCAAGGCGCCGTCGCCGCCTACCTCGACGAAGAAACCATGCTGCTGAGCGCTACGAGCGCTGGCAAGCACCCGCGTGAAGGGTTCGACTTCTTCCCGCTCACGGTCGACGTCGAAGAGCGCGCATACGCTGCCGGAAAGATTCCCGGTTCGTTCTTCCGCCGCGAGGGTCGCCCCTCGACCGAAGCCATCCTGGTGTGCCGGCTCATCGACCGCCCGCTGCGCCCGACCTTCATCGAGGGCCTGCGCAACGAGGTTCAGATCGTCATCACGGTTCTGAGCATCGCGCCCGACGAGTTCTACGACGCTCTCGCGATCAACGCCGCGAGCGCCTCGACGCAGATCTCGGGCCTGCCGTTCAGCGGCCCGATTGCCTCGGTGCGTCTGGCGCTCATGCCCGACAATGCCGGCGGTGGCCAATGGGTTGCCTTCCCGAAGCACAGCCAGCTCGCCGAAGCGGTCTTCGACATCATCGTTGCCGGCCGCGTGGTGACCAACGCTGATGGCAGTGAAGACGTTGCCATCACCATGGTCGAGGCCGAGGCAACCGAAGGCAGCTGGAACCTCATTCAGGGTGGCGCCGTCAAGCCGAGCGAAGAGATCGTGGCCCAGGGGCTCGAAGCCTCGAAGCCGTTCATCAAGCAGCTCGCTCAGGCGCAGCTCGAGCTCGCCGCGCAGTCGGCCAAGGAGATTCAGGACTACCCGGTCTTCCTGACCTACAGCCCCGAGCTCTACAGCGCCGTTGAGGCGGCCGCTCAGACTGAGCTCGCGGCGGTCTACCAGATCGCCGACAAGGTCGAGCGACAGACCGCGGACGACGCTCTCAAGGCGAAGACCAAGCAGGCCATCGAGGCGAAGGTTGCCGACGGCTCGCTCTCGGAAGACGTGCTGAAAGACTTCAGCGCGGCCTACAAGTCTGTGTCGAAGAAGATCATGCGCGCGCGCGTTCTCACCGAGGGTGTGCGCATCGACGGTCGTGGCCTCGCTGACATTCGGGCGCTCGACGCCGAGGTGCAGGTCATCCCTCGCGTTCACGGCTCGGCGATCTTCCAGCGCGGCGAGACGCAGATTCTCGGCGTCACGACGCTCAACATGCTCAAGCTCGAGCAGCAGATCGATTCGCTGAACCCGGTCACGAGCAAGCGCTACATGCACCACTACAACTTCCCGCCCTACTCGACCGGCGAAACCGGTCGCGTGGGTAGCCCGAAGCGTCGCGAGATCGGGCACGGCTTCCTCGCCGAGCGCGCCCTCGTTCCGGTGTTGCCGAGCCGTGAAGAGTTCCCCTACGCGATTCGTCAGGTCAGCGAGGCCATGAGCTCGAACGGCTCCACCTCGATGGGCTCGGTGTGCGCGTCGACCCTTTCGCTGCTCAACGCGGGCGTGCCGTTGCGCGCACCCGTTGCGGGCATCGCGATGGGTCTCATTAGCGACGTGGTGGATGGTGAGACCCGCTACGCGGCCCTCACCGACATCCTCGGCGCCGAAGATGCCCTCGGTGACATGGACTTCAAGGTCGCCGGCACGAGCGAGTTCGTCACCGCGATTCAGCTCGACACCAAGCTCGACGGAATCCCGTCGTCGGTGTTGCAGCAGGCTCTCGGCCAGGCGAAAGACGCCCGCATGGCTATCCTCGCGGTCATGAACCAGGCGATCGACGCGCCCGACGAGATGGCGCCGACGGCGCCGCGCGTCATCAGCGTGCAGATTCCGGTCGACAAGATCGGCGAGCTGATCGGCCCGAAGGGCAAGACGATCAACGCCATTCAAGACGAGACCGGCGCGCAGATCTCGATCGAAGAAGACGGCACCGTCTACATCGGCGCCGTCGACGGTGCGTCGGCCGAGGCAGCACGCCTTCAGGTCAACGCGATCGCCAACCCGATCAACCCCGAGGTGGGTGAACAGTACTTGGGCACGGTCGTCAAGATCGCCGCCTTCGGTGCGTTCGTCTCGCTCATGCCGGGCAAAGACGGCCTGCTGCACATCAGCGAGGTGCGCAAGCTCGCGGGTGGCAAGCGCGTCGAGAACGTCGAAGACGTGCTCGCGGTGGGTCAGAAGATCCTCGTCGAGATCACGAAGACCGACGACCGCGGCAAGCTCTCGCTGGCTCCGGTGCTCGCCGAGGGCGAGGGCGGCGACGCTCCCGCCGACGAGCCCGCCGAGGGCGAAGACGGCTAACTGCCCGACTCTGTCATGAACGACGGATGCCCGTCCTCCACCGTGAGGGCGGGCATCCGTCATTCCTGCTCATGAAACGTGGATGCAGACCGTGGTGTCTCCGAGAAACACCCAGCCAGCATCCAGCTTTTTCCAGCGAATTTCCGGGCGAAACGGGCATTCGCCCCGTACAGTAACCAGTAATCCGACACCGCTGGTCCCGATCCCGGTGGGTGCCGAAGAACATCAGTTCATCGTCATCACCCCCCGTCGTCGGCTCTGCGCTGCGTGCGCTCTGCTGGCACGATTCAAAGGAGAATTGTGGATTTCCAAATCGTCCAAGCGTTTTTCATGCTCGGCTTTGTCGCCATGGCAGCCGGTACCTTCTGGTTCTTCATGGAGCGGAACGACCTGAAGCCTGAACTGCGTCAGATCGCCACCTACGCGGCGGTCATCACGTTCATCGCGTCGATCATGTACTACGTCATGAAAGACGTCGTCAAGTTCCCCGGCGGGGAGATCACGGCGGCTGACGTCGACGCAACGCTTCCGCTGCGGTACATCGACTGGTTGATCACCACGCCCTTGCTGCTCGTCTCGTTCGCGCTTGTCGTGGCGATGGCTGGGCCGCTCAAGAAGGGCATGCTCGTCAAGCTGATCGTGGCCGACATCATCATGATCGTCACGGGCTACCTCGGTGAGATCGGCGAGCCCGGCTCGCTCGGCAACATCGTGTTCTTCGTCGTCTCGTCGGCCGCATGGCTCTACATCGTCTGGGTCGTCTTCGGTGTGAAGCTTCCCGACGCTGACGCGCACATCCAGCGTGCCGTTACCGCCATGAAGTGGTTCGTCATCGCCGGTTGGGCCATCTACCCCATCGGCACTGCCACCCAGGAGTTCATTGAGCTCGGTGGCGGCGACGCGAGCCTTGCCATCGGCATCGCGGCAATCATCTACGTGATCGCCGACGTGCTCAACAAGGTCGGCTTCGGCCTCGTGGCCGTTCGCGCCGCGAAGATCTCGTCCGACAAGTAGGTCACGGGCGCGATTTCAGATCGCTACGGCGCGGTCGTACCCTCACGGGTGCGGCCGCGTCGTTGTCTTGGTGGCAGCCCTCGAGACACGACCGCGTAACGCCCGCGCGCCGAACCCCGCCAACGCCGCGGGTGCGCGCTACCCTCACTGCAATAATCGGCCGACCCCCCTGGGTCCGTAAGAGAGATCGTCGTCCCGTGATCGACTCCCCAGCAGGTGCTGACGCGTCGAGTTCGGCGTTGGCAACGGGCCCGATTCCCCTGCTGCGGCACATCGGCCCCAGTGCGCTCGAGGTGTTTCCGATCGCCTTGAGTGGCACGGTGCTTGGCTGGACGGCCGATGGCCCGACAACGACCTCGATTCTCGATCGATTCGTCGACCTGGGCGGCACCTTTATCGATACGGCCGATGCCTACGCCGGCGGGCGCAGCGAGATCATGATCGGCAACTGGATGCGCGATCGCGGCAATCGCGATCAGATCACCATCGCCACCAAGGTGGGGAAAGGCCCCGACAACCCCGGCCTTTCGGCACCGGCGATTCGCGCCGCGGTTGCCGCCTCTCTCAAACGACTGCAGGTTGATCGCATTGACCTGCTCTTCTTGCACGTCGATGACCCCAGCGTGTCGTTTGATGAGACCTTGCTCGCGGTCGACGAGTTGATTCGCGCCGGTGATGTGCGGTACTTCGGCGGGAGCGACCACACGGCCAATCGCCTCTTCGAAGCCCGCATCGCGGCGGGACAATTGGGCGTGGCGCACATGGTGGCGTTGCAGAAGCACTACAACCTCGTGCACCGCTCCGAGTACGAATCCGATCTTGCTCGAATCGCCGCGCAGCTCGATCTGGGGGTATTGCCTCGATTCGCGCTTGCTTCAGGGTTTTTGACGGGCAAGTACCGTTCGAAGGCCGATCTCGATCGCCATCGTCGAGGGGGTGAGGTCGCTGCTCAGCTCACCCGCCACGGGTTGCGCACCGTGTCGGCGCTCGATCGCTTCGCTCTCGAAACCTCGACGTCGGTCGCGACGGTGGCCCTTGCGTGGCTGCTGAGCCGCCCGCGCGTGGTCGCTCCCGTCGTGTCGGTCAGTTCGCCCGAACAGCTCATCGAGATCATGGCGGCGCCGCACACATCGCTCTCGAGGCATCAATTGACCGAGCTCGATCGCGTCAGCGAGTAGGCGCGTCGAGGCCCCGCTGAGCGGCCGGTCAGCTCTCGACGGGCCGCGCGTCAGCGATCACGCGTTCGACACTTCGGCGAAACGCGACCGAGGCACCGATCGGGTCGCCGACGTGGGCCCACGCGAACGCACCGACGTACGCGAGCATGAGCTCGTCAGCGGCTTCGCCCGCCAAGGGGTGCTCGAGTTCCTTGAGCAGCATCGTGAAGCGTTCCGCGAGAGCTTCGTGGTGCTCGTTGATCACGCGTCGTGCCGGGTCACGCGGGTCAGGAAACTCTGCAGCAGCGTTCACGAAGAGTGACCCGCGGAAGTCGTCGTTGTTGAGTGCCTCGCGCACTTCGTCGGCAATCTCGCGCAGGGAGTCACGCGCGTTGTCCGCCGCGGCGATGCGAAGGTCGACTCTCGCGAGGCTGTCTGCGGAGGCGGCCGTCATGTAGTCGGCGATCAGTCTGCTCTTCGACCCGAAGTGTTTGTAGAACGTGGCCTTTGTGACAGACGACTTCTGAATCAGCCGGTCGACGCCCACCGCCCGAATGCCCTCGGAGGCGAACAGCGCGGTGGCTGCCGTCAAGATGCGGGCCTTCGCGGGGGGCATGGGCCGCGAGGGCTCAGTGGTGACAGACAGCACGGGTGCGACTCCTGATCGGTGTGGGTGACGGCGTCGTCGAGGGGGTTTCGCCTCGGACTTCGTCCGTGTGGACATTGTATATGAGGACAGACAGATTGTTCTGTCCCCTGAAAGATGCTCGTGTCTGCAAAGCGTTCTGGTGAATGGCCTATGCTCGTCGAGGTTTGATGAGGAGCGTGCGTTGTGTCCCGGTACGTCTATCTGGTGCGTCATGGCGAGCAACAGGATGCTGAGCACGGGCTCCCCGACGGCCCCCTCAGCGGCCGCGGTCAGCGGCAAGCCCGCGCCATCGCTGAGCGACTGAGCGGGGTGCCCTTCGCGAGCGTGCATACGTCTCCGCTCCAGCGGGCGGTGGAAACGGCCCAGACGATGACCGAGCTCATGCCGGCCGTTGAGGCTCAGCCCTCGGCGCTCCTCATGGACTGCATCCCTGCTGGTCCGTCTCCCGACATGCCCCACGCTTTCGAACCGTTCTTCGGCGGTGTCACGTCAGAAGAGATCGCTGCGGGTGAAGCGCAAATGGCCGATGCCACCGCTGAGTGGCTCTCTCCGTCTCGCGACGACCGCCACGACTTGCTGATCACTCACAACTTCGTGATTGCGTGGTTCGTGCGCGAAGTGTTCGGGGCTGCGTCATGGCGCTGGATGGGTATCAACCAGGCAAACTGTGGGCTCACCATCATCCGGGTGCGAACGGCCAAGCCTCCCGTTTTGGTGACGCACAACGACCTCGGCCATCTCGCGGCAGAACTGCGAACAGGGCTCCCGGTCGAGCAGCCCTACTAGCGCGCGCTCGAGCCACCGGCGCCGTGCAGCGCGAGGCGATCAAGACGTCGACGGGTGTAGCTGATGCTCGATGACTCCGTGCCGAGCAACGCCCTCATGGCGACAAGAAGCAATCGCGTGAGCGTGATCGCCGGCCAGCGGGGTCGCTTGAGGCCCAGTAGCTCTCGATACTGGTCGGGCAGTGACGCGACCGCGCCCGCGAAGAGAATCCGATAGCCGGGCCCGACGCCCGGCCCGAGCGGCGGCTTCCGCAGCCAGCGCACGGCCTCGTCGACGCGTTCGTCACGCCGGAGCACGGGCAGGTACGCCGCGATGGCGGCATCGAGTTCGGCGCGCGAGCGGGGTGGCGCGGGCATCCCCATCAATTCACCGGCGATCGCCCATTCGCGCACGTACTGGTCAGAGCCCCCGGGAACGGCTCCGCCCCACGTCTCGTGGCTGCCGATGAAGGCGTCGGCAAAGACGCAGTGAACCCACGCCACGAGGTCGGGGTCACCGGCCGAGTACTCGACGAGCTCGCCGTCACCTCCGACGTACTCACCGCGCACGCGGTCGTGCAAGCGCGCTACCCACCCGCACGCCGCCTCGGCCTGGGCGCGGTCGGCGAACGTGGTGGTCAACACCCATCGGACGGTTCCCGCGAGCCGACCGAGTGGGTCTTCGCGGTAGCGCGAGTGGTCGTGCACGCCCGCCATCGCCCCGGGATGGAGGGTCTGCATGAGCAGCGCGCGAATTCCGGCGACCACGGTGGGAATACCGCTGTGCACCTCCCACACGGCCGACCCCGGGCCGAAGTAGCCCTCGTCGTCTCCCGTCTCGAGGGCAGCGACCCAGTCGGGCACGCCGTTCGCGTCTCCGGAGAACATCGTGAGAATGCGCCCTCGGGCTCGAACGAGGACAGCGGGCCGACGCATGACGTCACTGTTTCACATTGCTCTGTGCACAAGGCGGGAGGCGGCTGAACGCGCGCGCCCGACACGGCGCGGCCCAGGGCGAACGCACAGGGTAAGATACCCCCGGGGGTATATGATGTGGTCATGACTACCTCGAAGACCTACGTCATCATCGGTGGCGTCGCCGGCGGAATGTCGGCCGCCACGCGCTTGCGCCGACTCGACGAGAGTGCCCGCATCATCGTCCTCGAACGCGGAGATCACGTCTCGTTCGCCAATTGCGGCTTGCCCTATCACGTCGGCGGAGTCATCGCTGATCGTGAGTCGCTCGTTCTGCAGACTCCGGAGTCATTGGGCGCACGATTCGCCCTCGATGTGCGCGTGCGGACGGAAGCGATCGCGATCGACCCCGCACGCCGCACGGTGACAGTTCGCTCGCTCGACTCTGGCGACGAGGCGGACCTTGCCTACGACGCCCTCGTATTGAGCCCGGGCGCATCGCCGTTGCGCATTCCGATTCCGGGGGTGGAGCGCGGCTTCGTGCTGCGTGATCTCGCCGACATGGACCGCATCATTGCCGCGGCACAGGATGCCCGCCGCGTGGTCGTCGCGGGCGCTGGCTTCATCGGCCTCGAGCTTGCCGAGAATCTGCGACACCGCGGCCTTGAGGTGGCCATTGTCGAAATGCTGACTCAGGTGTTGCGCCCATTCGATGTGGAGATGGCCCACATCGTCACCCAGCGGCTGCGCGCGAACGGGGTTGAGGTGCATCTCGGCACGGCGCTCAGCGGAATTGAGCACGATCACGTCGTGCTTGACGGGGGAGCCTCGACGCTGCCCGCTGATCTTGTCGTTGTGTCGGTTGGTGTGCGCCCCGAGAGTTCCCTCGCGCGCGACGCCGGGCTCGCGCTCGACGCGCGCGGCTACATCGTGGTCGACGAAGAGCAGCGCACCTCTGACCCAGCAATCTTCGCGGTCGGCGATGCGGTGGTGAAGCAGCGTTTTGATGGCGACCCCTCGCCGGTCTGGCTCGCGGGTCTTGCCAACCGGCACGGTCGCTTGGCGGCCGATGTCATCGCGGGCCGCCCGCACGCTGCTGTGCCGGCATTCGGCACCGCCGTCATCGGTGTCTTCGGGCTCACCGCCGCCGTGGTCGGCCGCTCTGAGCGCGAGCTGCGCGACGAAGGCCGCGAACTCCGCGTGATCCACACGCACCCGACTAACCACGCGGGCTACTACCCGGGTGCGGAGCAACTGTCGCTCAAGCTCATCGTCGATGCCCAGACCGATGCCATTCTCGGCGCGCAAGCGATCGGGGGCGGCGCAGAGAAGCGCATCGACGTCATCGCCACCGCGATGGCCGGCGGAATCCCGGCCCGCGGTCTCGCCGATCTCGAGCTGGCCTATGCACCGCAGTTCGGCTCGGCCAAAGATCCCGTCAACATGCTCGGCTACATCGACGACAACCTCATCGACGGTGAGGTGAGCGTGCAGTGGCACGAACTCGCCGATCGTCAAGCCGATGGCTGGCGGCTCATCGACGTGCGCACCGCGGGCGAGAACGCGCTTGGCGCGATTCCCGGGAGCGAGTTGATCACTCTCGACGAGCTGCGTGGTCACGCTGACTCCCTGCGCGGGGAGCGCATCATCGTCTCGTGCAAAGTTGGTCAGCGCGGCCACACCGCAGCGGCCCTTCTTCGGCAGTACGGTGTCACCGTGGCCAATCTCGACGGGGGCTACACCACGTGGCGTGCTGGCACTGCTGCGCACGCACTGGCACTCGTCGCGTGAGACGGCACCGGAAACAAGGAGACCACTGTGGCTGACGAGATCACTGTTGACCAGCTCGCGATCGAGCGAGAGCGGGGCGCGACGGTGATCGACGTGCGCGAAGTCTTTGAGTACATCGAGGCTCACGTGCCGGGAGTTCGACTCGTGCCGCTCGCGACAGTGCCCGCGTCGATGGATGACCTTCCGATCGATGAGACGATCTACGTGATCTGCCGCTCGGGCGTCCGCAGCCTGAGCGCCGCCGACTATCTGAATGCGAACGGTTTCACGGCCATCTCGGTGGCCGGAGGAACATCCGCCTGGATCCAGCGCGGGCTCGAGTATGAAACAGGAGACGATCGATGACGAGCATTCCGGCCGACGAGGCAAAGAAGATCGCCAACCGTTTGCGCCGCGCCCAAGGGCAACTCGGCGCCGTACTCGGCATGGTCGAAGAGGGGCGCGACTGTCGTGAGATCGTCACGCAGTTGAGCGCAGCATCCAGCGCCATCGATCGCGCCGGCTTCGCGATCATCGCCTCGGCGATGAAGGAGTGCTTGCGCGACGGCGAGGGCGACCCCGTCGAGGTTGCCGATCTCGAGAAGCTCTTCCTGAGCCTCGCCTAACGGCGAACCGCCGAGGCTCGACTACAGCGGCTTGCCCAACCAGGTTGTGGCGTTCGGGTTGTCGTTGAAGGGCTCAATGGGTGCAAAGCCCACCGCGCGATAGAGGGCTGCGGCCTGCTGGAGGCTCTCGTGGGTGTCGAGCACGAGCTCACGTGCGCCGAGGTCTCGAGCGCGCTGTTCGAGCTCGGTCATGAGCGCGCGTCCGTATCCGAGCCGGCGCGCGTGGGGCTGAATCCAGAGGTGCTTGACCTCGAATCGCGCACCGACGGGGCCATCGTCGATGCGGCGAACGCCCCCGCATCCGACATCGGCGGGCTCGCCCGAGAGGTTCTCGCCCTCGACGAGGAGAAAGGCGCCGTTCGGGGCCGTGAATTGCTCGTCGAGCACCACGGCCCGACGATACTGGTCGGCACCCGCTGGAAAGTCATGAGCACGTGCTGTGAAGTACTGATCGAGCAACACGCTCGCGGCCTCGCTGCTCGGCAGTGCGTCGCGCCAGGTCACCATAGCCACAGCCTAAGCGCCGTGAGCCCGCCATAGGATGGCGGCATGGTCATTCGCGTCGCCGTCGTCGGAGCAAGCGGTCGACTCGGCACCGCTGCGTGCGAGCTCATCGAGCGCCAGAGCGACCTTTCTCTCGTCGCTCGGTTGGACTCTCGCAGCGATCTGGGCGAGATGCTCGGCGCCGACGTGGTGCTTGATGTGACCGCTCCCGGCGTCTCGGCGACCGTTGTCGATCACGCGGTGCGGAACGGCCTCAAGGTGCTCGTCGGCACGAGTGGGTGGAACGAAGATCGCTTGAGAAGCTTGCGCACCCTTATCGACACGCACCCCGATGCGGGTGTCATCGTGATTCCCAACTTCTCGATCGGCAGCGTGGTCGCCACCCATCTCGCGACCATCGCTGCTCGCTACTTCGAGTCCATCGAGATCGTCGAAACGCACCACGCGGCGAAGGTCGACTCGCCCTCCGGCACGGCGGTGCGCACGGCCGAGTTGATCGGTCATGCCCGGGCCGAACTCGGGCCGGTCGTGGCGCCGCACACCGATCAGCGTGCTCGCGGGCAGCAGGTGGCGAGCGTGCCGATCCACTCGTTGCGACTGCAGGGCGCAATCGCCCGGCAAGACGTGCACTTCGGCGGAACGGGTGAAGTCATCACGGTCACTCACGAGACGCTGTCGGCCAGCTCGTACGAAGCCGGAATTCTCATCGGCCTCCGCGCCGCGGTCGACGCGACCGGGCTCATCGTCGGGCTCGAGTCGCTCATCGGCCTCGCGACTCCTGCCGCAGTCACGGACGACGAGGCATGACACGAGCACGGTGGGCGGCGTTCGGCATGGCCGGGCTCCTCGCGCTCTACCTCGTCCTCGTCGTGCTCTACGCCGCGCGCCTCATCGGCGACCCGTTGCCGGTCGCGCAAGCGATCGGCTGGGCGCTTATCGTGCTGCCGCTCCTCGGGGTCTGGGCGCTTTGGGCTGAACTGCGCTTCGGGTTTGCGGCCGAGCGGCTCGCGCGGCGCCTCAACGCTGAGGGTGGCCTCCCCGACGACACGGTGCCCGTGCGGGCAAGCGGTCGCGTCGAACGTGCCGAGGCCGATGCGGCGTTCTCGCGGCATGCGGAGGCTCTGAAGCAGCATCCCGAATCATGGGCGCACTGGTTTCGATTGGCGCTTGCCTACGACGCCGCTCGTGACCGTCGTCGAGCTCGGTGGGCGTTGCGCGAAGCTATTCGGCGCGAGCAGGCAGATCGCCGCTCGACGGGTTCTGACCACCCGCCCGCGTAAAGAGCGCCTCGAAAGCCTGCTCGACGCTCTCGTGTCGAAAGCGGAAGCCGTCGGCGAGCAGAGCCGCGGGCACTTGCTGCTGGCTCGCGAGCAGCAACTCGCGCCCGGCGTCTCCCATGAGGGTTGAAATCACGGGCGCGGGAATCGCGAGCAGGTGCCACCGGCGCATGGCGTGCGCGAGCGCGCGCGTGAACTCAGCGCTCGTCACCGGGCTGGGGCCTGCGAGATTCACCGGGCCCCGGAGGGATGACGTCAACAGGTGACGGATCGCGGCGGCCTCGTCGTAGAGGCTGATCCACGGCCAGAACTGGGTGCCACGGCCGATGCGGGCGGCGGCGCCGAGTGAGGTGAGCAAACGGAGTGGCGTCATCGCTCCGCCGTTGCCCACAACGAGCCCCGTGCGCGCCATCACCGTGCGGGTCGCCGAGGGGGCATGGCTCGCCGCCTCTTCCCAGGCGGCCACGACGTCGCTCAGAAAGCCGTCGCCTTTCTCGGCAGTCTCGGTGAGCTTTTCGGCCGCTCGATCGCCGTAGAAGCCGACCGCAGAGCCGCTCACGAACGTGTGCGGGGGAGTGCTGGCGCGCGCCATGCCATCGGTCAGCGTGCGGGTCGCCTGAACGCGGGAGTCGAGAATCTGCCGCTTGTAACTCTTCGTCCACGGGATCTTCGCGATCGAGGCCCCCGAGAGGTTAACGACAGCGTCGACGCCGTCGAAGGCGCTCGCGTCGATCGTGGCAACCTCAGGCGCCCAGGTGATCTCCGACTCGGTGCGCGAAGTCCGCCGCACCAGCGTGCGAACGTCGTGGCCGTCGGCGCGGAGTTGGCGCTGAAGTTCCGTGCCGATCATGCCGGACGCGCCGGCGATGAGCACGCGCATCGGTGAGGGTGCCGCCACTAGGCGAGCGACGCTTCGAGCGTGATCGAGATGCCCGTGAGCGCGGCCGAAACCGGGCATCCGGTCTTCGCACCCTCGGCGAAGGTCTGGAACTGCTCGGCCGTGATTCCCGGAACCGAAGCACTCACGAGCAGGTGGCTGCCCGTGATGCCCTCGCCCGGCACGAACGTCACGGCGGCCGTGACCTGAAGGCTCGACGGCGCGTGGCCCGCCTTGCTGAGCGCGCTCGAGAGCGCCATCGAGTAGCACGCGGAGTGTGCTGCCCCGAGCAGTTCTTCGGGGTTGGTCATGCCCGTGACGCCCTCAGAACGGGCCGCCCAGGTGACGGGAAACTCGCCGGCATCCGACGAGTCGAGCGACGTAGTGCCCGACCCTTCGATCAAGCTTCCGATCCACAGAGTGGTTGCTTCGCTGGTGACGGCCATGACGGCGCTCCTGTCGACTCGCGGGGCTGCGTGTGAACAGCCTACGCGGGCGTGGCTGAACGGCGAATGATTCCTGCGCGAACCAGCAGCACATAGAGCTGGCAGCCGAGGCAGTAGGCGAAGGCCGCGTTGAGGAACGCGGCGATGAAGGCGGCCCCTGCGGCAACGACCAGCGCGCCCGGAACTCCCAGCAGATGCAGCACGAGGCCCGTCGCGGTCACGAACAGGCCGACGAGCTGGGCAAAGGTCGGCGGCGCGGGGTGCTCGCGCTCGGTCGGCGCCGACAGTCGCGGAGCGATCAGTCGCCGATAGAGCAGACCGTAGGGGTGCTTCTGGATGCCCGCAAAGGCTCCCCACGCGAACAGTGCGACCAGCACCGTCAGCAGGAGTGCCGACGGCTGCAGCGCGCGTGCGACCACATCGGCGCCGAGCTGCTCAGTGAGCCCGAGAAGGATCACGACGAGCAGAAGCACGGCGGTAATGGAGGCGCCGAAGCGCGGCCCGCGTGGGTCGATGCCGAACGGCTGCGCGTCGCTCGTCTCGGTGCCCGGAGTCGAGGCGCTCATGCGGTCACCAGCGCAGTGCGCGCCGCGTCCACGGCGGTGCGAATGTCTTCCGGCTTGACAGCCCCGATGAGTCGGGCGCGCACGTGGCCCTCGCGGTCGAGCACGAGCGTCGTGGGGGTCGAGTAGACCGAGTGGCGCTGAGCGACCTCCGGCTCATCGACGACGTCGATTTCGACGTGGGCCACCGTTGCGTCAGCGGCAACGAGTTCGCTCGCCACGCGGCGCATGGCCACGCAGGCTGAGCACACGGGGCTCGAGAGTTGCACGAGGGTCACTTCCGCACCGTCGACGACGAGCTGGTGCTCGTCTCCACCGCAACCGGAGGCCACGCGAGTACTGCGAGCGCGCACGATCAAGCCGAGCACCGTCGCGAGGGCGATCAGCGCCACGATCACGATGAGAGCGGGAAGAACATCCATGCTCATGAAAATACGAAAAGAACCGCCGGTATTCCTGAGTGTGACGTTCTGTGACCGCATCACGCCCCCGGTAGGGTGACGAATGTGACCGAGGCAGCCGAGATCCAGTTCCGTTCTGACGTGACCGTTGAGCTTGTTCGAGCAAGCGCTCATGACAGTGACGTGCTCTTCGCCGCGCGCGTGTCGACGCAGGGCGAGCAGACGCTCGAGGCGGCCGCGTCGGGCGATGGCGCGACCGAGCGCGACCGCGGACTCATCAACTACCTCATGCGCGACCGCCACGGTTCGCCGTTCGAGCACAACTCGATGACGTTCTACGTGCAAGCGCCCATCTTCGTGTTCCGCGAGTTCATGCGGCACCGCATCGCCTCGTACAACGAAGAGTCGGGCCGCTACCGCGAGCTGCGCCCCGTGTTCTACGTTCCCGGCCCCGACCGCAACCTCGTGCAAGTCGGCAAACCCGGCGCCTACGACTTCTTGCCCGGAACCCCCGAGCAGACGGCCCTCGTCGAGGCGGAGGTGCGCGGTTCGTGCACCGCCGCCTACGCCTCCTACCAACGGATGCTCGACGCGGGCATCGCGCGCGAAGTGGCCCGCGCTGTCCTCCCCGTGACGATCTACAGCTCGATGTACGTCACGATGAACGCTCGCTCGCTCATGAACTTCCTCAGCTTGCGCACCAAGCGCGAGGGCACGCACTTCCCGTCGTTCCCGCAGCGCGAGATCGAAATGGTCGCCGAGAAAATGGAGCAGCACTTCGCTGAGCTCATGCCGCTCACCTACGAGACCTTCAACGGCAACGGCCGCGTCGCCCCGTAACGACGCGGCGCCCGCGCAAACGCGCGGGCGCGATACCCTGAAGCACGTGCCTGTGAACAATCCTTTCGGTCAAGTGCTCGTTGCGCTCGTCACGCCCATGTTGGCTGACGGCGAAGTCGACTGGGCCGGGGTTGAGAAGCACATTGATGACGTCATTACGGCGGGGGCCGACGGCATCGTTGTCACGGGCACGACAGGCGAGACGAGCACGCTGACCGACGCCGAGAAGATTCGGCTGGTCGAGGTGGGCAAGTCGGTGAGCGCTGGCCGAGCATCCATCATCACGGGCGGCGGCTCTAACGAGACCGCGCACGCGATCGAGCTCTACAAGGCGAGCGCGAAGGCCGGTGCCGATGGTGTCATGATCGTGACGCCCTACTACAACAAGCCAACGCAGGCCGGGGTGCTCACGCACTTCCGCATGGTGGCCGACTCGACCGATCTGCCGGTGATCTTGTACGACATTCCGGGTCGAGCGGGCATCCCGATCATGTACGAGACGATTCTGCGTGCGGCGAAGCACCCGAATATCCTCGCGGTGAAAGACGCCAAGGGTGACTTGAGCGAGGTCAGCCGCGTGCTTAACCAGACCGACTTGATGTACTTCGCGGGCGATGACGCCAACGTGCTGCCGACCCTCGCGATCGGCGGCACGGGCCTGATCGGTGTGACCGCGAACATCGCACCGGGGCCGTACCGCACGATCGTTGACGCGGTGAACGCGAACGATCTCTCGACGGCGATGGCGGAGCACCAGAACCTCGAGCCGCTCGTGCGCGCGGTCATGACGCACGTGCCGGGCACCGTCGCCACCAAGTACGTGCTGCATGGTCTTGGTCGCATTGGGTCGCCGCGCGTGCGGCTGCCCCTCGTCGGCCCGGAAGAGCACGAGGCCGCGATCATCGAAGACGAACTCGACCTCGTGAAGAACGTCGCGGGCGTCGACTTCCACAACTTCCGACCCGACCGCAACGCCGCGGCCGGCGGTGCCCTGCCGAAGGTGGCCGGCACCACGCGCTAGACCGAAACCGGGGGCTGAGAGCCCCGCCGAGCACGACAACAGTCAGGCACTCTATGTCTTCTGAGCTTTTCGAACCGCCCGCCCTCGACCCTGCAACGCTGCGCATCATTCCGCTCGGCGGAGTCGGCGAAATCGGTCGCAACATGACCGTCTTCGAGATCGACGGCAAACTGCTCATCATCGACTGCGGAGTCCTCTTTCCGGAAGAGACCCAGCCGGGCGTCGACCTGATCTTGCCCGACTTCGAGCCCATTCGTGATCGACTCGACGACATCATCGCTGTCGTGCTGACACACGGGCACGAAGACCACATCGGGGCCGTGCCTTACCTGTTGCGGCAGCGAGCAGACATCCCGATTCTCGGGTCGACGCTGACGCTCGCGTTCATCGAGGCGAAGCTCAAAGAACACCGCATTCAGCCCTACACGCACACCGTGAGTGAGGGGCAGGTCGAAAAGCTCGGCCCGTTCACGCTCGAATTCATCGCCGTGAACCATTCGATTCCGGATGCTCTTGCCGTCGTCGTGCAGACCGCGGGTGGCACGGTGTTGCACACGGGCGACTTCAAGATGGACCAGTTGCCGCTCGATGACCGCATCACTGACTTGCGCGCGATCGCTCGCTGGGGCGAGCAGGGCGTCGACCTCGTGTTGAGCGATTCGACGAACGCCGACGTTCCGGGCTTCACCGCGCTTGAGCGCGATATCGGGCCCGTGCTCGACAACGTCATCGCCCGCGCTCCGCGCCGCGTGATCGTCGCGAGCTTTTCGAGCCACGTGCACCGCGTGCAGCAGGTGCTCGACGCCGCGCACGCGAACGGCCGCAAGGTGGCGCTCATGGGTCGCAGCATGGTGCGCAACATGACGATCGCCGCAGACTTGGGGTTCTTGAAGGTGCCGGAGGGCATCCTCATCGACCACAAAAAGGCCGGCAACCTGCCTGACAACGAGATCGTCTACATGTCGACCGGTAGTCAGGGTGAGCCGATGGCCGTGCTTGCGCGCATGGCCAATCTCGAGCACCAGATCGAGATTGGTGCGGGCGACACCGTGATTCTCGCGTCGAGCCTGATTCCGGGCAACGAGAACGCGGTGTATCGCGTGATCAATGGCCTCATGAAGCTCGGCGCGAAGGTCGTGCACAAGGGCACGTCGCGCGTTCACGTTTCGGGCCATGCCTCGGCGGGCGAGTTGCTCTACTTCTACAACATCCTGCAGCCAAAGAACGTCATGCCCGTTCACGGCGAGCAGCGGCACTTGGTCGCGAACGCCGAGCTGGCGATCGCGACCGGAGTGCCGGAGCAGAGCGTGATCGTCGGCGAGAACGGCACGGTCGTTGACTTGCGCGATGGCGTTGCCCGCATCGTCGGCCAGCTCGACATCGGCTTCGTCTATGTCGACGGCTCGACGGTCGGCGAGATCACCGACGCCGACTTGAAAGACCGCCGCATTCTCGCCGAGGAGGGCTTCATCTCGATTTTCGTCGCGATGGATGCCCAAACCGGCAAGGTCGTCGTCGGCCCCGAGATTCACGCGCGCGGGTTCGCCCCTGACGACGCGATCTTCGACGACGTCAAGCCGCAGATCATCGCGGCACTGTCGGAGGCCGCAGCCAACGGCACGCGCGACAGTCACGCCTTCAGCCAGGTCGTGCGCCGAGTCGTCGGCCGTTGGGTCAACACGCAGCACCGCCGCCGTCCGATGATCGTGCCGGTGGTGATCGAGGCCTAAGCCTCGACCACGACCACATGAGCAGTAACTGCTCATACCGACATCACCTCAGCAGTACTAGCGTGGCGCTCATGACACCCCTTGCGCTCCGTGCTGGCCTTTTCGCGACGGTGAGCGTTGCGACGCTCGCTCTGCTCGTCGGATGCACCCCTGCCCCTCTCCCCGCTGTGTCGGAGGCTCCGTCGAGCACTCCCGAAGCCTCAGCGGCATCGGTCGAGCCCACGGCGCCGCCGACGCGGCCAGCGTTGGGCGACTTGACGCTGAGCACGGAGGGCCTCGGCCGCCTCGTGCTCGGGCAGGCACCGGAGACTGACCCGGCGCTCAGCATGGTCACGTTCGACCCGGTCGGCTGCACCGATGACGCCACCGGCTACGGCTTCGGAATCGTCGCGGGCGACCCGCTCGCTGGCGGTTGGTTCATTGATCCGTCGTACGAGGTTCCGCCGTCGCCCAATGACAGTGGTGAGCCGTTCGGCGTTGCCGTCGATACCAGCGGCGCCTTGTCGCGCATCGATCTGTACACCGACGACATCGCCACCGATGCGGGCGTGCGCCTCGGCGACACTCGAGCGGACGTCGTCGCGGCGTATCCGAGCGCTCTCGTGATCAATGAGTTTCTGACCGACATTTACGCGGTGAGCTCTCCGACCGGCATTCTTCAAATTGAGGTCGCGGCTCGCGACACACCCGAGCAGGACGACTACTGGGCCGCGAGCGGTATTCCCGAGGGCCAGGTGCTCTACATTCACGCGGTCGCTCCCTCGCAGGGCGTCTTCACGGTCGCCGCGAGCGGTAACGCCGTCGGAGGCTGCAACTTCGGCTAGCCCATCTCTGCGATCGGGTTCGGGATGCTCGCGCGCGTGTCGCCCCGAGCCCGGTCGCACCGCCCGGGTACCGTAGCCGCATGGCCTCGAGCACTCGATCGTCGGCGCGCTCGCGCGCGTCGTCGTCGCGCTCGAACTCGGCCTCGAGCCGCTCGCGCACGCAACCCACGAAGAAGCTGCCGGCCGCTGCGCCGGAGCAGGGCATCCTGACGAAAGCGTGGATGGGCCTCGCTCACGCGACCGGCGCCGCGTTCCGGGTGCTCGGTCGCGAGACGCTCGAGAAGGACGAGCGCCGCGACGGCGTGCCGTTCTTGATCGTCGTGCTCGCCATCATCGGGGCATTTGTCGAGTGGTTCTTCATGGCCGACCCGGTCGCGGTGGCGCTCAACGCGTATACCTTCGGCGGGCTTGTCGGGCGCGTGTCGTTCGCTCTGCCGGTGATCATGATCATGTTTGCGGCGTGGTTGTTTCGCCACCCCGCGAGCGTGCATGACAACACGCGCATCGGCATCGGGCTCGGCCTCCTCATCGCGAGTGTGAGCGCCCTCTGCCACATCGCGTTCGGCGCTCCACAGCCCGCGATTCCGCCCCTGGCGTTGGCGCAAGCGGGCGGCATTATCGGGTGGATGCTCGGGGGAGTCCTCCTGCTCGCGACGGTCTATGTCGCCGTGCCGTTGCTCGCGCTGCTCGCTGCTCTCTCGGTGCTCATCATGACGAAGACCCCGCCGAACCGCATCGGCGACCGACTGCGCGAGCTCTACGCCTACCTGTTCGGCGCCGAGCTGACTCCGCGCGAGCCGAAGCAGAAGCCTGAACCGGAGACGGTCGAGTTCGGCTCGCTCACCGATCTCGGGCTCGACATGGACGACGCCAGCTCGATGCCGTGGTGGCGCAAGGGCAAAACGAATCGCGAAGCTGCTGCGTTCGACAGCCCCGTTGAGCGCGAGCAGCCGACCGACGTCATTGACCCCGCCGTGCGCAAGACCCTCACGGGCGACCTCGAACGCGAGCTCGAGCGCGCCGAGCAGGCCGTGCAGCGTTTCACGGGTGACGTCACGCCGGGGGTCGCGCCTGCCGTGCTGCCGGGCTTCACGACGCGTGCGAGCGAGAAGGGTGCAGCGGGTGAGTTCGACGAACCGCCTGCGGCGCCGCCCAGCTCGCGGACGAGTCGGCCTTACCGCTTGCCTGCGGCCTCGATCCTGGCACCGGGAGACCCGCCCAAGTCGAAGTCGGCGGCGAACGACTCGGTCGTTGCGGCGATCACCGAAGTGCTCGAGCAGTTCCAGATCGACGCCCGCGTCACCGGGTTCAGCCGCGGCCCGAGCGTCACGCGCTATGAGGTTGAGCTCGGCCCGGGCGTGAAGGTCGAACGCTTTACGGCCCTCACCAAGAACATCTCCTATGCGGTCGCGAGCAACGAGGTGAACATCCTGTCGCCGATTCCCGGCAAGAGCGCGATCGGTGTCGAGATTCCGAATGTCGACCGCGAGATCGTGAGCCTCGGCGATGTGTTGCGCTCGAGCGCTGCCTCGAAGGCGCTGCACCCCATGACGATTGGTGTTGGCAAAGACGTTGAGGGTGGCTATCTCGTGGCCAACCTCGCGAAGATGCCGCACTTGCTCGTCGCCGGTTCAACCGGCTCGGGCAAGTCGAGCTTCGTCAACTCGATGATCACGAGCGTGCTCATGCGGGCCAAGCCCGCCGAAGTGCGCATGGTGCTCGTCGACCCCAAGCGCGTCGAGCTCGCTGCCTATCAGGGCGTGCCGCATCTCATCACCCCCATCATCACGAACCCGAAGAAGGCGGCCGAAGCGCTGCAGTGGGTCGTGAAAGAGATGGACATGCGCTACGACGACCTGGCGTCGTTTGGCTTCCGGCACATCGACGACTTCAACCGGGCCGTACTCGCGAACGAGATCGTGCTGCCGGAGGGCAGCAAGCGCCAGTTGCAGCCCTACCCCTACCTGCTCGTCGTCGTCGACGAGCTCGCCGACCTCATGATGGTCGCGCCGCGCGACGTTGAAGACTCGATCGTCCGCATCACGCAGCTCGCGCGCGCGTCGGGCATCCACCTCGTTCTCGCGACGCAGCGCCCCAGCGTCGACGTCGTCACGGGCCTCATCAAGGCCAACGTGCCGAGCCGCCTCGCCTTTGCGGTGTCGAGCATGACCGACAGCCGCGTGATTCTCGACCAGCCCGGCGCCGACAAGCTCATCGGCCAGGGCGACGCGCTCTTCTTGCCGATGGGGGCGTCGAAGGCGATTCGCGTGCAGGGCGCGTGGGTGACCGAAGCGGAGATCGCGGCCGTCGTCGACCACGTCAAGAAGCAGGCGCAGCCCGAATACCGCGAGGACGTCGCCGCCGAGACGACCAAGCGCGAGATCGATGCGGACATCGGGGATGATCTCGAAGTGCTCCTCGCGGCCGCCGAGCTCGTCATCAGCACGCAGTTCGGCTCGACCTCGATGCTGCAGCGCAAGTTGCGCGTGGGCTTCGCCAAGGCCGGACGCCTCATGGACCTCCTCGAATCGCGCGAGATCGTCGGCCCCTCCGAAGGCTCGAAGGCGCGCGATGTGCTCGTGAGCCCCGACCAACTCCCCGACGTGCTCGCGCGACTGCGCGGTGAGGATGCTCCCTCAACCCCCGCCGCGGCCGACGACCCCGTCGAGCGACGGCTGGAGGGGTATCCTGAGGTCGAAGCCGAGTCTGATGACGACGCCTGGAAGCTGACCGACCGCGACTGATGCCCCGCCCGGGCACTGCCGCCGAGATGCTGGAGAGTTCAGTGGCTGACAGCACCGATCGGTCGTACTCGATGCGCGGCCGTGTTGTGCGCGCCGGCGAGACTCCCGCGAGTAGCGGCAACCTCGCCAACATCATCACGGTCGTGCGTATTCTGCTGGCGCCGCTGTTCGTCGTGCTCCTCGTGCTCGATGGCGGTGCCGATGGGCCGTTGCGCATCGCGGCAGCCGTGCTCTTCATCGTGGCGATTGCGACTGATGGCGTTGACGGCATGCTCGCGCGCCGGCGCAACCTGGTGACCGATCTCGGCATTCTGCTTGACCCGATCGCCGACAAGCTGCTCACGGGCGCCGCGCTCGTAATGCTCGCCGTGCTCGCTGAGCTGCCGTGGTGGGTCGTGGTCGTGATTCTCGTGCGCGAGTGGGGAATCACGCTCTACCGCTTCATGGTGTTGCGTGACCGCGTCGTGCCCGCGTCGCGCGGGGGGAAGCTCAAGACCGTCGTGCAGGCCGTTGCCATCTCGTTCGCGCTCGTACCGTTCTGGCAGTGGTTCGGCGAGTGGGTGCACGTCGTCAACACCGTGTTGATGTCAGCCGCGGTCGTGCTCACCGTGGTCACCGGCATCGACTACCTGGTGCAAGCGTGGCGACTGAATCGCGACAAGCAGGCGTGACGCAGGCGGCGGCGGTCATTGCCGCCCTCGTGCGGGACGGTCGCACTCTTGCCGTCGCGGAATCCCTCACCGGGGGAGCACTGTCGGCCGAACTCGTCAGTGTGCCGGGTGCCTCTGCGGTAGTGCGGGGCGCCGTCGTGGCCTACGACACCGCGCTCAAGAGCAGCCTGTTGGGCGTGCCGGCAGAACTGTTGGCCGAGGCCGGGCCCGTTGACGCGCGCGTCGCCGCACTCATGGCCGAGGGGGTGCGCGTCGCCGCGGCCGTTGGAGGGCATCCGGCCGATGTGGGAATCGCGACCACCGGAGTCGCGGGCCCTGACCCGCAAGGAAGCGCCCCCGTCGGGCGGGTCTATATCGCCGTGGCTGACCACGCCGGCACCGAGGTGCGCGAACTGCAGCTCTCGGGTGATCGGGCGTCGATTCGTGCCCAGACCGTCGACGCCACGCTGGCACTGCTTCTGGGCCGAGTGGGCGTCGATGAGCGAGAATCATGACGAAAAACTCAGCCCGACTCCCGGGAATGTCGTGGGTGACAGTCGCGTTACAGACAGCAAGCTGACAACTGATCCACAGGTGCCGGCGATTACAGTGAAGTCATTCAGATCGGGTATCGTGATCGACCCGGTGAAGCACCACTCGAGATGTCAGTGAAGGAGGTCCCCATGGTTCTGGTTCGACAAGAAATCGGTGAGGTCCTCCGCGACGTGCGCCTGCAGAAAGGCCGCACGCTGCGACAGGTAGCGAGTCGCGCCAGTGTTGCGCTCGGCTACCTGAGTGAGGTCGAGCGCGGCCAGAAAGAGGCGTCGAGCGAGATTCTCGCGTCCGTCGCCGACGCGCTCGATACCCCGATCTCCGTGATCATGCGCGAGGTGGGCGACCGCCTGGCGGTCATCGAGGGTCTGGGTTCTGTTCCCGACACGCTGCCCGACGAGCTCATGGCTGAGTTTGACGTCGACCTGGCGATGCGCTGACGCGCGACCTCGCCTTCCTCGACACTCGTGACTCGTAGCGAGTTCGCCCGCGCGATCGCCGACGAGTTCGGTGACGCCTACGGGCGCACTCTCGTGCGTGATCTCGTGATCTCCTCGCTGGGCGACCGCACGGCCGATGAGGCTCTGATTGCAGGAACCCCGCCGCGCGAGGTGTGGTTGGCGCTGTGCGGGGCGATGGATGTTCCGCGCGAGCGCTGGTATGGCGCAGGTCGCCCCGAGCCCCGGCGGAGCTAGTTGTAGTTCCCCGGGACGTTGTGAACGTTTGAGGTAGTGAAGACCTCCGGAACGATGTGGGTTACCACACTCACTTCGTCAAACCGGAGGTCTTCGTGACTCACGCTAACGCGCCCTTCGCCCCCGAGGGGCGGCTTCGTCTTG
>CALRMP020000012.1:0-52604 GCA_943369205.1 Gulosibacter massiliensis | reverse complement strand
CAGCGTAACCGGGCGCGGCCTAGCCGATGCGTCGCCCGCGCGCGCCCACTACTCCTGCGACAACTGCCAGGCCATGTCGAGCTGCGAGAACTCCGACTCGTAGCACAACTGGTCGTCGAAGCCCGAGATCGTGTCGATGGTGTACTCAATGATGTCGGCCTCGCGATCGACTAGGGCAACTGTCCACCCGCTCTCGGCCATGCAGGTGATGAAGCGATCGAGGCCAGCGACGTACTCCTCGCGGGTTACCAGTCCGTCTGCGAGTGCATCGACCTGGGTTTGAGAAGGCTCCACGGGTGCAGCGGCCACGGCCCACGACACCCAGATCACATAGCGGTCGAGCGAGGCTCCTCGAACCGTGATCGACTGCGGCCCAGCATCCGTCAGCTCGTACACCATGCTGTAATCGCCCATCGCTGAGCCTTCGATGACGCGCTCACTGTCGCACTCGATCCAGCCATCGAGACGGTCATCAACGAAGACATCGAACCGACCGAGATCGAGGCACGCGACGCGCAGCGCGATCGCCGTTGCCCCGTCTGGGCGCGGCCCCAACTCCACGTTCGTCTCACCCGTGCCGGTGATCACGAGCGGAACACCGATGAACTCGGTGCGCGGATCGCCGATGAACTGAATGACGTCCATCGAGAGGTCGACGCTGGTTGGCGGCGTCAGAACGCCGGTAGCCGCGACGGCTCCTCCGGTCGTCGCCCCCGCGAGAGCGAACGCGAGCACAGCGGCGGCCGCGACCCGACCAGAGTGCGCAAGGGGTCGCGGAGGGCGAGTTTCGGCAACGTGCTTGACGAGTTCTGCCCGCAGCGCGTCGGAGCGAGATGTCGTGCCGGTGTTCAGTTCAGGCGTCATGGGCGGCTTCATCCAATCGAGCGAGCGGTTCGAGGGTCGGATTGATGCGGGCTGCAAGGCGGCGCTTGGCCCGAGAGAGTCGAGACTTCACAGTCCCGACCGGCAGATCGAGCACGACTGCGGCTTCGCGGTCGGTGAGTCCTTCGATCACACAGAGCGTGATGACCTGGCGGTCGGAGACGGGCAGGTCGCGCAAGGCCGCACTTGCTGACCCGTCATCCATCGCATCCGCGTGATCACGGGTGTGGGTGTCGACCGGGAGCCGCCCGAGCAGGGCTCGATAGCGCCGAGCTCCGCGGGTGAGATTCTGCGCGACCTTGGTGGCCGTGACGAGCAACCAGGGCAACAGTGAGTCGTCGACGAGGCGGGCGTGCTCGCGCCGCCGCCAGGCCTCCATGAAGGTGATCGCCACGGCGTCATCGGCGTCAGCCACGACCGGAACAAGGCGCAGCACGTGTCGATACACCCGATCGCGATGGCGGTCGAAGATGCGCCCGAACGCCTCCCCCTCGCCGTGCTGCGCCCGCAGCCAGTCGCCGCGATCGCGATCGCTGACGGCACCCGCGGAGGTCTCACCCATACCCTGTAGTGTCCGGCATCGCCGTTCTGGTTCCCGATTCGCGAAAGTCTGCGGCGTCGCGTCGACATCGAGGGCTCTCGTCGCCGCTCGGCCGGCACCTCACCGCGGCTCTCAGTCGCGAACGTGGACCACGGATGCCCGCTTAGCGCCGCCCGCGCGCGCCCATCACCGAGCGGCTCCCGCGAAACGCCATGATCGACACCACTGACACGGCCGACAGCACCGCCGCGAAACTCAGAAACGACCCGATCGACAGCACCGAGAACGCCGACCCAATCGAGCCGATCGACCCCACCGACCCCACGCTGCCCACCGACAGCACCGACCCCGAGCTGCCCACCGACAACAGCGAATTGCGCGAACGGATGCTCAGCAGCGAGCTGCTCGACGTGCGACGTTTCGGCATGGGTTCAGAGTAGTTCTGCGGCCCCTGCTTCGCGATGGCCTAACGAGCGATGCTCGACGTATTCTGACCGGATGAAGAGTTCTGCAGCATTGTCGACCCTCACGGGGATGCTCACGGCGGCGGGCGTGAACCTGGCGAGCCCCTCAGGCGCTGACCTCGGTAAAGCCCTGACGGTCTTCCGGGACTTCTCGGCTATCCCGGTCGAGGACGTGATCAAGGACGAGGACGGCGACATGGTTCTTTTCCAGTACGGCACCTACGACTGGGGTTCAGGAGAGTTCTTCGAAGTGGACCTCGTCAGGCAACTCATGCCCCCGGGCGAGGACGACGAGGAAGACGACGACGTGATCTTTCAGTTGCACTGCACGTTCCGGTACTGGCCGACCGACTCGCTGCGCTCCCTCGGGTCTTTCGAACGCTGGATGACCGTCGGCGACGAAGACACGTTCTGGAGCGAGATCCCGGCGATGCCTGCTTTCGGCCTCACGGAAACGCTTTCGTCTTTGGCGGTCAGCTACGAAGGTGTCTAGACAGGAGGACGCCGGTTGAGGACAGCGCAACGTTCAGATTTCGCCGGCTGGGTTGAGCGCGGCGTGCGGGTCTACCAGGAAGGCCTGTCGCGCATCATTACCGGGGTCCAGCCGGGCCCGATGATCACGCGGTGTTGAAGGTACTCAGACTGGCCAGCTAACGATGATGGCGACTCCAACATCACTGGGGCATCCGAAGCGACGTAGAAATCGACCGAGGCTCGGCCGGTAATGCGGCAGCGCTCGTCACACATCGGCATCTACTAGTGACAAAGTCAGCGCCGGATCCTCCTCGAAGATTGCCTTCATGATTGTTCCCAACTCATCCGCGACGGAGTCGGCTCTGGTACCGAGGTCCTCCCGGTATTGCTCAAGTGATTGGCAGCCCGCACAGTACTCGATCGCCTGCTTCACCTTGTCGCGAGATGTCGAACTGCTCGCGTAGTAGTCCTCGATCGCACCAAGCGCCAGAACATGGGTTCGCGTCGCGCGCAGCAAATCGAGTACTTCACGCTTCTTGCTGTCGATTTCGCCGGTTGAGTCCATAAGCGCCACAAGGCGATCGGACTTGTTTCGGTAAGCGAAGAACTGATCCATGGCTTCATGAAGCGCGTATGCGGTTTGTTCAGTACCATCGAGCGCAGCTCGTGCCGTCTCCACCTGGCGCCAGAGACCCCGCGCATCTCCACTGCCGGCGAGCTTCTTCGCTTGGGCCTCGGTAATCTCGGACGAGCTTGGTGAAAGCTGGGAATCCACAAGCTGCAATAGCGCTGCACGAACGGCCGCCGTCTTGTCGTCCGCTTCGAGTTTGTCGAAACCGCCCACGAGCGCATCTAGGTCGCAGATCACGTGCACCGGAATCCCGAACTTCTTGAAGAACGATCGGTAGTTCTGAATGTTGCCTTTCCCATTAGTGCGTGCGAACGCAATGTTCTGTTCAACTGCGTCCCAAGCAGGATTCAGCAGCTTGGCGATGTGCTGGAGAAGCAAAACATCACTGTCCCCTTCAACGAGGACAACTTGCTTGGCAAAGAAGCCGATGCTGTTGTTCTCGTGGCAGATGATCTGAAACGCCATCTTGGTAGATAGGTCATCGATCACGATCGGTCGAATCCTCGTGAATGGAATGGATCCGTCTCCCGGGCGAACCTTTTCGAACTTCGTAAACGACTGCGTCGCGTTGGCATCGAAGAAGAGCGGAGAGTGCGTGGTCACCATCACTGGATGCTCTCTGGCGAACACCTCAAGCGCAGAGAAAAGCTGCTTCTGTGCACGTGGATAGAGGTATAGCTCCGGCTCCTCGAATAGAAGCCAGTAGTAGCTCCCTGAGGGACGCGCGCTTGAGATCCCCGAAGAGCGGAAGCTTGTGTAGGCCCGTAACACAGCAAAGGCAACTGCTCGCTTGAGGCCATCACCTTTCGTGATGATCGGTCCGTCATGGCCATCATTCGCGGAAATCTCGGCTGATGCCAGGATCGTCTTCATCTTTGGGACCGGTACGGAGATGGTCAGATCCACGTCGGGAAAGCTCTGCCGAACAAAACTGTTGATGAGCCCCTCAACTGCCTTAACTTGCTCGATGCGATCATCAACCACAGCACCGCTGTCATCAAGAACCCGGCTTAGTTTGCGCTGAATCTCCTTGAACTGCTTCTCCACGTCTTCGAACTCGCTCTGCACTTCCTCAAGGAGCAGACCGAGCAACTTCCCGAATGTTGCCGAGTCGGTTGTCTTGACCTCGTCTGACACTTCCTTGACTGCCTCGATGTAGATCGGCTCAGGCAGGAAGTTCTTGATTCCCGCATCGATTCCGGTGCCTAAAGGCTCGTCGCGATACACCAACTCGTCGTCCGAAAGCGTTGCGACCAGTTCGTCCCGAGCCTGCCTAATGGCAGTCTGAGTCGGTTTGGGAGGTAGCACATCATCTAGCTCGGGAATGAGGCCAATGACGGTTTCACGAAGCTCTTCGCCCGACTTGTTTCTCATGGCAGGGTCAAGCACGTCTGACGTCCAGTTCTCGTTCTTTGGTCCCAGCCTCGAAATGAGGAGTTGAGACTTGCCGCCAGGCGCTGGCTCTACCAAACGCACAAGCCTGACACTCCCCCCAACAACGTCAGCACTGAAGCTTGCGCGATGGGCATCGTTCGAGATGCGGGATAGATCGATATCTGAGATCTCGTCTATTTGGACTTCAATCCGAATCGGTAACGACTTGTCAAAGAAGTCAGTTTCGGCAGGCTTTTTGGCGCTTCCGGGCAAGAAGACAAGGAGCGCCTGGAGGACTGACGACTTACCGGAGTTGTTTTCACCAATGAGACAGCCGAACTGCGAAAGGGGAACGGTAACTTCCTTTAGGCCCTTGTAGTTCTGAATGTGCAAGCTCGAGAGTTTCATTGATTTTCCTCACTTTTCTTTAATTGTGACGATTCCATCAGATTTTGCAAGCATCGGGGAAGCTACGGGTGAACTGAGCTGCTGAAGGTGCCCCGAGCACGAAAGTCGTCGACTCGAGGCGATGTCGGTGGCATCAACGATGCTGTTTCTGTGGTGAAGAAGATCCTGAGTGAGCGGCTTGGCTACTGGCGCTTTCGGCGTGAGCTCGCACAGCTCCAGCGTTCGCAGTTTGCCCGCGACCAGTTCAAGCAGGGATACCTCGTGGGTTACCACAAGGGGCGTCAGCACGAGCGGGTCGGCGCGCTAAACCTCCTCGAGCCCGACCTCGATCCGCCGCACCCGCAGGTCCAGATCGCAAACATTGCGGTCGATGTCGGGATGCGGGACTTGTTGGAAGCGCTCTGGAAGTGGGGCTTCTGGACGCAATTCTCGTGCCAGGGCGACCCAGATAAGTTCGCCCCGCACGAACCTTACGGCCGGGAGTACGCGACGCAAATCGTCTTCAGCACCTTCGACGAGGCAGTCACGTTCACAAAGAAGTCCGCCGGCTTGCTCGGCTTCAAGAACCATTCCGAAGGCGGTTTGGTGCTTCGCACCATGGCTCCCATGGACGGCGAAACAACGCGTGCTGAAGTTACCTTCTCGCCTCTGTTGTTGCCCGAGATCACGGCATTGTGGGTCGAGTTCGAAAAGACCCCAACGGTGGCGGCGGAGCAGAGCAGCGCGCCTAGGAGAAAACAGTCAGGTCAGATGGTGGATGTCGGCCGGCTTGCCGCCGACCAGAAAGCCCGACCGGAGTAACGGCGGGGGGGGTTGCGGAATGACCCAGACGCCAGCCAAATGCAGACAAGCGGACGGTGTTTCCGGAACTGAGTTTGGGGGTGATCCCATCGACTCAGCTTGAAATCCCCATTCGAACGATTGCCACCGCTTGAGCAACACTGGTGGCACTTCGATCCGAACCTGAGCTGGGGTAGACAGTCCCCGTTCTGGAGGTAAACGACTTCAGGACGACGACGTCAATCAGCCGTCGCGCTCCCGCAGTGCGGTCGGAATCGTGACAGCGTGCATGAGCGGTGCTGGCCTAACAGAATGGGGGTTTTGCGCGAGCTTCGAGAACAGGTCTGCGGGTAGCCACTCGCTCAAGTGAGGGAGTTGGCTCGGGCCGCTGGGTTCGCTTGAGGCCTCGAACAACAATCCACGGGCAGTCGGGCTGATCCGGTCAGCTGGGAGACACGGAAAGTACTGTTCGTAAGGGTGCCCCAACCACGTCCACCAGGTCGGCACGGGCGGTAGTCCCGTCCACCCCTGGCGTGACTTTGGGTAGATTCCCCACTCTGTCTCGCCGTCGACCCAGATCGAACGCCCAGTCCAGATGTTGCCGGCCGTCACTTCAGCAGATGCATAGAAGGCTGGCAGCTGGTCTGCGAGCGTCGTGAACAGGTTGCGGACAGCGACCTGCCACCGGGCATCCTTGATCGGTTCCGCGAGGAAGTCGAGCGAAAGCGACCAAAACGCATCAGGGCGACGCGCGGACGGCCCCGCGCTCAGGTGCCCTCCCAGGCATGGAACGGTACCCGACGTGTGCAGGGACAGGATGGACTCTTCCCATGCCCGAAAGAAGCCCTCCGCGCCGTCGATGGCGAGTTTGCCTTGGAAAGGCTCGTACTCGCCGAACCGTCGCGGCAACGATTCGGGCAAGATTTGTCGGGCTGTATCGAAATAGGCCGAAGCCGGGTTCGGCTTCAACTCGTCGCGAAGGCAGAACCATTGGAGCTTGAGCACCTCGACACGGGTATGCCGCTCGGGCTTCTGAATTACGCGAGACCGTGATCGCGACCAAACCTCACCCGACTGCTGATCTGAGGAAGCTCCGTCGAGAGCTTCTGCGAGTCTGCGGGCAAAGCGTGTTGCGTGCGGAATCTCAGACTCGGTGGTGCCCTCAACGCTAATCGAGTAGAGGAATCGCGCGCCGAGTACTAACGCGCCAACGTCCTCCGGAACATCCTCGGCCTCGACCGCATCTGGTCCGTCGATCGTGAAGCTATAGCGGCGTCGCACACCACGAACGACCGTGAGCGACCTTCCGGATCCCTCTTCCAAAGCGAGCCCGCTCGCCTGCGCAATCAGCGTGCGAAGCTCTTCAGTCGATGCAGCGCGGGACGTGTAGACGGCGAGGTCGTAGGACATGCTCATATGCTTTCACGAGCGATCCTTCGGTCGTGAGCGCCGGGCGTTCCGATCGATACGGATTTCTGCAAACGAGATTCCGCATTTCCGGAAACGACCCACGGTGCACCTGCTACAGGTTTACTCGAACCCCTCTCGCTCTGCCACCTCACCTCAGGAGTTGCTCTTCCGGTCGGAGCAGTCGAAGCGACCTGAAACAGAGCGGACCACGCCGGTGGGGCGAGCGCGGCAGCTGCGCAAAACGGAAATAGACCAACTCGTGCAGCGATACCTGGAAATGCGCAACATGCGAGAGATCGCTCGGGAGTTTCGGATGTCTCGGACCACGGTCGCGAAGCTTCTCTTGGAACGAGGCGTTGAGACTTCCAGGAGCATGAAGACATCTGAAGTGAACCAAGCAGTCCAGATGTACCAAGAGGGACTGTCGAGCATCACCATCGGGAAGCGGCTGGGGTTTGACAATCACACGATCTTGAGTGCGCTAAGGAGTCGTGGCGTTGCAGTCAGATTGGCGGCCGTTCATTAGTCAGGCCGAACTGGCACCCGCGGCAAGGCAACCTGAACCGCCATCAGCCCCCGCCCGGCGGGCACCTAATCTCGTGCGCAGTCAGACCTCCCCTTTCACTTCCGTCATGTCCACAACTGGCTGCGCTTCAATCAGTAGCTCCGTTGGTTCAACACCAACAATCTCGCAGAGCCCTTCGAAGTGCGCGCGGTCGAGGACATTCATGAACGTGAACACGGCCGCGATTGCGGCTCCAATCTCATCGGGATTCGCCGCCACGTCGGTCTCGGGCGACTCGGCATGTGAGTTGGCATGTGTGAAACGCGTGAGTTGAAGACGCAGAGCGTCAGCATCCCCCGTGTAGCCGCGCGCTTCGAGCGTCTTGCCAATCTCGCGCATGGAGTCCGTGAAGTTTCCGACCGATGTCGGGCTCTTGAACGCTAGGAACGTCTCCAGCATTCGACGCAGCACGTTCGGGTAGAGAAGGAGTGCGTCGAGCTTGTTCTCCATCGATGGATCCAGATTGAGCGCCGTATGAGCGCGTGCCGCTGTAATGAAGGCGTGGTGGTATGCCGAACGCACCTTCATCCGCGTTTCTTGATTCGGCGGCCAGACGACGAAAGTGGGTACGCGCTTCTTGACGCCGCCGACATCCTGATGAGGGGCGATCAACTCATAGCAGCTAGACGGGAAAGTCTTGTTTGCCGCACCGCGCCGACCAGGTAGTCCCTCGATCTGGATGTCCCACTGACGGAATAGCTCGAAGTTGTGCGTAAGCAAGAAGACCTGCTCGATGTGGCCCTTGGAGACAGCTTCGCTCCAGATGTAAGTCGAGATTCCCATCGCGGCTCCGCTGTCGAGACTTGAAACCGGATCGTCGATGACGACTATGGGCCTGCCTGAACGGACTGCCGAGGTCTTCACATTCTCAAGGAAGTGGATGAGCGTAATCGCCGTACGCTCACCGGTACTCAGATCACGGGCAGGCTTGCCGTGGCGAGTCACCCGGTAGTGCTTACCATCAGGAAGAAGCTCGAAAGACAACTCGCTTCGCCCGAAGATTCGTGTGAGTTCCTTTGTCAAGACCGCAGCACTCGGCAACGGGTTGCCCACAACGTTTTCCAGTGCAGCCACTTCTTCGCGGTGCTTCCGTAGGGCTTTGTCGATATCTGCTTTGACCTCGGCGGCCTTTCTCGCCGCCTCACTTAGCGCCGCAACCTTTGTCTCGGCCTCCTTGAGGAGGTGATGTTCGACCTTCTTCGCCGCCGCTTGGACGAGTGCTGCGTGCCGTGCAACACGGTCATTGTGGTCCTGGAGCGCCCGCTCGATCTCCGTGCCGTCAACAGAAGTGGGGACAGTTACCTCATACTCGACCCGCGCAACGACGTTCGCTCGCTTCCGCTCCAACGCCTCCAGCAAGCCTTTGAGCCACTTGTCCAGCTCAGCCACTTCCTTCTCCGCCACAGCGCGAGCGGTGTTGAAAGAGTCCCGGAGGTCGTCGAAGAGAGAACCGGAAACTGCCCCGTCTCCAAGCAACGTATTCGACGAAGATTGCAGCGCCTTAACCTCCCGAATTAGCGCGTCTGTTGTGCTCTGCGCTTCCTCGACCTCATCGGAGAAATGCTGCTCAATCTGCCTCTTCCGGTCGTCTGTAAGTTCGCCGCCACAGAAGATGCACTTGTCACGTCCCTTATGAATGTGCCGACCGCTCTCTACCCAGCTCGACGCCTCATCGTGCTCCTGCAAAGTGTCGAGGACCACCGAAACGGGCGAAGTCGTCAAGGCCGCTGCAGCCTCCTCGGGCAACTCATCCCTGACCGTGAGTGAGTAGGACTTGGTCGTGACCGGCTGGCGCTCATCTGAAGTGACTGTGGCGAGCGCGGCCTCTCTGTCCCGGTCGGATAGAAGAGCCCATTCGGCGTGCGACGACGCGAAACGCGACTTGACCGTGCCCTTGCTGTAACTGCCCGCCGAGCGATACTCACCGCCAGCCCGGCTTAGCGCGGTAACGACGTTTCGAGAAATTGAGGTGTATTCGTCGTCTAGTGCCTTGTCGGCGTCACGAGCATTCTTAATCGCCTTGGCCAGGTCTCCCTCAGCGGTCTTGATGAGCTCATTCAACTCGCCGATGCGCTTCTCGTCTTCGACGGTACGTTCGCCTAGCGTCAGGACAGCTTCAACCTCCGTGTCCCCACCAAAATCGTGGTTGCGAGTGGCGTAGGCATCACTGAACACGAAGACTCGCTCAAACTCGTCATCGTGAGCTTGAGTGCTTGCGCGTTCATTGGCCTTAGAAGGATCGCTCATGCGGATAGAGACGTTGACGAATCCGCCACTCTCCTTGTCCAGCGAGTCCAGCGCTCGTGCTAGTGAAGTCTTGCCAGAGCCATTTGTGCCATAGATCAAGTTGACTCGTTCAAAGTCGGGCAAGGAGGCGCTCCAACGGAAGTCCTCAAAGATTCCACAGTTCTTGACAGACTCGAGCCGCCGCAACATGAACTACTCGTCTCTGCCTGAACTCAGCCCAAAGAACCGCTCGAAGAAGACCCCGAGCTTCTCGATCACGCGTTGCTTCTTCTCCCCATGACCGCCATCACTAGCGAAGCGCGACACCGGCGGAAGCACCTTCGTGATCGCGGTGCCGGTTGTTCGGAGTGCGCCGTCGCGGAAAGCTGTCGCGACGAACTCGCGCGTGGCCTCGGCCCGAAGACTCTCTTCTTCGATAATCGCTTCGAGTTCGGCTTCGCGCTTGGCGGCGACGAACGCTTGCCACTCTTCATCGATCGCCCCATCAACAGAGACGGAGTCGACGAACGCCTCGATGAGGTCCTTCTTATTGCGGAGCGTCGGACTGGCATCGACGGCGCGAGAAATCTCGGCGCGGATTTCTTTGTCATCTCCGTCGCCGAACTTCTCGCGAAACTTCGCGACCAACATGAGGATGTAGTCGACATTTATCTCGACCTGCTTGATCAGCTCGATCTCGAAGACGATGTCGTCATTGATGAGTTCCTTGTCGGCGTCTTTGCCCTTGCGGAACTCGGCGTAAAGGTCGAGGTAGATACTGCGGTAGTCCTGACTCTGCCGCTCGGTGAGGATCTCGCGGCCAGCGAAGTCGTCGAACGAGGTCAGGATGTTTTCGAGCCTCAAGATGTGGCCGAGCAGCTGGATGAACTCCTTCTGGGCCGCCTCTCCGATGATCTGCTGGCCGAGCGGGAAGTTGGCCAGCAGTTCACTGACCTTGTCCGCGTACTCGCCGTAGTAGTCGCCATACGGTTTGAGGAGCACAACACCGCGGGCGTCCTTGTTGCCGAAGAGTTCGAGTGCTGCGTTCGTCTCGTCTTCGAGGTTGCGGAAGCCAACGATGTTGCCATAGGTCTTGACCGAGTTGAGGATGCGGTTCGTGCGCGAGTACGCCTGAATCAGGCCGTGCGAACGGAGATTCTTGTCGACGAACAACGTGTTGAGCGTGGTCGCGTCGAACCCGGTGAGGAACATGTTGACGACGATCGCGAGGTCCAGCTCACGATTCTTGAGTCGCTGCGAAAGGTCTTTGTAGTAGTTCTGGAACTTGTCGGCGCTGGTGTCGTAGCTCGTGCCGAAGATGCCGTTGTAGTCCTGGATCGCATCCTCGAGGAAGCTGCGTGCGTCCATGCTGAGCGCATCGGTGTCGAAAGCCTCATCGTCGAGGATGCCGTCATCGCTGGCGTCGTTCGCACCGTACGAGAAGATGATGCCGATCTTCAGCCGCCGATCCGGCGGGAGCTGTTCCTGCTGGATCTGGAACTGGTTGTAGTAGCGGCGGGCAGCGTCGATGGACGCGGTGGCGAAGATGGCGTTGAAGCCACGCACTCGCTTACGTTCCCGCACAGCTTCGGCCTGACGTCGGCCACGGGTCGATTCGGCAACGTTGGTGACGACTGAGTGCTCGTAGCTCGACGAACGTTTCGTCTTCTGGTCGAAATGATCGAGGGTGTATTTCACGATCTGGCTGATGCGCTCCGGCGCAAGCAGCGCGTTCTCTCTATCGATGGCAGAGACCTGCTTGTCGTCGGGGTTGCCGACCTTGATGGTGTTGACGTAGTCGATGCGGAACGGCAGCACGTTCTTGTCCGTGATCGCATCCACGATCGTGTACGTGTGGAGCTTCTCGCCGAACGCCTGCTCCGTGGTCCTAAGCTGCGGGTTACCGCCGGCGCCCGCGTTGGCGGCGAAGATTGGCGTGCCGGTGAAGCCGAACAGGTTGTAGCGCTTGAACGCCTTCGTGATGTCGGTGTGCATGTCACCGAACTGCGAGCGGTGACACTCGTCGAAGATGATCACCATGTGGCCGTCGTAGATCTCGTGGCCCTTGTTCGCCTTGATAAAGGTCGACAACTTCTGGATCGTCGTGATGATGATCCGAGTGCTCGGGTTCTCGAGTTGTTTCTTCAACACGGAAGTTGAGGTATTGGAGTTGGCGGCACCCTTTTCGAAGCGGTCGTACTCACGCATCGTCTGGTAGTCGAGGTCTTTACGGTCGACCACGAACAGCACCTTGTCGACGCTTGGAAGCTTCGACGCGAGCTGGGCGGTCTTGAAGCTCGTAAGCGTCTTGCCCGAGCCGGTCGTGTGCCAGACGTAGCCGCCGGCCGCGACTGTGCCGAGCTGCTTGTAGTTCGTGGAGATATCGATCCGCTGCAGGATCCGCTCGGTCGCGACGATCTGGTACGGACGCATCACGAGCAGCAGGCGATCGGCGGTGAGGACGCAATAGCGAGTGAGGATGTTGAGCAGCGCGTGCTTGGCGAAGAACGTCTTCGCAAAGGAGGTCAGGTCTTGGATCGGCTTGTTCTGCGCGTCCGCCCACCACGAGGTGAACTCGAAGCTGTTGGATGTCCTCCGCCCCTTGCCAGGCTTCTGCCCTTCCTTGAGGTGCTGGTTGCGGGTCGTATTGGAGTAGTACTTCGTCAGCGTGCCGTTGCTGATCACGAAGAGCTGCACATACTCGAAGAGGCCTGAGCCAGCCCAGAAGCTGTCCCGCTGGTAGCGGTCGATCTGATTGAACGCCTCACGGATGTCGACGCCGCGGCGCTTGAGCTCGATGTGAACCATCGGCAGGCCGTTAACGAGCACGGTCACGTCATAGCGGTTCGCGTACGTTGCGCCGCCTTCACCGTTTCCGATCTCGTACTGATTGACGACCTGGAGCCGGTTGTTATGGATGTTCTGCTTGTCGAGCAGCGTGATGTTCTTCGTTGAACCGTCGTCGCGCTTCAGGATCTGGACGTGATCCTCCTGGATACGCACAGTCTTCTCGACGATGCCGTCGTTCTTCCCGGCGATCTTGTTCTCGAAGAAGTCCGACCACTCCGCTTCCGAGAAAGTGATGTGGTTCAGTGCTTCGAGCTGGGCACGAAGATTCGTGACCAGGTGAGCCTCGGACGTGATCGGCAGATACTCGTAGGCCTGCGACTGCAGAAGACGAATCAGCTCCTGCTCAAGCGCCGCCTCGGACTGATACGCGGCTGCCGCATGCGCGTCTGGCACGTACTCGGCGACAACCGTGCTCTCCGCAGAGACAGCAATCGGTTCGTATTTCCGAAGAGGGGCACCACTCATGCGGCGGCCTCCTCGAACGTCAACAGCTTGTCGCGGTAGTACTCGTACTGCTTCCGACGAGCCACGAGTTCGGCAGGAAGACCGACGCTCAGGTCATTCACCAGAGCGTCGAACCTGTCGAGAATCTCGACAATGCGATCCTGTTCCTCTCGCGGAACGAGCGGAACAGGAATCTGATTCAGATTGCGTTGATTGAGCTTGGGCTGAGTCCCGCCCGACACGAGTGCACTGATGTCAACCGTCTTGAGGTAGTGAAACAGGTATCGCAGGTTGAAGCGTTCGCTTGCGCTCGTCAGAACGTGGGCGTGGTTGTTTACCCAGATCTTCCCCACCGCCCAATTGAGCACGGGCGTTCCGTCAGCACGTTTGACGCTTCCATCTTCACCGATAAGAAGAAAAGTCCCGTCAAAAATGAAATCGTCGACAAAGTCCTGGACTCCGTTTGCGCCGTAATAGGGATACTCGCCGCCCTGGCGATCGGACCGGGTTACCGGCCTACGCTTACGGTCGTGGTTCTCGGTGACATCGCCGAGCGTGGTCCACTCCACCCCGTCCTGAACCGCAAGACATGCGCGCGAGTAGTGCTCGTACTGGCTTCGCCGCGCTTCCAGCTCCGCTTCCAGCTCCGCTTCCAGCTCCGCTTCCAGCTGAGTGAACTGATCCAAGATTCTCACGATCTCGCGCTGCACCTCTAGAGGCGGAACCGGGAACCTGAACTTCCTGAACCCGGTCATATCCACCGACGAAAAACTCGACGTCGTTGTGTTATTGCGACACCACTCGTCAAGTACGAAACCGTAGTAGTACATGAACTTCATGTCGACCAGTTCGGCATACTCCGCCCTGATCGCCAATGAAGTGAATCTCTGGTTCGAGAGGTGCGGCACTGTGATGAGGGCGTGTTCTCCAATCGTTGCAGAAGTGGCAACGAGCAAGGAGTTCGGAGGGAAAAGCCGGCCGCCCTTGACCGCGGCTTCCGGAATGCGCTGAAGTGCGTCGTCGAGTACCCCACCGTTAGCGCGAATGTCTTCCATACGGAACCAAGGGATCGTGCCGCCCGACCAGAACGAAGCGTTCGATTTTGGAGGTGTGTACCCATTACGAAGCTCGAAGAGCCGGGCGGTCTCGACATAATCGACCCCTCCCGGCGCAAACTCGGCGATCAGTTGGTCGATTCGACTCACTCCGCACCCTCCAGATCGGCAACGATCTCGTCGATCGAGGTCCGCAGTTCGGCTTGTCGCGCAACGATCCGAGCGATCTCAGCATTAAGCGCCGTGATGTCGACCACCTCGCGGGTGTCTTCCCGCTCCACGTAAGAGGAAACGGCGATGTTGTAGCCATTGGCAGCGATTTCTTCATTCGAAACCAGTTTGATGAAGTGATCTTCATCCACTCGGTTATCGAGCGCGAGCAAGATGTTCTGCTGGTTGTCTGGCGTGAGCTTGTTCTTGTTGCCGACACGCTTGAACTCGTCCGCGGCGTCTACGAAGAGGACTGCATTGTCAGACTTGGACTTCTTGAGCACGATGATGCAGGTGCCGATCGTGGTGCCGAAGAAAAGATCCGGCGGAAGCTGGATCACGGCGTCGACGTAGTTGTTGTCGATGAGGTACTTACGGATCTTCTGCTCCGCTCCCCCGCGGTAGAGCACGCCTGGGAACTCGACGATGGCGGCTGTGCCGTTGACAGCAAGCCAGCTGAGGATGTGCATCGTGAAGGCGAGGTCTGCCTTCGACTTCGGCGCGAGCACACCAGCCGGGGCGAATCGCTCGTCATTGATGAGCAGCGGGTTAGCGTCACCGTCCCACTTGATGGAGTATGGCGGGTTGGAAACGATCGCCTCGAACGGCTCGTCGTCCCAGTGCTGCGGGTCGGCGAGGGTGTCGCCGTGGGCGATGTTGAACTTCTCGTAGTTCACGTCGTGCAGGAACATGTTGATCCGCGCGAGGTTGTAGGTGGTCAGGTTGATCTCCTGGCCGTAGAAGCCACCGACGTTCTCCTTGCCAAGCACCTTCGCGAACTTAAGCAGCAGCGATCCCGAACCGGCTGCAGGATCGTAGACCTTGTTTATTCGCTTCTTGCCCATCACCGTGATGCGGGCCAGCACCTCAGATACCTCCTGAGGCGTGTAGTACTCCCCGCCAGACTTGCCAGCCTGCGATGCATACATCTGCATGAGGTACTCATAGGCGTCGCCGAAGAGGTCGATCGAGTTGTCCTCGAAGTTGCCAAGGGGCAGATCGCCGATTGCCTCGAGTAGTTTGACTAGCTTCTCGTTGCGCTTCGCGACTGTGTTTCCAAGCTTGGAGCTGTTGACGTCGAGGTCGTCGAAGAGACCCTTGAGGTCGTCTTCGCTGTCCGAACCGACGGCGGAGCCTTCAATGTTTTTGAAGACGCGCTCGAGTGTCTCGTTGAGGTTGGGGTCGCTTGCGGCCCGCCTGCGGACGTTCTGGAACAGTTCCGAGGGAAGGATGTAGAAGCCCTTCTCGGCGACCGTCTCTTTACGACCAAACTCTGCATCCATGTCAGCAAGCGATGCGTAGTCGAAGTCCGCGTGGCCTGCCTCGTGTTCACCTTTGTTGATGTACGCGGTGAGGTTCTCTGAGATGAATCGGTAGAAGAGCATGCCGAGGACGTACGTCTTGAAGTCCCACCCGTCAACACTTCCTCGCAAGTCATTCGCAATGCGCCAGATTGTCTTATGGAGCTCTGCTCGCTGTGATTCACGGGTGGTTGGGGGCATTGATTGGACTCCTCGCGCCTGAGCGCTTTATTGATGACGCCTGGTCGGTGGCTCGAACCTATCGCGGACGGCCGACTGCCTGAAGGGCGCCACGAGGCCGCACGGACTTATATGAGCGTTGTTCAGATTATATCACCGTAACGTCTGATCGCCCACCCCTCGCACTCCCCCAACGTGAAGAGGCGGCGCTGGCCGGACGGGAACTCGAGGTTCTGCAGTCCGGCCAGTCGCCGCCGAGTCAGAGAGTGTCTTCCCTGAAGATGGGCAACACGTCCTGGTCGAGCACGGGCACGACGCGAACGTCAGTGGCCAGCGCCCACCGCTCCAGCAAGAGCATCGCCCAGATGACCGCCTCCCAGTAGTCGGTGTACTTCGCGGCGTTCCGGTGCCACTCGGTCTCGCCGATTACCTGCACTTCGACCCGGTAGACCTGGGTCTCCATGAGCAGCGAGATGACCGCCTCGGGGACGTCGGTCGTGTTGCCTTCCTCATCGGGCGCGCCGACGATGACGGCGTTGCCCACCAGCATCGCGCGCTGCCGGGCTTCCGGAACGTGGAACCACCACAGGAAGGTCATGCGCGAGTTCAGGGGCAGGTGCTTCAGCAGTCCTTCCTCGTTGACGAACACCATGACTCCGAGCGACGGGATGTCGACTGCTTCAATCCATCCGTCGACGGCCTTCTGGTAGTCGCCGAAGTCCGAGAACTCGCGAACTTCGAGCGCGGCTTCTGCGTCGTGTGGCACGACGATGCCTTTCGTCATGACTTCAACCTCCTTGATGCGAGCGGCCGGCAACCGGATGGTTGCCTGATGAGCCGCACAGCACCAACGAGGGCGAAAGGTTGGCGACGGCCACCCCGGGAGAGCACAGGACGCGCTCAATCCCTGGGGCGACCGCCGATGCCAGTCACTCGTCGGTGGACGACTTGCCCTTGGCGCGTGATGCGCTTGTGGGGGCTGGTTCACCGCCGAAGATAGCCTCGATCGCGCTTTGCTTGGTCTTCGCTTCGCGCTCGATCTCGGCACGCACCGTCTCTGCCCTGGCGAGCACCTTCGGGTCGGACTTGCTGGTCACGACCCAGGCCTCGAGGGCGATGCGGATCTCTTCGGTGACGCTGCGGTCGTTGAGCTGGGCGATGACGTCCAACTGCGCACGCAGGTCATCGGTGATGCGAACGGCCAAGGTCCGCGTCTGACTGGTTGCCGGATACGCTCCGGCCGGCGGGGTGGCATCGGTCATGATGCTCCTCACCTCCTCCTCTTCGAGCGGCCGACGAACCCGGGACTGGGTTCCTCTGCTTGAGCCGCTCTCGGACGAGGAAGCGTGGGGATGAGTATGAACCGAGCGATCTCAGGGTCAATATTCCGATCGCAAGCGTTGCCTATTCCACAACATCAAAACCGCCGTCACGAACATTGTCGGAGGGTGTTGGCATCCTGTGTCTATGGCAGATCTCGCGTACATGGTTCGGGAAGACTGGGCTCAGGAGGGCACAGCGATGGCGACTCAAAGCGCCGTGATTCGCGACTGGCTCGGAGAGGCCCCTTACCTCTTCGCAGTGAAGAGTGCGGCTAAATTCCAATCAGATCGACCCGCAGACCTAGAGACGGTCGAATTCATCGCCCCCGATCCGACCAGTCGGAAGATCTTCAGCATTGGCGAGCTGGTAGCCCTGAAGCACGAAGACAAGATTCTCAACCACGGCATCGCCGTCATGCACCCGTACGAAGAGCGAGACCTAGACACGCTCGCCGAGGCCGCAATGAATGGCCGAGTGGACAAGGTCTTCGTGATGATCTGGTCGCCAACAGACATCGTGCGCATTTGGCTCGACGGGCTGGGCGCTGTCGACCTCCACACGGGCCGGACGGCACCTTTTCCAGATCCCGTCATGGTTGAGGCAGCCAAGGCAATGGTCATGGAGGAACACAACGGCCTCAGCAGCGGCTATGGAAAAGACACGGTCGTCCAGCTGGTGAGGGCTTTCACCTCGGCTGCATATCCCCTCGACGCAGAAGCATGGCTGCGCGCCTACTTCGCTGCAGGGGGCACTTTCCGAAACGGTGACCCCCTTAAGAAGCTCCTCAATGAAATGAAGTCCGGCGTCAAGCACCGAGTGAAGGACCGCTTCCGTCCGAACATCGTCGAGATACTCCAGGAGCGCGTCGCGTCCCGAGAATCTGAAGAGGCTGACTAGTCGCCCCACACCCATGCGATGCCGCTGACAAGTCCACCGTGAAGGTCTCGAAGGCGGAGGGTGGCAGTCGCGCTTTCGTCAAGCAGCACGCGATTGTGGTCGGTAGGAACACCTGGTTGATCGAAGTGGCTGACCCGTTCGTACTTCCACACCTGGCTCGGGCGTTCGCCGACGAAGGCAACGCGAATAGAAGCCAGGAGTGACCTTTCGTGGAAGGCCCGGTACGCGTTCACCATCGGGCCAAGCTGATCTCGATCGATCGGCTCCAGCAGGAACTTCAGGTCGTACATCTCCCCTCGTCGCATTGGCTCGTCGGCATCTCGTGCGACGTTCTGGTGCCAGAAGTGGTCGTTGAAGCCATGCGAGGTTGGTCGAGTGTTGACCCGAAATCGACCCTTCGGGTCTGCAGTCGTCTTTGCCTCGTAGGAGCGCGTGATGGTCAGGAAGTCCATTTCGTCGAAGGTTGCGACGAATCGATAGTGCTCGAGAGTTCGCGCCCACTTCCGGTTCTCAACGACGATGAGCGTGCTGGTCGTTTCGTAGATGATGCCGCCGTGCATCTCAGGAACGGCGATCGTCAGAGGTGACTGCGCGAACGTGCCTCGAACGAGAGTGGAGACGAGCCTCTGTAGGGCCGACACCTCACGGTTCGCGACCGTCTCGACGCCCCGCCCGATCTGCGTTGCGTATGCCTGACGTCGGTCCCCGAGCCGGGGCAAGTCGCGCGTGTGAGGACTCAGGGCGAAGATGTCGAGCAGTAGGTCTGATTGAGGCTGGCCAAGGGAGTGAATCGCGGACTCGAATCGGCTCCGCATGCGTTCGAATGGTTCGTCTGGATGCGCGCGCAGAAGTTCAACGACACCACCCATGGACGCGAGACGTGCGGGTGTGAAGCCCTGTCCTTTGCGCAAGAACGCGAGGTCATCCAAGATGTCATCTGCTGATGGTGCGGCCACGCGCTCTTCCGTCCCTTCGATGCAACCGAACGTCGGGCAAGAGGCCTTACCGCTCTCCAACTTTTTTCCGACTTTCCCCTCCACATCTTCGCGGTTCCTAGCTTGAGATCACGCCGACCGAATGGCTGTCGGCCAGATCCGAGGAGGAACGAGATGTTCGATTCGAAGACCGAGCTCGCGCCGCTGGGTGGTGCCTTCAGCCCGAACGGGCTGGCTCAGATGAGCGGCAGCGCGCAGCGGCAGACGGGGCGCGAGATCGAGCGCGTTCAGGCGCAGGCGCTCGTGGCCGACGTGAAGGAGCAGGGCCGGGCTCTGCTGACCAACACGGCGCTGCAGAACGTCGGCGCGCTGTCCGCCCTCGAGGCGCACCTGATCCAGGTCGCCCCGCTGGGTGAGGCCCGCTACAAGCACATCGTCGACGCGTACGCGATGGGTGCCGCTCAGGCGATCGCACGGTGGTGAGCGATGCAGTACCTGGCACTGCTGCTGATCCCCTTCATCCTCGTGGGCGGCTTGTTCTACTGGGTCGGAGTCGGGTTGGAGTGGCTCGTGGACTGGTGGCGTGACCGTCGGCAGCGGCGCATCGCTCGGATCGAGGCGGAGCTTGACCGGCAGCAGGCAGAGCTGCGTGCCACGATCCTCCACCTCGCCAACCAGTTGGGCGCGGACGCTCACGAAGCTCGCAAGGCGCTCATCCGTGAGTCGTTCCTCGCCTCGGGCAAGGTTCCCCCGCCCGAGTAGATCGACCAACGACGGGAGGATGCGCGAGCTCGTGCGTCCTCCCGTTGTTCATTCCACATCACCCGCAACGGCGGCAGTCATGACTTGACACGGTGCCGCAGGCGACCTCTGTGCGAGGCCGTCCGCTCGAACCGTCCTATCGCGTGACCCCGTCGAGCGATCGGAACATTGCCGGCCTGCTGACGATCCCGCATAACCATCCCTCGACACCCGGCACGCATCCGGGCGAGGAAGGAGAACTGATGAAACACAACGAAGCAGACAACACACAGCAGTCGAAGCGTTACCGCGTGATCTATGCGGACCCGCCGTGGGACATCGCCCAGAAGGGCGCCCGCGGTGCGAGCCAGCACTACGACGTGATGAGCCTGGAGCGCATCAAGGAAATGCCGATCCAGGATCTCGCCGACGACAACTCGACCCTGCTGCTGTGGGTGACCAATGCCGCCCTGCCTGCGGGGCTGGAGGTCATGGAGGCCTGGGGCTTCCGATACGTCACGAACGTCGTCTGGGACAAGTACTACATCGGGCTCGGGAACTACTTCCGGGGCAGTCACGAGATCCTGCTCCACGGCGTGCGCGGCAAGGCTCCGTTCAAGTTTCACGGGCAGCGATCGACCCTGCTGTTCCCCCGTCAGGATCACTCCCGTAAGCCCGAGGAGATGATCCCGCTGATCGAGCGCGTGCTCGACGGCCCCTACCTGGAGTTGTTCGCCCGGCAGCGTCCGAACAGCCACAAGGACTGGAGCATCTGGGGCAACGAAGTCGATTCCGACATCACGATTCCCGGCTACCCCGTGCCGAGCGACTTCGCCCGGCAGACCACCGTCCACGGAGATCGGGAGGGATGAGTCGTGGCTGGATCGGAGCCGACCACCCTCGCTCGCCGCATGCTGAGCTTCTGCTTCGCCGTGCTCGTGAGCGTGATCCTGCTCACCCTCGCGCTGGAGTTGTTGGCGCAGATCTGGGGCTGGATCGCCCTCATCGCGGTGCTCGCGAGTGGCGTCTGGTTGGCCGTGAAGCTGCGCCAGTGGAGGTCGCAGAAGTGGTGAGAACCATGAGCACGTTCACCTCTGACAAGTCGTTGCGGAATGAACAACACCGCTTGACAGGCAGGCCCGATGAGTTCATAACCGGTGCCAACCCAATTGGGACTTCCCTGCGACCGCTCCCCACCGCGAGCACCTCGGAGCAGAACAGAAGGGAGGTTTCCTATGTCTCAGCGCCGTAAGCGCAAGACTCCAGGCCGCCGCGTCTGGGTCTTCAGCCAGCTCAATCACGACCTGCAACCTGAGCAGATCGCCCGCATCCTCGTCGCCGCCAGCCTCGAGCAGGCCCAGCGTGAAGCCGACGCCCGCCGCCTCGCAGCCGAACTGGGCAACACCGGCTCCACCGACGGATCCGGTGTCGAAGGAGGTCGTCATGACTGATCTCGTCTTCCACACCGCTCACCTGCCCCGCCCCCTCGAAGTGGCAAGCGTTCGACGGGTTGTCGAATCGCTGGCCCGTTCGACCGCACCCCGCCCTGCCGTGTTCGAGCTTCGAGCCGACGACGCAGGAGTGCGCCATCTCGTCGGCGCCGTCCCCGAGTCGATCCACCAGCTCACGCAACTGATCTCGAGTTCTGTCGTTGACGCTCGCACGACGAAGGCTGAGGGGCGAGGAGCACTGTCGACAGTAAGACGAGTCGAACTGTCCGGCGGCCTGCCCATCAAGACCGATGACGTCGAGGCTTCAGCCCACGCCATCTACTCCGCACTGAGCGCGCGCAGGCGCGGTGAGGTCGTGGCCGTCCAAGTCGCCCTCGGTGCCGCGCACAGCCCTCAGCTCGTCCCGGACAAGGTCGCAAGCCCGGCGCAGCAGTCACTCTGGCACACCCTCACCACCGGGCCTGCGCCCGCCAGTGCTGAGGTGCGTCGCCGGATGAAGACTCGCGCTGCGCAGGCGACCATCAGGACGACCATCCGAATCGGCGTTACGGCAGCCACCCCTGCTCGTCGGCAACACCTGACCCTGACGCTGTTCGCCGCGCTCCAAGGTCTCGAGGCGCCAGGGGCAACCCTGCGACTCATCACCGAGCAGGCTGGCGCGTTCAACGCGGCAACTCTCAACCGTCGTTCGTCAGGCCGACTGAGTGTCGATGAGGTCGTCGCTTTCCTCGGCTGGCCGATCGGCGACGAGGATCTGCCTGGCCTGCCGAGCGCACACCCTCGACGTATCGCTCCGCCTGAAACCCTCAGCTCTTCGGACGGCGTCTTCGCGACCAGCAACTCTCCCGGCATTGATCGTCAGGTGGGCATCACGGCGACGGCGCGCCTGCAGCACACCGTCGTCACCGGGCCGACCGGGTCGGGCAAGAGCATGGTGCTGGCTCGCCTCGCGCTCGATGACATCGCGGCAGGCCGGCCGCTGGTTCTGGTGGACCCGAAGCGGCAGCTCGTGGACTACATCGTCGACCACGCTCCAGCTGATGCGGCGGGTCGGATCGTGATCCTCGATGCAGCTGACGATCGACCGGTCGGCTTCAACCCGCTCGACACCAAGGGCCGCCCAGCGGACGTCGTCGTCGACGGAATCCTGTCCTCCCTGAAGGCGGTGTTCCACGACGGCTGGGGGCCGCGCACCGAAGACCTCCTCCACGCAGGACTCCTCACACTGGCCCGAGCAGGCGATGCTCGCGATGAGCCGTACACGCTGATCGACCTCCCCCGCCTTCTGACCGACGCCGCCTTCCGCCGCTCGGTGATCGGTGCCGTCGCAGGCGACCAGACCCTGTCATCGTTCTGGGCAGCGTTCGAGGAGATGAGCGTCGGACAACGGGCAGCTGTGATCGGCCCGCCGATGAACAAGCTGCGCAAGTTCGTCCTGCGCCCGAACGTCGCCGCCGTGCTCGGACAGTCACGCCCGGCGTTCCGTCTGCGAGATGTGTTCCGAAGCGGCGACCACGCCGTGCTCGTGCCCCTCAATGACGCGCTCCTCGGGCCGGGCGCAGCGCAGCTACTGGGCAGTCTGATCGTGGCTGAGGTGTGGATGGCCACCCTCGAGCGCGCTGCCGAGAAGGAACCCACTAAGCGGCCCGGGATGGTGTTCGTCGATGAGGTGCAGCAGTTCCTGAACCTGCCCACCTCGATCGCGGACGCCCTGGCGACCTCCCGCTCATACGGTGTCGGCTGGCACCTGGCCCACCAATTCCGCGACCAACTCTCCCCCGCCATGCGCGCTGCGTTCGATGCGAACGCTCGCTCAAAAGTCGTCTTCGCGCTCGGCCCGGACGACGCCCGCGACATGGCCCGCATGGCTCCCCGACTGGTGGCGGAGGACTTCCAGTCACTCGCCCCCTACGAGATCTATGTCACCCTCGTCGACCGCGGAGCGCCCTCTGGGTGGTTCTCCGCCAAGACGCTGCCGCCTGAGAAGCCGACCGGGCAGGGCAACCTGATTCGCAGAGCAAGCCGCGACCAGTACGGCAAGGCAGTCGCGAACGAGACGCCGCTGCTTACGTCTGAGCCGCCGCGTGCGGAGCCGGGGTCGCACCGGCGAGCGAGGCGAGCATGAGTGCCCGAGGTGTTGCCCGCAGGTGTGGTGTGACCTCTGAGGCGAGTATTCCGGTCGCTATTCCGGCCACGACGACCACCAGCGGCCCACAGGCCCGCCCCGTGGCCGGTTCTGGCGGCAACTGGGATGGGACTCCGCTGCTTTGCCGCACCGGTTCACCGTCCCGTGGAGGCCAGCCATGACAGCCACCTGGACCCCCTATCGAATCCGGCAGCTCTCCGAGCAGTTGACCGAGCGAGACCGGCAGATCCTGACCAGCCTCGAGCAGTACCGGCTGCTCTCTACTCGGCTCATTCAGCGTCTGCACTTCCCCGCCGTTCCGTTGGGCGATCACTCCAGCATCTCGGCAGCCACCCGCGGCACCACCCGCGTGCTCGGTCGGCTCGAGCAGCACGGGCTGATCACGCGACTGCCTCGTCGCATCGGCGGCATCAAGCACGGCTCGTCTGGCATCGTCTGGCAGCTGGCCGCAACCGGTGAGCGGTATCAGCGGGCGCAACGTGCAGATGGGCAGCGTCGTCGCTTCGTCACCCCGTCAACGACGTTCATGGAGCACACGCTTGAAGTCGCCGACCTGGCCGTCGGCCTGATCGAGAAGTCCCGCCTCGGCGCCGTCGAGGTGCTGAGCCTTCAGGCCGAACCGGCATGCTGGCGGGAGTACACCTCACCCAGCGGATCTGCCCTCTCGGTGAAGCCCGACCTCGCGGTCGTGACTGCCGACACCGAGTTCGAGACCCACAGCTTCGTGGAAGTCGACCGTGCCACCGAACACGGCCCGGCGGTGCTTCGGAAGTGCCGCGCCTACCAGCAGTACTTCCAAAGCGGCATCGAACAAGACCGCACCGGAGTGTTCCCGCTCGTTGTCTGGGTAACCCCGGACGAGCGTCGCGCCGACCGTCTGCGGCGCAGCATCGCCGATGACCCAAGCCTGCAGACGGCCCTGTTTCACGTCACCCCGAAGGAGAACTCGCTGAGCGTTCTCGCCCCGGATTTGGCCCCTAACACGAAAGGAGGAACGACATGACACCAACCATCACCACCCCGGATCAGACCGACAAGGCACGGCAGATCATCACCCTGATGATCGCCCTCGACCCCGAAGCGCAAGGGCACACCCTCGCCCGGCTCGTCGCGGCGACCCTGCACGGAGGCCCCGACACAGCCCTGGAGCACTTCGCCTCCACCGGCACACTCGACCCCGAGGCGGCACTCGCTGAACTCAACGAGCTGCGCGTTCCCCTGGAGCAGGAGGACTGGATCGACACCCTTGGCCGCTACATCCTGCTCAACGCCGGAGCGCGCTCATGAACGAACGCGAACCCACGCCTCGCAGCCACGAGCAGATCGATCTCGAGCGCCTCAGGCGAGCGGCCAACCGTTTCGAGAACGCGATCACCCTCGGTATTGAAGCCGCCCGTTCGGCAGGCCGCGAGATCGATGACGGCACCGCGCAACTGATCGCCCACGTCCTCGGGCGAGGCCTTGGCCGCGATTCGCAACTGGCCGAGCACGGTCGCACGCGCCAGGGCAACCCGGAGGCCATGCGCGCCGAGTTCATGACGCTCTGGGAACACCCGCGTAGCGGCGGGCTTACTCGCGAGTGGATCAACTGGCTCGGGACCTACCTGCTGCATTCCGAGCCCGGCCCTGATGTGCCAGACGGTGATCAGGTGGAAGCGGCGCGTGCGCTGCTGCGCAGCACCCTCGTCACCGATCAGCTGAACGTCGGGGGCGTGACCCTCACGGTCAACATCCCCGCGAGCCTCACTGGCCCAGAATTGCGGGAGGTTGTCGCGCGCCTGGAGCAGTTGCCGGAGATCTTCGAGCAGTCCTTCCACGCGTTCCTGACCCTGCCCGACGTCGATGCATCGGCTGAAAACGTGGCCGACCTGTTCGAGCAGTACTTCGTCGGACGCTTCGAATCCGAAGACGACGCCATCGACGGCCTCACCCCGATCGATGAGTGGGAGACCCGACTGGGCGAGTGGACGGCAGAGCTGGGCCTGCCGGCCGAAGCGGTGACGCTGGATCGGTCGGTCATCAGCGCGCAGCTGCGTGAGGTGTACGAGGTCGTCGAGATGGAAGGTCGCCTCTATGCCTTCATTCGGTAGCCCGCGTAGCGTCCCGAATCACCCTCCGGGGGTGTTCTCCCACGGCAGACTGCGAGCGATGCGGAATAGTCAACAGGCCCGGAATTCCGGGCCTTGCGAGGTAAAATGGGAGGGTAAACGGAGACCAAAGCCGATGTGCGAGACTGCATCGGGCCAGCGTCCCAGCCCATTCTTGAATGGGGCGCCTACTCCACCACCTCTCTCTCGAAAGCACCGCTTCGAGACTGCTCTCACTCCCACGGAAGGAGGGCAGTCATGAGCCTGCCCGAGAACCCCACCACCTCTGCCTTCGTCGCAGCACCCCCGCGACTGCCCGACATCGCCCCGCACGTTGAGGTCGGCCCGAGCGAGACGACGATCATCAACCCGATCGCCGACGTCGTCGCGCCCGCCGGATCACGCGCCGTGGTCTACCTACGCGTGTCATCCAAGGGTCAGGTCAACACCGACTACGACCCCGAAGGGATCTCGATCCCCGCACAACGGCAGTCTTGCCAACGCAAGGCGGAGCAGCTCGGACTGACGATCGTCGCCGAGTATGTCGAGGCAGGTATCTCGGGAACGGAGATGACCAAGCGAGTCGCCTTCCAGCAGATGCTGGAGCGCATCCGCCGCGACAAGGACGTCGACTACGTCATCGTCTACAAGCTCTCGCGCTTCGCCCGGAACCGCACCGACGACGCCATCGTCATGGCCGACCTGCAAAAGCGCGGCGTCACGTTGATCTCCGCAACCGAGTCGATCGACTCCACCCCGGTCGGGCAACTCATGCACGGCATCCTCGCCGCATTCAACGAGTACCGCTCCCGCGAAGACGGAGCCGACATCGCCTACAAGATGGCCCAGAAAGCCAAGAATGGCGGAACGCTCGGCAAGGCACCGATCGGCTACATCAACACCCTCGAGCGCGTCGAAGGTCGTGAGTTCCGCGGCATCGCCGTCGATGAAGAACGCGCTCCCTTCGTGAAGCTCGCTTTTGAGTTGTACGACAAGGGCGAGTTCTCAATGGAGGACATCGCCGACATTCTCACCGATCGTGGCCTGGAGACTCGGGCGACCGCGCGCAGACCTGCAGGCCCTGTGTCCAGTTCGAAGATCTCGGCCATGCTGCGCGACCCGTACTACGTCGGCGACATCGTCTACAAGGGTGAAACCTACGAGGGTCGGCACCCGGCGATCATCGACCGCGACCTCTTCGTTCGAGTTCAGCAACGACTCGAGGCATCAGGACGCGCCGGTGAGCGCAAGCGTGTCTACCCGCACTATCTCAAGGGCTCGCTGTGGTGCGGGGAGTGCTACGCCGTGCGCGGACTGGTCGATAAGCGGATGATCATCCAACGATCCATCGGCAAGACCGGTGGCGAGTACTTCTACTTCTTCTGCCGAGGCAAACAGCAAGGTGTCTGCAACTCACGCCACATCCCCTTCGATCTCGTGGAAGACCAGGTCATCGAGCACTACCGCACGGTGCAGCTCAGGCCTGAGTTCATCGAGTGGGTGCACGGCCAGATCGACAATGCGCTTCAAGACCAAGCGGGTTCTCGTCGTCAGCTTCGAGACCAGATCCAGGGGCAGATCGCACGGCTTCAGACCAGGGTCGACAACCTGATCGACCTCGTCGCCGATGGAGGACTCGCGGGATCGAAAGCCCGCGAGAAGATCACCGAGATCGAGCGTGAACGCGCCGGGCTCGAGGCCCGCCTCGGAACCATCGAAGACGACCTGAGTATCGGTGCGGAGTTCCTCAAGGGCTGGCTCGAACTGTTGCGAGACCCCTATGAGCTCTACCGCACGGCCAGCAACGACATGCGCCGCGAGCTCAACCAGGCGATCTTCACGCGCATCTTCGTCATTGACCAAGACCGCGCGGAGTCCGAGCTTCAGGAACACGTTCGACTGCTGCTGGAAGCACAAGCCGAGTGGGCGGCATCGTTCGGCCTCGGCATCGAAGCCGGGTCAAACGAAAACGACGCCGAAGCGTCGTCACGTAGTGAATCAACCGAAGGTCACTGGCGCAAACCCGTGGACTTGGCCCTGGGTTCGAGTAAGCAATCTTTGGTGCCCCTGGAGGGACTCGAACCCCCAACCCTTTCCTTAGGACGGAACTGCTCTTCCATTGAGCTACAGAGGCGGTGCATCCAGTGTATTCGCCGGGGTGTGGCTAGGGGGTGCCCAGCGACGCGAGCAACTTCGCCGCGCGACCGCGCACCGACTTGTGGCGGCTCGTGGTCAGCGTGCGCAGCTCGGGCACGAGCCACTCGGCCAGCTCGGGGCGTTGCCGGGCGAAGTGGGCGAGGGAGTCGGCGGTGGTGTTCTGCACGATCCAGTCGTCGTAGTGCAGGTTCGCCTGCATGAGGGCGATCGCCGCGTCGCGCTGCGGCGGAGTCATGTGGGCGTCGAGCAGCACGAAGAGAATCGAGAGCGTCCACTTGGTCGAAGCCTGGTCGATCTGGGCGACCCAGCCGAGCAAGTCGTCGAGGTGCGCGGCCACCCACTCGGGCCTCTGCTGCGCTACGCGCTTGACCGCGCTCGACACGCGTAACCGCACCACGGCATCCTCGCTGCGATAACAGGCCACGAGCTCGGCGAGCAGCGCACGATCGGCCAGCACCTCGTCGACGACGCTCACGGTGTTGCCGAGCGAGTTCGGATGCCCACCCGTCAACGGGCCCTCGAAACGGCTCACCGGCATGAGGTCAGGGTAGTGCGGCCGAACACCGCGCTGTCAGAAGAGTGCACCTTTACAATTCCCGAACATTCACATGACTCAGCGGATACCTGCGGCGCCGATAGTCGACACTGTCGCCGCACCAGACGACACCCCGAATCGACAGGAGTCTCGCCATGAACAGCCTCATCGCCGGCGCGCTGATCGCCGGCCTCACCTTCAGTGCCGCCCCGGCGCCCGCCCCGGCTGAGCCCGCCGACCGGCTTGCCACTCTGCAGGCCCGCGCAGAGCAGGCCACCACCGAACGCATCAGCGCGATCGATCGCGCCCTCGAACGCCTCGAGCGCGCGGATGCCCTCACCGACGAGCACCGCGCCACGATCGTTGAGCAACTCACGGCAGACCGCTCTGCCATGCAATCCCTCAACGACGAGATCGCCGCCGAAACCTCCGTGGCCGAGGCGCTCGAGTCCTACCAAAGCATCTTCGTCGACTACCGGGTCTACGCGGTCTCGCTTCCGCAAGCGCTTTACGCCGCGGGAGCCGATCGGCTGACGCAGGTCACCCTGCCGCGGCTTGAGCGCGCGTACGAAGCACTCGCCGAGGTGTCAAACAACAGCGAGGGTCTCGCTGAATTGCGCGCGCTCATCGACACCGCGTCAGCAAGTGCCGTGGGCATTGCGGATGCTGCGCTCACGGTCACGCCGGCCGACTACAACGCCGACGCCACGGTGCTGGCCGAGCTGCGGCTCGAGCTGCGTGATGCTGCGGCTGCCGCGCGCGACGCGGTCAGCGCGGCCCGCGAACTGCGAGACGAGCAGCGATGACGACCGTGCGCACCCGTGGAGTATCCGTCGCCAGCATCACGGCGGCAGTCATGATCGCCGTGCTGCTGAGCGGCTGCGGTCGGTTCGCCGGCGGCGGCTCGACTGGCTCGCCAGCAGAGCCCGCCGTGAGCGATGTCGCCACGAGCGAGCAAGCCACGCTCGACGAGATCGACAGGCTTCTCGACGACGCCGAGTCGGCGATCGGCGATAGTGAGCTTGACGCGACGGAGGGTGAGCGCACCGCGGGGCTAGGCGACGAACCGTGAGCCGCGATTGAATGGCGACATGGAGCCCGATCGCGGACTAATCGTTGTCGTCGAAGACGAGCGTGCCATCGCCGAACTCGAGCGCCGCTATTTGAGCGACGCCGGGTTCGGCGTTCACGTCTCGCCCGATGGCCGCAGTGGGCTCGCCGACATTCGGCGGTTGGCTCCGGTTGCCGCGGTGATCGACGTTGGGCTGCCCGAACTCGACGGCACGGAGATTGTGCGGGCTCTGCGCGCCGACGACAACTGGCTGCCCATCATTTTCGTGACGGCGCACGACGACGAAATCGATCGCGTGGTGGGCCTCGAGTTGGGGGCAGACGACTACCTCACCAAGCCGTTCTCGCCCCGCGAGCTGGTGGCCCGGGTGCGGTCACTCGTGCGCCGAGCGAGCGGACCGCCCACGCGTGAGCGCCTCGTGATGGGTCGGGTTGCGATCGACTTGGCATCACGCCGCGTTCACGCCGACGGCAACGAAGTCGTGCTCACGACGACCGAGTTCGACTTGCTGGCGCATCTCGCGCGTCACCGCGGTCGCGTGCTCAGCCGTGAGCAACTGCTCTCGGCTGTGTGGGGCCAGGCCGACTACAGCGAAACCCGCACGGTCGACGTGCACGTGGCGCAGTTGCGCGCCAAACTCGGTGAGCCCGACCCGATCAGAACCGTGCGCGGCGTCGGCTATGCCCTGCGTGATGACACATGACTGAGCCCGCCCCGCCGCGACGCCTCGGCAAACCCGTTGCTCGGCGGTTGCTCGTCGTGACGCTGCTCGTCTCGGTCGTGGCCGTTCTCGTGACCGCTGCTGCTGCGGTCGGATTCGTGCGCTCGGTCGACACCACCGCCGCGCGCAACGCCCTGCAGAGCCAAGCGCAGCGCCTCGCCGAGGCCGAACCCGAGGTGCGGCAGAGCTTGATTCGCGCGCTCTCTACGGTTGAGGGCGAGCTCGTCGCCCTGGTTGCGGCGACCGGCGACGCCACGGGTTCTGCCGGTGAGTTCGTGCCTCGACGCGTCGCCGTGCAGCTTCGCGCGGGCAACGCCGTGTCGACAGTCGTGCGCGTGGGTGGGCAGAACTATCTCGTTGAAGGGCATCCGTCAGCCGATGGCGGAGGCGTCGTCGTCGCCCAAGATGCCGCATCAGTGCGGTCGCTGACGCCCGCCGTTGTCGGTCGAATCGGCCTCGCGCTGCTCGTCGGTGTTGCCGTTGCCGCGCTCGCGGCGATTCTCGCCGCGCGCCGGCTGAGTCGCCCCCTCACGCAACTGTCGGGTCGCGCGCGGCGCCTTGCAGGCGGCGATCGCGGGCTAGCCCCAGCACCCAGCGGCGTCACCGAGATTGACCAGGTGGATGCTGCACTCACGACCCTCGACGACGCACTCACGCGGTCTGAGGCCCGCCAGCGCGAGTTCTTGCTCTCGATCTCGCACGAGATTCGCACCCCGCTGACCGCTTTGCGGGGCTACGCCGAGGCGCTCGCTGACGGAACAGTGCGGCCAGACGAACTACCCACCATTGGTGCCACGCTCACGACCGAGACCGCGCGCCTCACCCGGTTCACCGACGATCTGCTCGCCCTGGCGCGGCTCGACGCCGACGACTTTTCGCTCGCGTTCGTCGACGACGTGTCGATCGCCCAGCTCGCCGATTCGGTTGCTGAGGCCTGGAAGGCGCGTGCCCACGCCGCCGAGATCGAGATTGTCGTCGCGATCGGTGACACAGTTCCTGACGTGCGCACTGACCCGCACCGCGTGCGTCAGATCATCGACGGCCTCGTCGAAAACGCCGTGCGTGTCAGCCCCGGCGGTACCCGCATCACGATCTCGGCGAGCGCGGTAGACGACACTGTGGCCATTGCCGTGGCCGACGAGGGCCCCGGCATCACCGAGGCCGACGCCGCCGAAGCGTTCGACCGCGCGCTGTTGCGCGATCGCTATCGCGATACGCGTCCGGTGGGCTCAGGGCTCGGTCTCTCGATCGCAGCACGGCTGACCGAACGGCTCGGCGGGCGCATCTCGGCTCGGCCCGGCAACCCGGGGGCCGTGTTTTGCGTCGAGCTGCCGCTTCGCGGGGGCTCTAGAGTCGTGCCATGACCGACGGCAATGGAGCCCCCGCCTTCCACCCCGACCTCACGCGCGCGCGGTTCATGCCGGGCACCTCGGCCACGCGGGGCAACCGCCGGCTGCTGCGCGCCATCACCCGCATCGGCCGCGGGCGTGCGCCGAAGGGCGGCGAGCTCGTCGACCTGGGCAACGGCGCCTCCGTACGGGTTCACCGACCGGCGGATGCCACGGCGACGGATGCTGGCGCACGTCGCCCGGGCATCCTCTACCTCCACGGCGGAGGCCTCATCATCGGCTCAGCGGTGCAAGGCGACCCACTGTGTCGGCGCCTCGCCGACGAGCTCGGAGCGGTCGCGGCGAGCGTTGGCTACCGCCTCCCGCCCGAGCACCCCTACCCCGCGCCGCTCGACGACTGCTACGCCGCGCTGCAGTGGCTCGCCGCCCAGCCCGACGTCGACCCCGCGCGCATCGCCGTCATCGGCCTGAGTGCCGGAGGCGGGCTCGCCGCCTCCCTCGCTCTGCTCGCGCGCGACCGCGGCGAGTACGCGTTGGCCGGTCAAGTGCTCGCGTATCCGATGCTGGATGACCGCACCGACAAATCCGCCGCCGCCCACCCGCGCATGCTGCGCCTCTGGAACGGCCCCAGCAATCGCCTCGGCTGGGGCATGTACCTCGGCGCGGGCACGGCTGGCGCCGGCGCGACCACTCTCGACGCCGCAACCCTCGAGCACGCGGTGCCGGCACGCCGCGCTGACCTCAGCGGCGTCGCCCCGGCGTGGATCGGCGTCGGAACGTTAGACCTCTTCCACGCCGAAGACGTCGAGTATGCGCGCCGGCTCACCGAGGCGGGCGTGCCGACCGAGCTCCACGTCATCGAGGGCGCGTACCACGGCTTCGACGCCTCCGAGCCGACGGCCGCCGTCTCGGTCGACTTCGTGCAGCGCCAGGTCGACGCCCTGCGGCGCATGCTCGACGTGGGGTAGTGCCTCTCCGTTAGGGAGTCACCGCTGCCGTGAAAGCAGCGATGAACAGCGGACCCCACGCGGGAAACGTGAGTCCGGCGATGACAAGCAGGACGAGCTTGATCACGTCTTCGGTGCGGCGAGCTCGTCGAGCCGCCTCACGTTTCGAAGGCCGTCGACGCGACGAACTCGATCGTGCTGGACGGCTCGTTGACGACAGCACGGGGGGATAGACGAGACGCCCTTGGTCAACGAAAGGGGGTGGCGGCGGCGGACCAACCGCGGCAACAAGCCGACGGAAGCGCTCCATGACGCGAAACGTGTCTGCGGCAGCGGGATCGATGTGCCACGTTGACGGGTCGTCCGCGGCGACTCGCACGGCATCAAGCTGTTCAGGCGTCGCGCCCGATCTTGTCTGCTGAAGCAACCACGACACCAACTGGTCGGCCACGACCACAATCGGAGCGCTCCGATCGCCTTCCCGTCCATCCTTGAAGGAATCCGGACGCACGAACACAAGCACGGGAGTAACGGGCACGCGAAAGCCGACGCGATTGCTGAGTCTCGTCGATGCGTCGCGGGCTTCTGCGCGTGAACGCTCCAGGTAGGGCTGGTTCTGATTGTTGACCCGCAAGACGCGGTCTCCAACCCAGATGCTCGCGTCTGCATGCCTCTTCGTGTTGAGCGCGAAGACCCCGCCCGGCCCGATGACGAGGTGGTCGATGTCGGTCGTGCCCGCTCCGATCGGAACGGCGTGCCTCACCATCCACTCAGGCCCAAGCGTCGACAGAAGGCGGCCCACCTCACGTTCGCCGATGGCGCCGATGTACCACGACCATGCGTCGGTGTGAAGGGTCACCTGCTTGCCACGACGCAATGACGGGTCGGCGAGCTCCGCAGCCGCCTGAACCTCGAGACACTTCTGGGCAACTGAGTACCCTGCCTCGCGAGACGACAGCGCTGACACTCGGTGACTGCCTTCCCCGCTTGCCGCGAGCTCAGGATCGCCGTTCATGGGGGTTCCTCACCCGAGCAACACTATGTCCGCCAAGTGAGGAATTCTCCCCCCTCTTGTGGGCGTAGGTCACCAGACGCGCGGCACAGGGAAACCGCAGAAGCAATGTGCCTCTCGAGGCACGTGCCGCGAGAGGCACATTGCGAAAACAGGAACTCCCGACGTGAGCAGAGCGACCCGCTTCGGCCCAAGAAGCCGCGGCGAGCATCCCGCCCCCTACGCAGCGAGCGGCGCCAAGTACTCGTTCCAGTCGGGCTGCGGGCGTTCGATGCCGCGCACGAGCCAAGCGGTTCCGTGCGGCGCCTTGGGCACGATGCGCAGCTGCCAGCGCATCTCGGCCGGCGTGCGGTCGCTCTTGAGGTTGTTGCACTTGAGGCAGCAAGCGACGAGGTTCTCCCAGGTGTCGGCTCCCCCGCGCGAGCGCGGCACGACGTGGTCGATCGTCGTCGCGTTGCCGCCGCAGTAGGCGCAGCGGTTGCCGTCGCGGCGCAGCACTCCTCGACGCGTGAGAGGCACTTGGCGCGTGTGCGGCACGCGCACATAGCGCCGCAGCACGATGACGCTCGGGCGATCCCAGGTGCCCTCGATGCCGAACACGGGGTGTTCGCCGTCGGTGGCCAAGATCGTGGCCTTCTCATTCATGACGAGCACGAGTGCTCGGCGAAACGACACGACGGCGAGTGGCTCGTAGCCAGCGTTGAGAACGAGTGTGCGCATGGTCTTGGCTCCTGTCGAACGGGCCCGCATGGCCTGCGGGCGTTCCTTCGGTTCTCAGTGCCTGACGCTGCGAGGGTCGTCGTGTGCCCGTTCAGGCACAAAAAAAGCACTGCCGCTAGACGACAGTGCTGATTACGGCAGAACCACGACAGGGCGCGATCCAGCGAACGGCGACGGCTATGCGAAAGACAGCGCGTGCATCCACGGTTTGGATGTCGCTCCGCTCACTCATGGCCTCTCCTCTCGTGCCACGTGCGGCACTGAGAAACCCAGGCTAACCCAGAAACGGCGCGCACTCGCCCCGAGGCGCGCCGATTCACGGTTCGTTCACTTTGCCGGCCCCGGTGCGATCAGGGCGACGGATGCTCGTCAGATGCCGACGCGGACGATCCAGTAGTTGTCCGTCCAGATCGGGCGAACGCTCACGACCCCGCCCGCGCGGGGGGCATCGATGAACATTCCGTTGCCCATGTAGATGCCGTTGTGGCCGGGCATGATGACGATGTCGCCCGGAAGGGCATCGGCGCGCGAGATGCGCGTGCCGGCGCGGTCTTGCGCGCTCACCGTGCGGGGCAGCGCAACGCCGAACTGTGCGTAGACGTACTGCACGAAGCCCGAGCAGTCGAAACCAGCCGGAGTGCTTCCGCCGTAGCGGTAGGGCACGCCCTGGTATCGCAGCGCAACCTGCACGACCTGGTCGAGGCTGAAGTTGGGGTACGGCGGATTCGCCAAGAAGTCACTGACGCGCGGGCCTGACCAGGCGGCGGCAGCGGCAGCGCGCTCGGCGGCGAGCTGCGCGCGACGCAGTGCTGCGGGGTCGGTGGCCGTGAACTCACCGCGGCTCGCGTCAACGACGACGGGCTCGGTGGCCTCAAGTTCGATGTTTTGCGACTCCGTGGCCTGCAGGGCTGCGATCGCCTCAGCGGTCTGGTTCGATTCGGCGTTGGCGGCCGGCTCGAGCGAGGTGCCCGGCAGAGCGAGCGTCGCAACGATCGCGGTCGCGGCGGTCATGGCGCCCATGTTGAGGGCGGTGCGGCGCCAGCCCTGAAAGCGCGAAGGCCGAGGTGCAGGAGTCTTCACTGCGGAGGTGGTCTCAGCCAGCCGCCGTGCCCGGCGGGAATCAGTCGTCTCAAGATTCGTATTGTCAGTCACAAGTATCGGCTCCTGCGCTTCGCCACCGTGTGAGGCGGCCCGTCTGATTTCGTGTTTTCCACGGTCTGAGGCAGAAGACGGGCTTGCGAAGCGTTCTGCGTCAGAGTCGCCGACCGGTTGGGTGTGGCCACGCGACTGGTTGAGTGTACGTGAGATAACGGAAGGGTTACAAACTGACGCGCCCGCCCCACATGATGTGGTGAGGGTTCACTCAGCCACGTAGATGTGTTGTGCGATCTCGGCGGGCACGTCGATGCCCTCGTCGTGACCGACAACCTCAACGCTGACGTAGCCGTTCGGCTGAGACCGCACGCGTGCGAGAGCCCCCGGCATGACACCGGCCTCGCGCAACTGGTGCAACAAGTCGGGGTCAACCTGGGCTGGCTCGGCGAGTCGGCGAATGGTTGCCTCGCGAACCCCCGCCGCTGCGGCATGCGTCAACGAGATGACTCCATCGAGAAAAGCGTTCGCCGCCGAGCCGCCCAAGTGCTCAAGGCCCGGAATCGGGTTGCCATAGGGCGACTCTGAGGGGTCGCCGAGCAACTCGATGATGCGTCGTTCGACCTGCTCGCTCATCACGTGCTCCCAGCGGCAGGCCTCGTCGTGCACGAACGCCCAGTCGAGCCCGATGACGTCGGCGAGCAGCCGCTCAGCAAGTCGGTGCTTGCGCATGACCGACACGGCCTTCGCGCGGCCCTCATCGGTGAGCTCAAGGTGCCGATCGCCTTCGACGCGCACGAGACCGTCGCGCTCCATGCGCGAGATCGTCTGCGAGACCGTCGGCCCCGAGTGCCCGAGTCGTTCGCTGATGCGCGCCCGCAGGGGCACAATCTGCTCTTCTTCGAGGTCGAGAATTGTGCGCAGGTACATTTCGGTCGTGTCGACGAGATCAGTCACGGCGCATCCTCTCGTCGCGTCTCCACGGTGGCCACTGACCGCGCGCAGGTCAGGTTTGCCTAGCCTAATCGACGCTCCGCGCGCCGTGCCGCGCGGCTCGTGGGCCCGGCCGAGGCACTCGCGTGCGCTCAGTACGATGGAAACCATGGCCGACATCACGATCCCCGCCGAGCTTCTTCCCATCGACGGACGATTCGGATGCGGGCCCTCGAAGGTGCGCAGCGAACAGTTGGCCGACCTCGCGGCGGCGGCGGGCATCCTGGGCACCTCGCATCGTCAGGCCCCCGTGAAGCAGCTCGTGGGTCGCGTGCGGGCGCAGCTGGCTGAGCTCTTCCGCCTGCCGGAGGGCTACGAGGTCGTGCTCGGCAACGGCGGCTCGACCGCGTTTTGGGATGTCGCTGCCGCCGGCCTCATCACGCGACGCAGCGCTCACCTCGACTTCGGCGAGTTCGGGTCGAAGTTCGTCGCGTCGGCCTCAGCGCCCTGGCTCGAGACCCCGCACGTCGTGCAGACCCCCGGCGGCACCCGCGGCGCGCTTGAGCTCGTCGACGGCGTCGACGTCTATGCCTACCCGCACAACGAGACCTCGACGGGCGTCAGTGCGCCCGTGCGGCGGTTCGGCACGGCTCCGGATTCGCTGACCGTCGTCGACGCCACGAGCGCCGCGGGCGGCATCGACTTCGACGTGAGCGAGACCGACGTCTACTACTTCGCGCCGCAGAAGAACTTCGCCGGAGACGGTGGCCTGTGGTTCGCGCTCATGAGCCCCGCGGCCATCGACCGCGCGTACGCGATCGCTAGCTCGGGGCGCTATATCCCGCCGTTCTTGTCGCTCACCGCGGCGATCGACAACTCGCGTCTCGACCAAACCCTCAACACGCCCGCGCTCTCCACACTCGTTCTGCTCGATAGTCAGCTGCGGTGGATGCTCGCCTCGGGCGGCCTCGCCTGGGCAGCCGCGCGCACGCACGAAAGCTCGTCGCACCTCTACGAGTGGGCGTCAACACACGAGCTCGCGACGCCCTACGTCGCTGACCCTGCGCACCGCTCGCCCGTCGTCGTGACGATCGACTTCGACGAATCGGTCGACGCCGCACGGCTCGCCGCGGTGCTACGTGCCAACGGCATCGTCGACACCGAGCCCTACCGCAAGCTCGGCCGCAACCAGTTGCGCATCGCGACCTTCGTCGCCGTCGAACCCGACGACGTGCGCCAGCTCACCCGCAGCATCGACTACGTGCTCGGGGCCCTCGCGGGCTGAGGGTGCTCGGGCGCTCGCGGGCTGACGTGCTCGGGCTCTCGCGGGCTGAGGGTGCGCGCAATACGGCGCGAGTGGTGCATCTCCCACCCCACTCCCCGGCGCGTGATGACAGACTGGGGCGCATGAGGCTTTACGTTCCGCACGACGAGCGTCGCCCGCAGCCCGAGCCTGCGGCCACGAACGATGCTCTGGCGTTCGGCGTCGGCATCGGCGGCTGGCTGGTCGGCCTCGCGGTGGTCGCGATCATGCTCGTCATGAGTGCCGAGCTCAACGCCGTGCGCGTGCTCAGCACCATCGCCGTCGGGCTGCTGCTCGGAGCCCTCGGCATGCTCGTCTCGCTCCGCGCCCGCCGCCGCTAGCCCGGGCCGCGCGGCTACGCCGGCGCGAGCGGCTCGTCGTCGAGGTGCAAGTCGATGTCGACGCCGTCGAAGACGTCGTCGCGGTGCAAGTCATGCTCGTCGACGTGATCGTCATCGTCATCGTCGTCGGCTAGCGCGTGTGCCTCATCGTCGGCGAGGTGTCCGCCGTCGATCTCGTCAAGCTCGTCGTCATCGAGGTCGTCATCGTCATCGTCGTCGAGCTCACCCGCCAGCTCACGCTCGTGGGCTTGCTGCGCCAGATAGTCGTCGAGCCGGTCGGCCCACGGCACCCAATCGGGTGCGGTCAGGGCGCCCTCGGCCGGAATCAGCTCGGTCTCGAGCACGCTCGGGGCCATGCCGGGGTTCACGGCGATAGCGACGGTCCAATACCAGCCGGGGTAACCACCCTGCGTGGTCGAGAAGCGCACGGTAGCGACGTCGTCAGCGACGCCGACATCACGCAGGGCACCGACGTTCGCCGGACGAGTGATCTCGCCGAGCGCCTGACGGGCGATCGGCTCGAGGGTCGCGGCGTCACGCGGTGACGATGCGGCGGTGTCGGCAGGAGCATCCGTCAACACAGCCGAATCGACCGCCGGAGTCTCTGCCGCCGCCTTCTTCGAGGTGCGTGGCACGAGGGCTTAGCCCTCCAGCTCGTCGGCGACCTTGCGCAGCATGGCGGCAATCTTCTTGCCGTGCTCGCCTTCGGGGTAGCGACCGCGCTTGAGGTTCGAGCCAATTCCGTCGAGCAGCTTCACGAGGTCTTCGATGATGATCGACATGTCGTCAGCCGACTTGCGGTTGGCACGCGCGAGCGACGGCTTGGCGTCGAGGATGCGCACGGAGAGTGCTTGCGCCCCGCGCTTTCCGTCGGCAATGCCGAACTCGAGCTTGGTGCCTGCCTTGACGACAGCGCCCTCGGGCAGCGCGGAGGCATGCAGAAAGACCTCGTCGCCCTCATCGGATGCGATGAAGCCGAACCCTTTCTCCTGGTCATAGAACTTGACCTTGCCGGTAGGCATGCGAACTCCTCATGAATCGTCGGTAGCTCTCAAGGGTACCGGTCGCCGCCGCCTGGCGGGGCCTCGAACCTCGTCAGACGCTGGCCCCACGTCGCGGGGTAGGTCGCACCCTCTCGCGCCACCTATTCTTGAGGGATGCAAGAAGACTCGTTCGTCATGAGCCACCGCCTCGAGCGTGTGCTGGCCTATATGGTCGCCGCGGTCATTCTGGTGAGCCTGGCGAGCTTCGTCGCTGTGCTTGTCGCCTACGGCCAAGACTTCACGAGCGAGCAGTTCGCCTCGGGAATCTGGCCGGTGATCACGATCATGCCTCTCATCGGTCTGCCCATCGGGTTCGTGCTCATCATCACGCTGCTCGTCGTCAGCGCCGTGCGCCGGGGGCGAGCCGCCAAGGATGCCGGCAACTAGCGCCGCCTCTCTCGCGCTCGCCGCGCGACTGCGCGACCTCGACGACGACCTCGTTGCGCGCGTGATTCGTGAGCGCGCAATCGCTCCGAGCTCGTTGCGCGACGTCTTCGATCTGGCCGAGGCGTTGCTCGACCCCGCCGCGATCGGTCTCGCGCTCTCGGCCCTGACGCGCACGACACTCACGGCACTCATGACGGCGGCGCAACTCGACGACGGCACAACGCTGACCGAGCTCGGCCGCCGGCTTGACCGCACGCCCGAGCAGGTCGCGCTCGATCTCGCTCCGGCGACGGATGCTCTGCTCGCCGACCTCGCCACCGACCAGCTCACCGTGTGGCCAGCCGTGCGCGCCGAGCTCGAGGCCTGGCCCGCGCGCGGGCTTCCGAGTGTTGACGCGCTGCGTGGGCAACCCGCGCTGCCGGTGCCGCCCGAACTGGACGCCGCCGCGCGCACCGCTCTCGACCGCACCGCGGCCGAGAGCGCGTTCATGACGACGATGGCGGTCACCGAGGTGGTGGTCGCTCTGGGTGAGGCCCCCGGGCGGTTGCTCGCGCGTGGCGGGCTTGCCCTGCCCGACGCGAAGCGGCTTGCGGCCGCGGCCGGGTGTTCCCCCGCTGAGGTCGGCGCGCTCGTCGATCTCGCGATTCTCGCCCACCTGCTCGAGGAGGTCGACGGTAGCTGCGCCTCGACCGAGTCGGGTGAGGCCTGGCGTCGACTGAGCCCGACGGTGCGGTGGTCTCGGCTCGCGACGGCGTGGCGCGACGCTCTGCCCCTCGAGCTCGTGACTCTGCTCGTCGACCAGGTCGATGCCGAGTGGGGTGCCACCATGGGCGGCGCGACGACGTGGCTCTTTCCGGCAGGTTCTGACGCGTGGCACGAAAAGCTGCGACGCCGCGGGGTGCAGGCCGAAAAGCTTGGGGTCGTCGTGGGCGGCCGCGCGAGCAGTATTGGCCGCTCGGTGATCACGGAAGGCGGCGAGCGTGCGGCTGAGGTGCTGGCGCCTCTCGTGCCGCCCGAGGTGCACAACGTCTACCTGCAGCACGACCTCACGATCGTCTCGCCGGGCCCGCTCGCGGGCGAGCTCGATGACCGGTTGCGGCGGGTCGCCGAGGTCGAGAGCAGTTCGCTCGCGGGGCGTTATCGCATCACGGCCGAGAGTGTGACGCGGGCCATCGCCATGGGTGAAACGGCCGAGTCGCTCACCGACTTCTTGTCGTCGATCTCGCTCACCGGGGTTCCGCAGCCGCTCGCCTACCTCATCAGCGAGACAGCGCGGCGATACGGGGCTGTGCGGGTCGGGTCTTTGGGTCACGACGAGGCTGCTGAGTTTGGCGCGCGCACATCCGTGCGCAGCGACGACCCCGTGCTGCTCGAAGCGCTGCTCGTCGATGCCGCAGCCACCACGCTCGGGTTGCGTCGGGTGGGGCCGCATCGCCTCATCAGCCGCCACGAGCCTGCCGTGGTGTTGTGGACCCTCATCGATGCGCGCTACCCCGCAGCCGCCAACGACGGCACCGTGACGCCCGAGCGGCCGGGCCGCGTTCGCGCGCGCGTGCCGGTCGCCGCCCCCGATTCGAGCGTGGCAGCGGCAGTCGCGCGAATCCGCACCGGGTCAAGCGTCGGCGTCGACGGCGACGGCGCCTGGGTTGCTCGGCAGTGGGAACTCGCCTTGCGCGGCAAGCTCTCCGTGCGCGCGACCGTGACGCTGCCCGACGGCAGCCAGCGGTCGTTCGATCTCGAGCCCACGGGCATCGCGGCCGGGCGCGTGCGTGGCCGTGACAAGGCCGCCGACATCGAGCGCACCTTGCCCGTTGCGAGCATCACGGCCCTCGAACCGCTCGAGTGAACGCGCGCGCTACGTGTTCGTAACTCAGGCTGTGCTGACACATGTGCCGGCTCAATCCGTCACACGGCCGCCCTCAGCCTGAGTTGCGAACAGGGCCGCTCAGCCGCACGGCCTAGACTGGCCCGTTATGAATCCTGACGGGCCACTGATCGTTCAGAGCGACCGCACCGTGCTGCTCGAGGTCGCGAACCCGAAGGCTGACGAGGCTCGGCATGCCCTCGCGGTGTTCGCCGAACTCGAGCGCGCGCCCGAGCACGTGCACACCTATCGCATCACGCGACTGGGCCTCTGGAACGCTCGCGCCGCCGGCCACGAGGCCGACGAGATGCTCGCCGTGCTCGATCGCTATGCCAGGTTTCCGGTGCCGCAGTCGGTGTCGACCGACATCACCGAGACCGTTGGTCGCTACGGCCGCCTCATCATCGTGCGCAACGAGGAAGGCACGCTCGTGCTGCGGTCGACCGATGCTGCCGTGCTCACCGAGATCGCCGCGAACAAGAAGGTCGCCCCGCTGCTCACGCGGCGCATCGACCACGCGGCCTTCGAGCTCGCACCCTGGGCGCGCGGGCAGATCAAGCAAGAACTCGTGAAGATTGGCTGGCCCGCCGAAGACCTCGCCGGCTACACGCCCGGCACCCCGCACGAGATCGACCTCGACCTCGCCCAGTGGGGCCTGCGCCCGTACCAGCAACAGGCGATCGACCAGTTCTTCGACGGCGGTTCCGGAGTCGTGGTGTTGCCCTGCGGCGCCGGCAAGACGCTCGTCGGTGCCGGTGCCATGGCCCAGGCCGACACGACCACGCTCATTCTCGTGACCAACACCGTCTCGGCTCGGCAGTGGCGGGCCGAGCTGCTCGCGCGCACGAGCCTTACGGAAGACGAGATCGGCGAGTACTCGGGCCAGGTCAAGGAGGTCAAGCCCGTCACGATCGCGACCTACCAAATCCTCACCGCCAAGCGAAAGGGCGAGTACGCCCACCTCGCCCTGCTTGACGCCCTCGACTGGGGCCTCATCATTTACGACGAGGTGCACTTGTTGCCCGCACCCGTCTTCAAGCTCACGGCCGAACTGCAGGCGCGCCGCCGGCTGGGCCTCACCGCGACCCTCGTGCGCGAAGACGGTCGCGAAGGCGACGTCTTCAGCCTCATCGGCCCCAAGCGCTTCGACGCACCCTGGAAAGAGATCGAGGCGCAGGGCTACATCTCGCCCGCGAGCTGCTTCGAGGTGCGCATCGATCTGCCCGCGAGCGAGCGGCTCGAATATGCGGCGAGCGCCGACGACCAGCGCTACCGGCTTGCGGCAACGGCACCGGCCAAGCTCGGGGTCGTCAAGCGTCTGGTGGCGCAGCACGAGGGCGAGCGCATCCTGATCATCGGGCAATACCTCGACCAGATCGACGAGCTCGCCGAGGCGCTGGGGGTGCCGCAACTCACGGGGGCGACCTCGATTGACGAGCGCGAGCGGCTGTATCAGGAGTTTCGGGATGGCCGCACTCCCGTGCTCGTCGTCTCGAAGGTCGCCAACTTCTCGATCGACCTGCCCGAGGCTACGGTCGCGATTCAGGTCTCGGGCTCGTTCGGCTCACGGCAAGAAGAAGCGCAACGGCTCGGGCGACTGCTCCGGCCGAAGCAGAGCGGAATCCCCGCCAGCTTCTACACGCTCGTCGCGCGCGACACCCTCGACCAAGACTTCGCACAAAACCGCCAGCGGTTCTTGGCCGAGCAGGGCTACAGCTACACGATTCTTGACGCCGACCAGATCGCTCAGGCCGCCTGATCGCAGGCTAGCCCTCGATTGCGGCGAGGATGCTCTCCCCCAGCTCGCGCGGCTTCGTGAACTGCGGCCAGTGGCCGGTGGGTAGCTCGACGATCTCGAGCTGCTGCATGCCGGCGAGCTCGCCCGCCCACTCGCGCTCGTTCGCGACGGCCTGGCGGATGAGGTCCGCCGGAAACTGGCACGCAATGATCGTGACGGGCACGGCAAACCGTGCCGCATTGTCGAGGTGCGTCGGGTCGTGCGCGACGCCCTTCGGTTCGGGCACCGCGATCGCGCGAAAGTGGGCGCGCAACTCGTCGTCGAGGTCAATGAGGTCTTCGGGTTCGAAGACACTCCAGTCGGGCAGCGGCACGGCGTCACCCTCGACGGGCAGCTCGGTGTTGATGCTCGTGCCGCTGGGCATCGGGATCGCGTCGACGAAGACGACCCGCGCGATGCGCGCGGGTCGGGCATCGGCGACCGCCCACGCGATCGTTCCGCCGCCGGAGTGCCCGACGAGCGCCACGGGGCTGTCGAGGGCGTCGACGACCGCGATCACAGCATCCACATGCCGACGCAGCCCGATGCCCGCCAGCTCGGTGTCGCCGGCACGCTTGCCGGGCAGGGTCAGACTCTGCACGTCATGGCCGGCGTCACGAAGGGCCGTGGCCACCTCGCCCCACGAGTCACCGTCGAGCCAGAAGCCGGGAATGAGCACGATCTGCATGCGTGAACCGTACTCTCGTGGGCCGACGTCGCGACAGCCCGGTGACACTCAGGAAACTTTCACCAAAAGCCCAGAGAATGACCTCATGGCTGACGGACCCAAGATTCTCATCGTTGACGACGAACCCAACATTCGCGACCTGCTCACGACGAGCCTTCGCTTCGCCGGCTTTGCCGTGCGTGCCGTCGGCAACGGTGCCCAGGCGATCTCCGCGGTTCTGGAAGAAGAGCCCGACCTCATCATTCTCGACGTCATGCTGCCCGACATCAACGGGTTTGGCGTGACGAAGCGACTGCGGTCGAGCGGCTACACGAGCCCAATTCTCTTCCTCACCGCCAAAGACGACACCGACGACAAGATCATGGGTCTCACGGTCGGCGGCGACGACTACGTCACCAAGCCCTTCAGCCTCGACGAGATCGTCGCCCGCATCAAGGCCATCTTGCGCCGCACGATGCAAGAGGAAGACGACGCCGTCATTCGCGCCGGCGGCCTCACGATGGACCAAGACACGCACGAGGTGACGATCGGCGACGAGGTCATTGAGCTGAGCCCCACCGAATTCAAGCTGCTGCGCTACCTCATGCTCAACCCCAACCGCGTGCTCTCGAAGGCGCAAATTCTCGACCACGTGTGGGAGTACGACTTCAATGGCGACGCCGGCATCGTCGAGAGCTACATCTCGTACCTGCGCCGCAAGCTCGACCCGCACACCGACGAGCCGTTGATTCAGACCAAGCGAGGGTTCGGCTACATGCTCAAGGCAGCCAAGGCCTAGCCTTGGTGCTCGATGCATGAGCAGCTGACGCAGTGGTGGGAGTCGATCTCCCTCCGCTCGAAGATCACCGGTGTCACCGTCTTCGTGGTGACGATCGGGCTGCTCGTGGTCGGTGTCGGCACCCTCACGGTGCTGCAAGGCACCCTCATCGACGAAGTCGATCGGCAGTTGCGTCAGGCCGCCGACGACGTGCCGGAGACGTTCGCGATCGACGAGTTCGACTCGTTCGATGAGTTGACTCCGTCGGTCTTCTCGAACCCGTTCTACTTCGGGGCGGTCGACGCCGACGGCGTGCTCATCGACGACAACCTCACCGAAGCGACGCGAGACCAAGCGCCCGACGTCTCGCGCCTGACGCTCGACTACGTCTCGAACCTCGAGGGCGGCATCACCCTCACGAGTGCCGACCGCACGACCCAGTGGCGCATCGCCACGTTTCCGCTGCGGGTCACCGATGGTGATTCGGGCACGTCGCAAGACGCCACCCTCATCATTGGCGCCGACTTGGCCGACACGAACGCCATCATCAGCTCGTTCGCCTCGATCTTTCTCGGCTTTGGCCTCGTCGTCGTCATCTTGAGCGCGGCGCTCACGCGATTGCTCGTCACCTCGACGTTCCGCCCGTTGCGCGATGTCGAGGCAACCGCCGCACGGTTTGCCGGCGGCGACTTCAGCCAACGCCTCAGCGGCGCGACACCGAACACCGAGGTTGGGCGCCTGAGCGGCTCGCTCAACGCGATGCTCAGCCGCATCGACCGGGCCTTCGCCGATCGCGCCGCCACGATCTCGCAAATGCGGCGCTTCGTCGGCGACGCGAGCCACGAACTGCGCACCCCGCTCGTGTCGGTGCGCGGCTATGCCGAGTTGTATCGCATGGGTGCACTCACGGGCGACGACGAGATCAGCCAGGCCATGGAGCGCATCGAGAAAGAAGCCATCCGCATGGGCGCGCTCGTGAGCGACTTGCTCGAGCTCGCGCGGCTCGATGAATCGCGACCCCTCGAACTCGCGCCCGTCGATCTCGTTCCCCTCGCCCGCGATGCGGCGCTCGACGCTCGGGCAGGCGCCCCCGATCGCGAGGTCACGGTCGTTGTCGACGAGCAATCAGCGTTCGTCTCGACGGATGCCCACGCGCAGCCACTCGCTGAACTCGAGACGGGGCCGACCCCCGTCGCGCCGTCGTCGCGCGCGGGCTCTGCGTTCGCCCTTCTTCGCAACCGTCGGTTGCGGCGCACCCCCGCCCCGGTCGAGGTAACGCCCACGCTCGGCGACGCGGCGCCGGTGGACTTCTCGGCGGTGGTACTCGCCGAAGAGAACAAGATTCGCCAGGTCATCACCAACCTGATCGGCAACGCCCTGCGGTTCTCGCCGGAGGGCTCGCCGATAGAGCTCGTCGTCGGCGTCGACCACGAGGCCGGTCACGCCACGATCGCCGTCGTGGACCACGGTGACGGGATTCCGCCGCAGTTGCAAGAGCGCATCTTTGAGCGCTTCTTCCGGGCCGACTCGTCGCGCACGCGCGACACCGGCGGCTCGGGCCTCGGGCTCGCGATCGTCGCCTCGATCGTCGCCCTGCATCACGGCCGGGTCGAGGTGCGCGATACCCCCGGCGGCGGCGCGACCTTCCGCGTTGCGCTCCCCCTCCTCCCCAGCGACGCTGCCCGAACGGATGCTCCCGCCGAGCATCCCGAGGCCGCTTCTGACGACTCCGCGACGTAACGTGCTCGCGGCACCCGGCGAGTGACCCGGTGCCGAAAGGAGCACGTCATGACGAAGTATCAGGTCGACAGCGACGCCGTACTGAGCACGACCGCCGCAACCCGCGGGTCGATTGCACGGCTTCAGTCAGAGGCGGCGACGCTGCACGCGAATCTCAGCGGGCTACAGAGCACCTGGAGCGGCTCGGCGGCGACAGCCTTCCACGCTCTCGTCAGTGACTGGACAGCCGCCTATCAGCGGCTCGAACAGTCGCTCACGGCCATGAACGAGGCACTCAACCACGCCGGCCACGGCTATGCCGAGGTCGAGCAGCAGGCGTCGCGCATGTTCATGCGGTGACCAGTGAGGCGGGCTTAGGGTGAAGACGTGAGCAACCTGATCCACACTTTCGACCCCGCCATCGTGGCAGCCGTGCTGCACCACATGAACGACGATCACGCCGACGACAATCTGCTGATCGCTCGCGCCTTCGGTGATCGTCGGGCAGAGTCGGCGCGGATGGTGGGTGTCGACGGCGCCGCTGGCTACTGGAACTACACCGTTTCGCCTGCGGGCCCCGAGTCAGCCGACGACGTTGAGGTGCGTGTCGAGTGGTCAGGAGCCATCACCGAACGGGCCGAGATTCGGCGCGAGATCGTGGCGCTCTACGACCGGGCGTGCGCCGAGCTGGGTATCGAGCCGCGACCCCACGACTAGCCCCGCGCTGGCCCAGACCCCACGTCGAGTTGGGCGCTGGCCTCGAGTCGGGCGGGTTGGTAAACTTAGGCTCACCTAACTATCTTGGAGTCGCCGATCATGCACGCTCGCCCCGCCGAGGCCATCCCCTTCTCACAACTCGTGCGTGAGCGCAGCGCCCTGAGCCACCGCGGCAGCGAGGGCGCGTCGTTCATGAGCGGCTTGCTCTCGGGCTCGGCGACGCTCGACGACTACATCGCCCTGGCCTCGCAGCACTGGGCGATCTACGACGCCCTGGAAGGCGCAGAGCCTGCGATGCGCCAGGTGCCGATCGTGGCACCCTTCCTCTCCCCCGCGCTCACCCGCCTGCCGGCGCTCGAGGCCGACTTGGCCTTCCTCATCGGTGACGACTGGCGTGAGCGACTGACCCTCGTGCCGGCAACGCTCGAGTACGCCGCGCGCATTCGCGAGGTGGCTGCCGAGTGGCCCGCGGGCTACATCGCTCACCACTACACGCGCTACCTCGGAGACCTGTCGGGCGGCCTGCACATCGGGCGCATCATTGCGCGGCAATTCGGCTTCGAGGCCAATGGGGTCGGCTTCTACGTGTTCGACCAGATCGCCGACCCAGCAGCGTTCAAAGACGCCTACCGCGCTCAGCTGGATGCTGCACCGTGGGCAGAGGGCGAGAGCGAGCGCGTCGTCGACGAAGTGCTGTGGGCCTACGACGCCAACACGCGCATTTTCACCCAGCTGGGCGACCGCAGCGTCGCTGCCTGAGGCACCACAGCCGCACACGCACGAACGGGGCGGTTCCAAGAAGGAACCGCCCCGTTCTTATCGTTGGTGTCGGAAACCCGACGGGGCGTGGACTAGAAGTCCATGCCGCCGCTCGGGTCACCCATCGGCGCAGCGTGCTTCTCGGGCTTGTCGGCGACGACGGCCTCGGTGGTGAGGAAGAGGCCGGCGATCGACGCAGCGTTGAGCAGAGCCGAGCGCGTGACCTTCACCGGGTCGGCAATGCCGGCACCGAGCATGTCGACGTACTCACCCGTGGCGGCGTTGAGGCCGTGGCCCACGGGCAGGTTGCGCACCTTGTCGGCGACAACACCGGGCTCGAGGCCCGCGTTGAGCGCGATCTGCTTGAGCGGAGCGTCGATGGCGACCTTGACGATGTTCGCGCCGGTGGCCTCGTCGCCCGTGAGCGACGTCATGGCCTTCGACTCGAACGCCATCTTGCCCGCCTGAATCAGGGCGACGCCACCACCGGCGACGATGCCCTCTTCGACAGCAGCCTTGGCGTTGCGCACGGCGTCTTCGATGCGGTGCTTGCGCTCCTTGAGCTCGACCTCGGTGGCCGCACCCGCCTTGATGACGGCAACGCCGCCGGCGAGCTTGGCGAGGCGCTCCTGCAGCTTCTCGCGGTCGTAGTCCGAGTCGGTGTTCTCGATCTCGGCACGAATCTGCTTGACGCGACCGGCGATGGCGTCGGCTTCGCCGGCACCCTCAACGATCGTCGTCTCGTCCTTCGTGATAACGACCTTGCGCGCACGACCGAGCAGGTCGAGCGTGGCGTTCTCGAGCTTGAGACCGACCTCTTCGCTGATGACCTGGCCACCGGTGAGGATGGCGATGTCCTGCAGCATGGCCTTGCGACGGTCGCCGAAGCCGGGGGCCTTGACGGCAACCGACTTGAAGATGCCGCGGATCTTGTTGACGACGAGCGTGGCCAGAGCCTCGCCCTCGACGTCTTCAGCGATGATGAGCAGCTGCTTGCCGCTCTGGATCACCTTGTCGACGATCGGGAGCAGGTCTTTGATGGCCGAGATCTTGCCGTTGACGATCAAGATGTAGGGGTCTTCGAAGACCGCTTCTTGACGCTCGGGGTCGGTCACGAAGTACGCCGACAGGTAGCCCTTGTCGAAGCGCATACCTTCGGTGAGCTCGAGCTCGGTGCCGAAGGTGTTCGACTCTTCGACCGTAACGACGCCCTCCTTGCCCACCTTGTCGATGGCCTCAGCGATGAGCGCGCCGATCTCGGGGTCGGCGGCCGAGATGCTCGCAGTCGCGGCGATCTCTTCCTTGGTCTCGACCTCTTTGGCGTTCTTCAGCAGCTGGTCAGAGACGGCCTGCGTGGCCTTCTCAATACCGCGCTTGAGGCTGATCGGGTCGGCACCCGCGGCAACGTTACGCAGACCCTCGCGCACGAGTGCCTGGGCGAGCACGACCGACGTGGTCGTTCCGTCGCCAGCGACGTCATCCGTCTTCTTGGCGACCTCCTTGACGAGCTCCGCGCCGATCTTCTCGAACGGGTCGTCGAGTTCGATCTCTTTGGCGATGGAGACGCCATCGTTGGTGATCGTGGGAGCGCCCCACTTCTTCTCCAGCACAACGTTGCGCCCACGCGGGCCCAGCGTGACCTTGACGGCGTCGGCCAGGATGTTGAGGCCGCGCTCGAGGCCGCGACGGGCCTCCTCGTCAAAAGCGATGATCTTAGCCATGTGTCTCTTGTCCCTCCCGGACGCTGAACGTACGGTAGCTCTTGGCACTCACAGAGCGTGAGTGCTAAACGATTCTGGCACTCGCGGGGGTCGAGTGCAAGCGGAGCACGTTACGAGGCGGGGCTTGTGAAGCGCACCGAGCCGCCGAGTGGCACGAGCTCGACCCACGTGTTGCCCGGAGCCAGCCGCACGGCCACGCCGTTGGCGTCGAGAATGCGAATCTGATCGGTCAGCGAGCTCTTCGTCCACGTGGCGCGCACGGTGGCGCCGCCCGTCGAGACCCAGGCTTCGCCGCGACCGATCAGGTCGACGGTCGGGATGCTCTGGATCACCTGCACCGGAACCCGCAGCACCACGACATTGACCGCGCTGAGTTGCTCGCCCGTGTCGGCGCGGTCGGGTGAGCCGCCCGTCATGTACCGCACGAACGTTTGCGTGTCAGCGCTCCAGACCCACGCAGGAGTCGACGACCCGCCGAATCGGAGGTCGATGCGCGTGGTCGCGGTTCCCTCTTTCGTCGCTGTTGCGGCCTGAATGCTCTCGGCAAACGGAAACTGCTGGGCAGGGGCGGGGAGGTCACTGTTCTCGGCGACGATCTGCGGAGCGCGCACGAGCACGTTGTGCGGCGCTCGAGCGTTGTCACCACGGAAGATGGTGTCTTCAGTGTCCGACTGCCCGTGGATCGCATTGACGACAGGCGCCTCTTGCATCGCCACGACGAAGCGGTACTGACCTCCGGAGTACGCGATGATGCCGCCCTGCGGCGACACCACGTAGGGGTCGACCGGCCGTACCGACCGGATCGGGCCGATCACGTCGGGAATGTCGGACTGCCAGACGGCGATGTAGCGCGTGAGTCCGCCTTCGACCAGGATCTCCCAGACGACATCGGCCCGACCGAGACCGACTTGAGGGCGAGCATCGGGGTGATTGTCGATCTTCGCCGCGAAGGCGGGCGCTGTCGCGGAGCCCACAGCGACGACCTCTCCGGTGAGGGGGGCGAGGTCGAAGGGTGGCGGTGTTTCATACGTCGACTCGAAGCTCACCGTCGGCGTCGGCGTTGGCATCGGCGATTCCGTGGTGCAGCCGGCGAGCAGAACGAGAGCGAGGCCGGTTGTTCCGGCTACCACCCCTCGGCCGATACGCCTGCTCATGACGGTCACCCTAGTCCGCGTCGACTTCTCTGCACCGATGGGCGACCGGTGAGCCGTGGGTCGTGGGCGCGGGCGCTACGGCGCAATCGCCGCGAAATCGGCCCCGAGCGAAATCGTGATCGGCGCTCCGGGAAACGCGTCCGAAAGCTCGACCTCACCCGTTCCGAGCAGCACGGTCATCCCTCGTGCCACGCCTTCCAGCGCAGGGTCGGAGTAGAACACGACCGTCTCGGTGAGGTCATCCTGCCCCGCCGACGTCACGGTTCCCACCGGCCACCCCGACGCCGTGATCAGGTCGCGAGCAGCGCGGCCGAGCCCGTTGACGCCGGCTCCGTTGAGGATCGTGATCGTGAAGTTAGCAGGCAGTTCGGCGAGCGCCGGATCAGTGATCGGGTCAGCGGTCGCTGACGGCGACGGGCTCGCGGTGGGGGTCGGCATCGGTTCGGCAGTGTCGAAACCGGGAATCTCAAACGACACGCGATCAGTGATGATCGACAGGGCCCAGAGCCCGCCGACGACGAGGACACCGCTCGCGAGTGCAGCCCAGGCGATCGCGACGATCGCACGCCCCCGTTTGCGCGGTGCGCGGTGAGCGCCGACGCGGCCCAGCTCAGTGGGTATGTCGTCGAAACGATCGGAATCGAATCTAGCCATCAGTGCACAGCCTTTCGGGCGGAAAGTGAGGGGGCTGACGCTCAGGCGGCGCCATCACCGGCCGTGCGGCGCGTGCGACGGCGCTCGGCTCGATCGTCACGCACAGCACGCAAGCGACCGACCAGAACTGGGTCGTAGCGCACGGCGACCTCGGTGTCGATCACTGCGTTCAGCACTTGATAGTAGCGCGCGGCGCTCCATGCGAACTCGCGTCGGATGCTCTGCTCCTTCGCGCCGCTGTGGCCCCACCAGACCCGCTCGAACTCGAGCACGCGCTGCGCGCGCTCATCGAGGAGGTCACGGCGAGCATCCATCACCCCCTCAGGGTAGAACGCCAGGACCTTCGACCCTGTGCGGCTCGCGGTCGCACAGGCAGGCTAGAAGGCGCTCGCACACCGCGCCCTCAGTGCGCGCCGACCTCACACCCAGCACCGCCAGTTAGGCTTACCTAACCACTCCTCGATCATCCGATTGCCCTTCCGGAGCACCATGACCTTCGCACTGCGCCGCTCGACGCTGGGCTCTGATGCGCCGTCGCGCCGCGTCGCGAGCATCGCCTCTCGAGTCGCTGCGATCACGGTGGCTGCCGCTCTGCTGGCCGGCTGTTCGGTGTCGTCGGCACCGCCCCTTGTCGAACCGACGACCGACGGGCCGCGCGTTCCGCTGAGCGAACTGCAGGTGCTCGAGAACCCGCGTGACTACACAGGCCCCTCGACGGCCCTGCTGAGTTCGGCGGCGATCGAGCCGGTCACCGACACTCCGACGCAGAGCTTGCCCGCCACGGTCGTGTCGCGCGACCTCGCGGGCGACCTCGAGGTGACCGTCACCGACACGAGCCGCGTTCTGCCCCTCGACATCGCGGGGTCGATCGCCGCCACGGTCTTCGCCCTGGGGTTCGGCGACAGTGTGATTGGCCGCGACATTTCAACGACGTTCCTCGAGGCCGCCGACCTTCCCGTCGTGACGAGCAGTGGCCACGCGATCAGCAGTGAGGCGGTGCTCGCTCTGCGCCCCACGCTCGTCATCACCGACGGCACCGTCGGCCCGACCGACGTGGTGCTGCAGCTGCGCGAGGCCGGCATCACGGTCGTCTACGTGGATGCTGAACTCGGCCTCGCCGCCCCCGGCGAACTCGCCCGCCAGGTCGCGGCCGCTCTGGGTTCACCCGACACCGGAGACCTCCTGGCCGACCGTCTTGAGTCGGAGCTGGCCGAGGTCATCGCGGCGATCGAGTCGATCCGCCCCGAGAACCCGGCCGATCGCGTGCGGATTCTGTTCCTCTACCTGCGCGGCACCTCCGGCATCTACTACCTCTTCGGCGAAGAGTCGGGGGCCGACGAGCTCATCGAAGCCGTGGGCGGCATCGACGTCGCGGGCGAGATCGGCTGGGTGGGCCTGCGGCCCATGACCGATGAAGCTCTCGTGGCCGCGAACCCCGACCTGATCTTGGTCATGACGGGTGGGCTCGAAAGCGTCGGCGGTGTCGAGGCGCTGCTCGCGGAGAAGCCCGCGATCGCGCTGACGCGCGCGGGCGAAGCGCGTCGGTTCGTCGACATGGCCGACGGCGAGGTGTTGAGCTTTGGGCCCCGCACCCCCGCGGTGCTCGACGCCCTCGCGCGGGCCATCTACGCCCCCGAAGGCTGAGAAGCGTCGGCTAGTTGTAGTTCCCCGTGAGGTTGTGAACGCGGGCTGAGGGTGTGAGGCCTCCGATCCCTGTGTGGGGTCGGTGGTGATTGTAGTGATGCAACCACGCAGCGTAGGTGGCCGCTCGAGCCTCGTCGCTGGCATAGAACTCGTCGTAAGCCCA
>CALRMP020000011.1:0-52921 GCA_943369205.1 Gulosibacter massiliensis | reverse complement strand
CCCCCCCCCCCCCCGCCCCGTACCTGACGGTTGTCGGCACGCCGGACTTCGGCTTCCGCACCGGTGAAGTGTGGTCGCTGCACCATGCCTGGAGTGGCAACAGCACGACGGGCGTCGAGTCGTTGCCCACCGGCCACCGTCGCTTGCTGGCCTCCGAGTTGCTTGAGCCGGCTGAGATCGTTCTCGCCACGGGCGAGACCTACACCGCGCCCGAGACCGTGCTCGCGTGGTCGAACGCCGGCCTCGATGGCCTGAGCGACCGCCTGCACCCTTTCGTGCGGGCCCTCACTCCCCCAACGCACCGCCCCGTCGTTCTCAACACGTGGGAGGCCGTCTACTTCGACCACGCTCTTGAGTCGCTCTTGCCGCTGGTCGACGCCGCGGCCGAGCTCGGGATTGAACGCTTCGTGCTCGATGACGGCTGGTTCACGGGCCGCACCGACGACCGTCGGGCGCTCGGCGACTGGACCGTTGACCCCGAGCGCTGGCCCGAAGGGCTCCATCCCCTGGCCGATGCGGTCGTGGCGAAAGGCATGGAGTTCGGCCTGTGGGTTGAGCCCGAAATGGTGAGCCCCGACTCGCGGCTCGCGCGTGAGCATCCCGAATGGATGCTCGCCGACCCCGCAGGCGACACCCAGCATCCCCCCACGTGGCGCTTCCAGCACACGCTCGACCTCACCATCGAGGGGGCCCGCGCGCACGTGCTGGAGAGCCTGAGCGCGCTGCTCGCCGAGTACCCCATCGCCTTTCTCAAGTGGGATCACAACCGCGACCAGCACGCCGGCAGCGCGGCTGCCCACACGCGCGCCGTGTACGCGCTCATCGACGACCTTCGCGCGCGTTTTCCGCACGTGGCCATCGAGAGTTGCGCGTCGGGAGGTGCGCGTATCGACCTCGGCATCGCGGCACGGGTGCACCGCTTCTGGACGAGTGACACGAACGATGCCCTCGACCGTCAACGCATCCAGCGCTACAGCGGGTTACTCATGCCGCCTGAGCTGCTCGGCGGTCACGTTGGCGCCCCGCGCGCGCACATCACGGGTCGCACGCACGACCTCTCGTTCCGCCTCGCGACCGCGCTGTTCGGCAGCGCGGGCATCGAGTGGAATGTCACAAACGCCGACTCCGCCCAGCTCGACGCCTTGCGCGAGTGGGTGGCGGTGGTGAAGCGCCTGCGCCCGCTCCTCACGACGGGTCGCACTGTGCGTACTGACGAGCACAACGACGACCGCTACGTGCACGGCATGGTGGCGCCCGACGGCGCTGAGGCACTCATTGCGCTTGTGACCCTGGCAACGTCGACTGTCGCGGTACCCCCTCCCCTGCGGTTTCCGGGGCTCGACCCCGAGCGGCGGTATCGCATCGAGCCGCTCACGGTGGGCGGGGCGCCCCATGCGGTGCAATCGGTTCCCCCCTCGTGGCTTGCCGACGGCGGCATCACGATGACGGGTCGGTTGCTTGCCGACCTCGGGTTGCCCGTGCCGCTGCTCGCTCCCGAGCAGGCGCTGTTGCTGCGCGCGATCGCGGTCGACTAGCGAAGAACAGAGCGCGCTGTGCCTATCGCTCCGCCTGGAAGGCGTAGAGCGCCACGGCACTCGCAGCCGCGACATTGAGCGAGTCGACACCGTGCGCCATCGGAATCGTCACGACGACGTCGGCGGCTTCCAGCGCCGCGCGGCTCAGCCCGTCTCCTTCGGCACCAACGACGATGGCCACGCGCTCGGGCGCGTTCGCGGCAAAGTCGCGCAGGCGAACGGCATCATCGGCCAGAGCGAGCGCTGCAATCGTGAAGCCTGCCGCGTGCAGCACCGGCACGGCCTCGTCCCACTCCGGTAGTCGCGTCCACGGCACCTGTAGCACCGTGCCCATCGACACGCGCACGCTGCGGCGGTACAGCGGGTCGGCGCAGCGCGGGGTGACGAGCACGGCGTCCGCCCCGAGGCCCGCCACCGAGCGGAAGATCGCTCCGACGTTGGTGTGATCCATGACGTCTTCGACGATGACGACGCGCCGGGCATCCCGCAGCACCTCGGCGACCGCGGGAAGGGTGGGTCGGTGCATGGCCGCGAGGGCACCGCGGTGCAAGTGATAGCCCGTGAGCTGTTCGAGCAACGCTGCCTCGCCGACGTGCACGGTCACGTCGTGGCCGGCGAGCAGGGGCTCTAGATCGGGCAGCCACCGCTCGCTCGTGAGCACCGATCGAGGGCGATGCCCTGCCCGCAGCGCACGGCCGATGACGGTGATCGACTCGGCGATGTAGAGACCACCTTCCGGCTCGGTCACTCGCCGCAGCGCCACGTCCGTCAGCCGCGCGTAGTCGGCGAGAGTCGGCGTGTCGATCGTCGTGATGTGCTCGATGCGCACCGTGCTCCATCCCTGCCGAGGTCATCTCAGCCCCCGGAAACATACCGGAAACGCTGCGCGGATAGTCTGCGAGTGACGCACAACCGAAAGGCTTCCATGTCGTCGCTCGCCGCAACGCCCATCGTCATCGACGATGCTGCGCGCGCCGCGATCGACGCCGCAGTCGAGTTGTTGCGCGGCCGGCGCATCGCCGTTCTCACCGGTGCGGGGGTGAGCACCGACTCGGGAATCCCCGATTACCGTGGCGCTGGTGCCCCCGTGCGCACGCCCATGACTTACAGCCAGTTTCTCGCCGACGAGCCCTACCGCAAGCGCTATTGGGCCGGCAGTCACCTCGGCTGGGAGCGCTTCGCGGCCGCGCGCCCGAACCCCGGCCACCTCACGCTCGCCGCTCTCGAAGGCGACGGCATCGTCACGGGTGTCGTGACCCAAAACGTCGATGGCCTGCACGTTCGTGCCGGCAGTCGCCGCGTGGTTGACCTGCACGGCAGCATGGACCGCGTTACGTGCCTGCACTGCGGCCAGACCTTCGACCGCGGCGCCATCGCCGACCGCATCACCGCCTTGAACCCGTGGCTGAGCGACGCTGACGCGACGATGAATCCGGATGGCGATGCCGAGGTCGCCGATGTCTCACGCTTCGCGGTGCCCGAGTGCTCGGTGTGCGGCGGAATCCTCAAGCCCGACATCGTCTTCTTCGGCGAGTTCGTGCCGCCCGTGAAGTTTGAAGAAGCCCGCGGCATCGTTGCTCGTTCGGATGCGCTGCTCGTGCTCGGGTCGTCGCTCGTCGTGAACTCGGGCATCCGTCTCGTGGGCCAAGCCGCGAAGAAACGCATTCCCACCATCATCGTCAACCGCGGCGAGACGAAGGCCGATTCTCGCGCGGCCCTTAAGATCGAAGCGGGCACCACCGAGACGCTCGCCGTTCTGCGCGAGGCTCTGCTGCCCTGATCGGCCCTCGAACGTCGAGGGCCCGCGAAAGGGAATCCTCATGACGGTGTTCGCACTCGTGCGCCACGGCGAGACCGACTGGAACCGCGAGCGGCGCATTCAGGGTTCGACCGACATTCCGCTCAACGACACGGGTCGTGAGCAAGCTCGAGCGACGGGTGCTTTGCTCGCGAGTCGGCGTTGGACGGCCCTTGTTGCCTCCCCTCTCTCGCGCGCAGCCGAGACGGCGCGCCTGATCGGCGAGCACGTCCGCCTCGGCGAACCCGAGCTTGAGCAGCGGCTCGCCGAGCGTGACTACGGTGCCGCCGAAGGTCTTGCGGGCCCTGAGATCGACGCGAAGTTTCCCGACGGCGCCGATGTTCCCGGACGCGAGCCGCGTGAAGCCGTCGCCGAACGGGTCGTCGCGGCTCTGCACGACCTCGCTGCGCGGCACCCCGGCGAGGCGGTCATTGTCGTCGCACACGGTGGCGTGATCCGCAGCGTGCTCGAAACGGTTGCCCCTGGCCGTCATCGCGGCATGATCTCGAACGGCTCGGTGCACTCATTCCGTCACGCCGACGGAGCCCTCGAGCTCGTCGCCTTCGACGACCCGATCGACGAGCAGTCGATCTTTCCGATGGCTGACGACTTCGAGCAGCAAAACCCGCTCGCCGCGCGAGAAGAGCGCTGATGGCGAGCGGCCCCGAGCGCTTCCTCGCCGCGACGGCACACCTGCCGATTTCTCCGCGCCGGATGCCCGACTCGACCCACACCGCCGCCGAAGCGGCGGCTGCCGTCGGCTGTGAGGTCGGCGCGATCGTCAAGTCGCTCGTCTTCGTCGCGGTGCAGGGTGACGAGCGCCGTGAACCGGTGCTCGCGCTCGTCTGTGGAGACAACCGCGCCGACCTCGACGCTCTCGCCACCGTGGTCGGCGCGCGCATCGAGAAGGCCGACGCGAACACGGTCAAGCAGGCGACGGGTTACTCGATCGGCGGTGTTCCTCCGCTCGGGCATCCGGCCCCCGTGCGCACGATCGTCGACCGCGACCTCCAGCGCTTCGACACCGTGTGGTCGGCCGCCGGCAGCGCCTACGACGTCTTTCCGGCGAGCCCCCAGCAGCTCGTCGAGTGGACGGGCGGCGAGCTCGCCGACATCGGCACCCGCTGACCCTTCCTACACTTCAGGAGTCTCCGCAGTGGGTGATCCGCCCCGCACGGATCAGCGGCGACCGAGCGCCGCCTGCTCGCGCAGCAACTCGAGCAGCACGGCAGCCGAGCGGCTCCAGTCCAAACGCGCGGCCTCAGCGGGGGCGGCGGCCGAGCGACGCTCCCACTCCCCTGCGGCGAGGAGTTCAGTGATGCGCGCGGCGAAGGCCTCAGCATCCCCCGCCGCCGCATACAGCGCCGTGTCGCCGCCGATTTCGCGGAAGATCGGGATGTCGCTCACGACAACGGGGGTGCCACGGCCCATGGCCTCGACGAGCGGAATGCCGAAGCCCTCGTCGCGCGATGCCGTCACGAGCGCCGTGGCGTCATCGAGCAGAGCGGCGTACTCGTCATCGCTCACGCCGTCGTGCACGACAAGCGCGCCCTCAGGTGCCGCGGCCTCGAAGCGCTCGCGATCAGCCGGCCGGATGCGGCTCAACAAGTGCAGCCGTGCACCCGGCAGGTGGTGCAGGGCCGCAACGAGCGTGTCGACGCCCTTGTAGGGCATGAACGACCCCATGTAGACGAGCTCGATACCCTCGGGCCTCGCGCGGGGTGCAACAGTCGCCGGCCGGTCAGCGGCGTTCGGCACGACGGTGATCGAGCGCTTCGTCAGCCGGTGTTTCCTCATGAGCGCGCGCGTCGTGTCACTCACGGTCACGACGGCGTCGGCGCGGTTGAGCAGCAGCCGCTGCGGCCACCACGCGAGGTGGTACAGCCGCCAACCGAGGCGCACGGGCCACGGCAGGTCGCGCGGCGGCGTCGGGTGCGCGTAGTAGATCAGGTCATGCAGCGTCAGCACGAGCGGGTACCGCCGCCCGAGCGCCCCCATGGTCTGCATGGGGCTGAAGACGATGTCGGGCGACACACGGTTCACTTGGCGCGCCACGAAGGGCTCACGCGGGCTTGTGGGGCCGCTCACGAGGTGCCAGGGCAGTCCGTCGGGCAGCATGGCGAGTTGCCGCTCGTCGCTGATGAGCAGTTCGAGCGACTCGGACTCGGCGAGGTGCCCGCGCAGGGCATCCACGAGGCCCGCCGTAAACCGGCTGATGCCGTCATGGCGTGGAAACCGCACGTAGCGGCAGTCGACGACGATCTTCACGGTGTGCCGGTCATGTCAGAAATGCCCGAATCGCGGCAGCTGCCTCGACGGGCTTTTCGTAGTGAATGAGGTGCCCGACGCCCTCGATGACTTCCAGCTCCGCATCCGGAAACAGCGTGACCAGGTGCCGCTGCGCCTCCAGCGGCGTGATGTCGTCGTCGTCGGCCACAACGAGGAGGGTCGGTTGACGGATGCTCGTCGCAAACTCGCTCACATCGTGCGACACCGACGTGCGGAAGGCTTCCAGCAGGCTCTGCCGCGTGGCGAACGCGGAGAAGTAGCGGTCGTGCTCTTCGTGGATCCAGCGGCGCAGAGCGGCGTCGTCGGTTTTCGCCATCGTGACGCTCATGATGCGCGTGACGAGGCGGCTACGGAGGGCCGCGAAACCGAGCTTCTCGGGGAGAGCGGCGCCGACGCGGTAGAAGAGCACGGCGAGCCGCGTGAGCACGCCGCGCGGGCCAGCGAGGGCGTTTTGCCCGATGGGGTTGACGAGAATCACCCGGGGGGTGGGCACACCGCTCGACACTGCGGCTGACACCACGATGGAGCCGAACGAGTGCCCCAGCAGCACTGCGGTGCCGTGCACTCCCGTTGTGTGCAGAAACGCGTCGAGCCAAGCGGTGTAGCCCTCGAGGTCATGCGAGCCCGACGCCAGTGGCGCACTCTCTCCGAAGCCCGGAAGATCGGGCGCGAGAAACCGTAGGTCGGGCAGCTGCGCGATCACCGGACCGAGTCCGTGGTGATCGCCCCGAAAGCCGTGCACGAGCACCACGGTGTTCGCCGCGTCGGCGGGGCCGTACTCAACCCAGTGCGTGTGGGCGCCCAGAACGTCGGCCGAGCGATCGACCGAGCTAACCCGCGCGAGATCGGCGGCATACGGAGAGGGAACAGCCATCGTGACTAGTCTAGGCAGGTGTCGTTCACCGCTCCCATCACGCTGCCCGGTCTGACACTCGACCCGCAATGGCATCGCCGCAGCGTCTTCTACGAAGTCATGGTGCGGGCATTCATGGACTCCAATGGTGACGGAACGGGAGATCTTGGCGGGCTGATCAGCAAGCTCGACTACCTGCAGTGGTTGGGCGTTGACGCCCTCTGGCTGCCGCCCTTCTTTGACAGTCCAATGCGCGACGGCGGCTACGACGTTGCTGACTACACCTCGGTGCTGCCCGAATTCGGCACGATCGAAGAGTTCCGTGAACTCGTCACGAAAGCCCATGAGCGCAACATGCGCATCGTCATCGACCTCGTCGTCAACCACACGAGTGACCAGCACCCCTGGTTCCAGGCATCGCGCGAAGACCCCACGGGGCCGTACGGCGACTACTACGTGTGGAGCGACACCGACGACAAGTTCAATGACGTTCGCATCATCTTCGTCGACACGGAAGAATCGAACTGGGCGTTCGACCCCATCCGACGCCAGTTCTATTGGCACCGCTTCTTTTCGCACCAGCCCGACCTCAACTTCGCGAACCCGAAGCTGCACGACGAAATCCTCGAGGTCGTGCGGTTTTGGGCCGATCTGGGCGTCGACGGTTTCCGACTTGACGCGATCCCCTACCTCTACGAGTCCGACGGCGGCACGGGCGAGAGCGAACCCGAGACGCACGACTTCATCGTGAAGCTGCGCGAGATGATCGATCGCGAGTACCCGGGGCGCATCCTCATCGCCGAGGCGAACCAGTGGCCGAGCGAGGTCGCCGAGTTCTTCGGCACCGGCGACAACCCCGAGTGCCACATGGCCTTCGACTTTCCCGTCATGCCGCGCATCTTCTACGCCCTGCGCTCACAGCAAGCCACTGAGCTTCAGCGGCAGCTGCGCGAAGAGGTCGCGGCGCCGGAGGGCAGCGCATGGGGCGTCTTTCTGCGCAACCACGATGAGCTCACGCTCGAAATGGTGAGCGAGGAATACCGGCAGGCGATGTACGGCTGGTACGCCTACGACCCGCGGATGCGCGCCAACATCGGCATTCGCCGTCGGCTCGCCCCCCTGCTCGACAATTCACGCGCCGAGCTCGAGCTCGCGCACGCGTTGCTCTTCAGCCTTCCCGGCAGCCCGTTCTTGTACTACGGCGATGAGATCGGCATGGGCGACAACATCTGGCTGCCCGACCGCGACAGCTCGCGCACCCCCATGCAGTGGACGCCCGACCGCAACGCCGGCTTCAGCCACGCCGACCCGGGCAAGCTCTACCTCCCCGTGGTGCAGTCGCTCGTCTACCACTACAACCAGATCAACGTCGAGAGTCAGCTGGCGCAGTCGCGGTCGCTGCTGCACTGGGTGCGCAACGTCATTCACGTGCGCAAAGCCCACCCGACCTTCGGGCTCGGAACCATGCGCGTGCTCGACACCGACAACGAGTCAGTGCTGGCGTTCGTCCGCGAATACGCCGGCACCGGAAGCCATCTCGGCGATGCCCCCGAGCGCATCCTGTGTGTCTTCTCCTTCGCGCACAACCCAGTCGCGGCCACGATCACCGCCCCCGGGCTCGAGGGCGCCCAGCTGCGCGATCTGTTCGGCGGCGCACCATTTCCGACCGTGGGCGACGACGGTCGGCTCACGCTCACCCTCGGCACGCAGACCTTCTTTTGGTTGCACGTCGGCGACTCCGGCGCGGCAGCCACTGGGGTCGGAGCACCGGCCTAGGCTGGGCGCGTGAGCCTCCTGCAGACCGACCTCGCCGTCTTCGACCTTGAAACTACGGGGGTGGATGTCCGCACCGCCCGCATCGTCACGGCCTGCGTTGCCGTGCTCGACGCCTCCGGCGCGGTGGTGTCACGCCGTGACTGGCTTGCCGACCCCGGGGTGGAGATACCGGAGGCGGCGACAGCCGTGCACGGCATCAGCACGGAGCGGGCTCGTGCCGAGGGTCGCCCCGCCACTGAGGTTGTTCACGAGATCGTCGCTGAGTTGCGCCTCGTGCTTGGCCGCGGCACTCCCGTCGTGGTCTACAACGCCCCCTACGACCTGTCGCTGCTCGCGTTCGAGGCTGCCCGGCACGGCGTCGCGCCTCTTGTCGACCCGGCTCCCGTCATCGACCCGCTCGTCATCGACAAGGCTGTCGACCGCTACCGCAAGGGCAAGCGCACGCTCGAGGCCGCCGCGGCCCACTACGGCGTCGCTCTTGACGGGGCGCATGACGCGGGCGTCGACGCCATCGCCGCCGGGCTCGTGGCCCGCGCGATCGCCGTGCAGCATGCCGCGGCACTGCCTGCCACAATCGCCGAGCTGCACGCGCAGCAGGCCGCCTGGCACGAGCAGCAGGCCAGCAGTTTCGAGGACTACATGCGCACGCAGCGCGACCACACCTTCACGGCCGATCGAGGCTGGCCCTTTTCGGCACTGACGAATCTGCTCGAGGTCTGTCACACTCAGCGCATGGCAGACGTGTCATCGATCTCGGTGAGCGGGCTCACGAAGCGGTATGGCGATCTTGTCGCGGTCGATGAGATCTCTTTCGCGGTGCCGGCCGGTAGCGTCTTCGCTTTTCTCGGAACAAACGGGGCGGGCAAGTCGACAACCATCGGCTGCCTCACGACGGTGCTCTCGTGCGACGCCGGTGAGGTTCTCGTGGACGGCCATGACGTGCGTCGAGATCCGGAGCGGGTTCGCGACCGCATCGGCGTGGTCTTTCAAGAGTCGATGCTCGATGCTCCCCTGACCGCCCGCGAGAACCTTCGCACTCGGGCCCGCTTCTACAGCGCCGATCGTCGGCAGATTGACGAGCGCATCGCCGAGCTCGGTGCGCTCATCGGCCTCGAGCAGTTTCTCGACCGGCGCTACGGCACCCTCTCGGGCGGGCAGCGTCGCCGGGTCGACATCGCGCGTGCGCTCCTGCACTCCCCCTCGATTCTCTTCCTCGACGAGCCCACGGCGGGCCTCGACCCAGCCAGTCGCGCCCTGGTGTGGTCGACCATCCACGACCTGCGCGATCGCCACGGGCTGACAGTCTTCTTGACGACCCACTACATGGAAGAGACCGAGAACGCCGATCAGGTGAGCATCATCGAGCGAGGCCGCATCATCGCTCAGGGCTCTCCGGCCGAGCTGCGGGCACGGCACAGTTCGAGCGTGCTCACAGTGACCACCCGCAATCGCGCGGCGTTGACGACGCTCGCCCGGGACCACGGGCTCGTCGAACGCGAGCACGGCGAGGCGATCGAACTGCGCGTCGACGGTGCCGACCTCGCACGACGACTCATCGCGGACCTCGGCGACGACGTCCTCGACTTCGAGTTCCGGCACGGTTCGATGGACGACGTGTTTCTCGCACTCACGGGGCGCACGCCCGAGCCGGAGGTGACGTGATGCGACTCGCCGTCACGATCATGGGGCGCAATCTCCGGCTCTTCTTCCGCGACCGCGCGGGCGTCGCGTTCTCCCTCCTCGGCGCCCTCATCGTCTTCGTGCTCTACGCACTGTTCCTCTCCGATCTCCAGGCGCGCTCGATCGCTTCATCGTTTCCGGATGCGGCGATGTCGGACGTGCGGGCCTTCGTCGACACCTGGATGTTCGCGGGCATCATCGCGATGACCTCGAGCACCACCTCGCTCGGCGCGCTGGGAGTGTTCGTCGACGATGCTGCAACGGGCCGCGTCCGAGACTTCTTGGTTTCGCCGATCCGCCAATGGCAGCTCGTGCTCGGTTATCTGCTGGCCACCGTCGTGGTCGCCCTGGTGATGACCGTGATTGTGCTGATGGTGAGCCTGGGCTACCTGTTCTTCGTCGACGGAGTGACCATCGGCCTCGCCGAGGTGGCGGTCACGCTGGTCTGGATCCTTCTTTCGTGCTTCGCCTTCGCCGCACTCTGGGCCTTCGTCGCCTCGTTCCTTCGCACGACTGCGGCGTTTTCTGCTCTCGCGACGGTCGTGGGCACCCTCGTCGGCTTTCTCGCCGGTGCATTCATCGCGGTCGGGCTCTTTCCGTCGGGTGTGCGCGACGTCGTCAACGCGCTCCCGTTCGCCCAGTCGGCCATGCTCATGCGGCAACAGTTCACGGCCGAGAGCCTGACGGCGCTCGTCGGCGACGACCCCGGCGCCGTCGCGGCGCTCAGCGAGTTCTACGGCATCACAACAGTGGTCGGGGGCAGCGTCGTGCCGGTGCCCGTCGTCGCCGGTCTGCTCTTGGTCTACGGTCTCGTCTTCACCGTGCTCGCCGTCTGGCGTATCCGCTCACGCATCGTTTAGTTGGCGCTGAGTCAGCGCTCGATAACCCGGCGCATGCCCTCAGCAACGACGAACGGCCCCGCCCTGAGGCGAGGCCGTTCGTGACAGTGATCAGCGTTAGTTGCCGAAGCCCTTGAAGCGCTGGTTGAACTTCTCGACGCGACCGGCCGAGTCCATGATGCGCTGCTTGCCCGTGTAGAACGGGTGCGAGGCCGACGAGATTTCGACGTCGATGACCGGGTAGGTCACGCCCTCGAGCTCGATCGTCTTCTCGCTCGTCACGGTCGAACGGGTGAGGAAGGTCTCGCCCGACGCGAGGTCACGGAACACGACCGCGGCGTAGTCGGGGTGAATGTCAGTCTTCATGAACGGATTCCTTGAGAAGTTGGAGGACACGACGCCGACTCTGAGATGTCGGCTCACGATCGTGGGCCCGTCAGGCCCAGCTATCGAGAATAGCAGAGGGCCGGCCGAACGGCCGCTCTCAGCGTGCGCGTGCGGTGTACCGGCCGTCGTCGTACGCCACCGCAAGCGAGAGCCCGAAGGTGAGGCTCAGGTTGGCGGCCGTGATGACCTCGGTGAGCGGGCCCGACGCAGCGATCCGGCCTTCGCGCAGCAGCATGGCGTGCGTAAAGCCGGGCGGAATCTCTTCGACGTGGTGGGTGACCATGACCATGGCCGGTGAACTCGGCTCGCTCGCGTAGGCACCGAGCAACTGCAGCAGCTCTTCGCGCGCACCGAGGTCGAGGCTCGCGGCCGGCTCGTCGAGCAGCAGCAGTTCGGGGTCGGTCATGATGGCCCGCGCGATCTGCACGCGCTTCTGCTCGCCATCGCTCAACGTGCCGAACAACCGGTTCGCGAACTCGTCGAGGCGCCACTCGCGCAATACGCGCTCGGCGCGGCGGACATCCACCTCGTCGTATTGTTCGTGCCAGCGCCCGGTGACCGCGTGCGCGCTCGTCATGACGACATCAAGAACGCGTTCATTGCCCGGGATGCGGCGCGCAAGCGCGGTCGACGCAAACCCAATGCGGGGTCGCAGATCGAAGACATCGGTCGAGCCGAGCCGCTCGTCGAGGACGACAGCAGTGCCCGACGTCGGGTGCATCAGCGACGCGGCGAGTTGCAACAGCGTGGTCTTGCCGGCGCCGTTGGGGCCGAGCACGACCCACCGCTCGTTGGAGTTCACTCGCCACGAAACCTGGTCGAGAATACGCGTGCCCTCACGCGTCAGAGAAACGGTGTCGAACTGAAGAACGCTGGCCATGATGCCTTTAGCGTAGAGCACCAGCGCGGGGTCGATTAGACGAGCAAATCCGCATAGAGCTGGCTCGTACGGGCCGCGATCGTCTCCCACGAGAACATCTGCTCAGCCCGTCTGCGCCCCTCTGCGCCCATGGCACGCGCGGCATCGGGGTCAGAGACCACCTCTCGCAGAACAGCCGCCAGATCGGCGATGAAGCGCTCGGGGTCAAGAGGCGTTCCTGAGCCATCGTGCACTTGATCGATCGGCACGAGTCGCCCCGTGATGCCGTCGTCGACGACTTCGGGAATGCCGCCGGTGTCGGTTCCGACCACGGCGACGCCGCACGCCATCGCCTCGAGGTTCACGATGCCGAGCGGCTCGTAGACGCTCGGGCATACGAAGGTCGTGGCGCTCGAAAGCACGGCCGACAGCTCGAGCGGCGACAACATGCGCTCGATCCAGACCACTCCCGTGCGCTCGGCCTGCAGTGCCGCGACGCCGTGCTGCACTTCGCGGAGGATCTCGGGAGTGTCGGGCGCGCCCGCGCAGAGGATCAGCTGCACCTCGGGGGGCAGTTGACGCGCGGCCTGCAGCAAGTAGGGCAAGCCCTTCTGGCGCGTAATGCGGCCGACGAAGACGACAGACGGGCGGTCAGGGTCGATGCCGAGCGACCGCACTGCTTCGTGGTCGATCACGCGTTGCCAGCGCTCGAGGTCGATGCCGTTGTGAATGACCGTGACGCGCGACTCATCGATGTCGGGGTAGCACCGCAGAATGTCGCGACGCATGCCTTCGCTCACGGCAATCACGGCGTCGGCCGACTCGAAGGCGTTCTTCTCGATCCACCGCGAAACGCGATAGCCGCCGCCCAACTGCTCGGCCTTCCAGGGCCGAAGGGGTTCAAGGCTGTGCGCGGTCACGACGTGCGGGATTCCATGCAGAAGCTGCGCCAATTGTCCCGCGGCGTTGGCGTACCAGGTGTGCGAGTGCACAAGGTCGGCACCGTCGACGTCATCGGCGATCGCCAAGTCGACGCCGAGGGTCGCGAGCGCCGGATTCGCCGAGCTCAGCGTGCCGGGCACGAGGTAAGCGTGGGTGTCGGCCTCGTTGCGCGGAGCTCCGAAGCACCGCACGCGAACGTCGAGCGACTGCCGCAGGGCTCGGACGAGTTCGGCAACGTGAACCCCCGCACCCCCGTAGACCTCGGGCGGGTATTCACGGCTGATGACATCGACACGCATGAGTTGACGGTAGTACAGCCCTGCCTCTCCCCCTGCACGCTTTGCTCGCCTAGTGTGGGGCCATGTCGACTCCCAAGATCTTCGGAATTGTGCTGGCAGGCGGTGAGGGGAAGCGCCTGATGCCCCTGACGGTCGACCGCGCCAAACCCGGTGTGCCCTTTGCGGGCGGCTACCGATTGATCGATTTCGCCCTCTCGAACCTCATCAATTCGGGGTTGCGCCAGATCGTCGTGCTCACCCAGTACAAGAGCCACTCGCTCGACCGGCACGTGAGTCAGGTGTGGCGGCTCAGCGGCATGCTCAACTCCTACGTTGCCTCTGTTCCCGCGCAGCAGCGATTGGGTAAGCGCTGGTTCTCGGGCTCGGCCGACGCCATCTTCCAGAGCCTCAACCTCATTCGCGATGAGAAGCCCGACATCGTGGTGGTTGTGGGCGCCGACCACGTCTACCGCATGGACTTCCGGCAGATGATCGAGGCCCACATCGCCAACGGCGCGGGAGTCACGGTCGCCGGAATCCGCCAGCCGATTGCCCTTGCCGACCAGTTCGGGGTCATCGAAACGGACCCGGCGAACCCCCAGCGCATCGCCGCGTTCCACGAAAAGCCGAAGAACGCGATCGGTCTTCCGGATGCTCCCCACGAGGTGCTCGCCTCGATGGGCAACTACGTGTTTGACGCCGATGTGCTCATGGACGCTGTCACTCGCGACGCCGACGACGCAACGTCGTCACACGACATGGGTGGCGACATCGTGCCCGACTTCGTCAAGCGCGGCGAGGCTTTCGTGTACGACCTCAACCTCAACGACGTGCCGGGCTCAACCGAACGCGATCGCTTCTACTGGCGCGACGTAGGAACGATCGAGTCGTTCTTCGACGCGCACCAAGACCTCATCTCAGCGCTGCCGGTGTTCAACCTGTACAACGCGGAATGGCCGATCTACGCGCAGCAGCTCAACTCGCCGCCCGCGAAGTTCGTGCGCGACGGGGCCGGTTCCACCGGTGCCGTGATCGACTCGATCGTGTCGCTCGGCACCGTCATTTCGGGTTCGCACATTGAGCGCAGCGTGATCGGGCCCTGGGTGAACATCGAGTCGGCAACCGTGACCGACGCCGTGGTCTTCGAACGCACCATGATCGGCGCAGGAGCCGTCGTGCGGCGGGCTATTCTCGATAAAGAAGTCGTTGTCGCACCCGGCGCCCAGGTGGGCGTCGATCACGATGCCGATCGCGCGCGCGGCCTGACCGTCACCGAGACCGGCATCACTGTCGCTGGCAAGGGCGTGCACATCAGCTGATCCGCCTGCGAACCCCAGAGGAGCACCACCATGGCTCGCTTCCTCGTGGTGCTCGATGTCGACTCGACGCTCATCGAAGAAGAAGTCATCGAGCTGTTGGCCGAGGAAGCCGGCAGCCTCGATGAGGTCGCCCACATCACGGCGCGAGCGATGGCGGGCGAGCTCGACTTTGGCAGCTCCCTCGTCGAGCGCGTTGCGACGCTCACGGGCCTCGACGCGGCAGCACTCGAGCGGGTGTCGGCTCGCGTCACGCTCACGCGGGGGGCGGCTGAACTGGTGGCGGGCATCCACGCCGCCGGAGGAGTCGTTGCGGTCGTGTCAGGAGGCTTCCACGAGCTCGTTGATCCGCTGGCCGCGCAGCTCGGCCTCGATGCTCACCGCGCCAACCGCCTTCAGGTGATCGACGGCCGGTTGACCGGGCGCACGACCGGCGCCGTCATTGACGCGGGGGCGAAGCGGGATGCTCTCCTCGAGTGGGCGCACCGCTTCGACGTGCCCCTCACCCGCACGGTGGCGGTGGGCGACGGAGCGAACGACCTCGTCATGATGCAAACTGCCGCGCTGTCGATCGCGTTTGATGCGAAGCCCGTTGTGCGCGACGCGGCGCATGTGAGCTTGCCTGAGCGTGATCTCTTTCAGGTGCTTGGTGTACTCGGCCTGACGTGACCCGACGGCCGGGACGGCCGTCGGCGCTGGCGTCGCAGCGATGGCCAGAAATGGCCATCGCCTTCAGCTCCAGCGCGCCAGCGCGCCAGCGCGTTAGTGCCCCATGCCGAGGCCGCCGTCGACGGGAATCACGGCTCCGCTGATGTACGCGGCGTCATCGCTCGCGAGCCACGTGACAACGCGAGCAACTTCCGTGGCCGTGGCGAAGCGCCCAGCGGGAATCGACTGCTGGTAGGCCTTCTGCTGCTCTTCGGGCAACGCGGCGGTCATGTCGGTCTCGATGAACCCGGGCGCGACGACGTTCGCGGTAATACCGCGGCCGCCGAGCTCACGCGTGAGTGAGCGCGCCATGCCGACGAGGGCCGACTTCGAGGCGCTGTAGTTCACCTGGCCGGCCGAGCCGTAGAGCCCGACGACGCTCGAGATGAGAATGATCCGGCCGAAACGCGCCTTGAGCATCCCCTTCGATGCGCGCTTGACCGTGCGAAACGCGCCCGTGAGGTTGGTGTCGATGACGTCGGTGAAGTCGTCGTCACTCATGCGCATGAGCAGCATGTCGCGCGTGATGCCGGCGTTGGCCACCACGACCTCCACGGGGCCCAGTTCTGCCTCGACCGTGGTGAACGCTGCGTCGAGCGACGCGGAGTCGGTGACGTCGGCCTGAACCGTGAGCGACCCCGCAGGCCCGCTGCCCGAACGGGCGGTGACGGCCACCCGATGGCCCTGGGCGATGAACTCTTCGGCGATCGAGAATCCGATGCCGCGGTTGCCGCCGGTGACGAGAACGGTGCGCTGAATGGGCGTCTGTGGGCTCATGGCTCCCCAGCATATGCGCAACGTCGGAGGCTACGATTCTTGCGTGCCGAACCAGCCCAACCGCGCTATCACGAGCGTGCCGATGTCTCCCGACGAGGAGCGCAACGCACGCATGGTGAAGTACTCAATCGCCATGGGAATCCGTATGGTGTGCATCGCGGCGTGCTTCTTCGTACCGGGCTGGTGGCTCCTCATTCCGGCCTTGGGCGCAATCGTGCTGCCCTACTTTGCTGTCATCGCGGCGAACACGGTCGTGACCAGAACCGGCCCGCCGGTGGAGCGCCCCGGCGCAGTATTGCCCTACGTCTCGCGCGACGGGGCCTCGTGATCGATCTTCCCGGTGCGATCAGCAGCACACGCTGCTCGCGAAGCGGGTGCCGCGAGAAAGCCGACTGGGCCGTCAACTGGCGCAACCCGCGCATTCATGGGCCGGAGCGTGTGAAGGTGTGGCTCGCGTGTGATGAGCACCGCGACTTTCTCTACGACTATGTCGCCGCTCGAAGCTTTCCCGTGACGATCACGCCCGCGGGCGTGGTCGTTGAGCGCCTCCCTGACGCGGCAGACTAGCGGGCGATGAGCATCCTCTCGTTGGCCCTCACGCGACGCTGGCTCGGCTGGCTCGCGTTCACGACGGTCTTCGCGATCGTGTGCGTGCTCCTGGCCCAGTGGCAGTGGGCGCGCCGTGTCGAAGTCGTCGCCGAAATGCGCGTCATCGCGGAAAACTGGGACTCCCAGCCGGTGCCCTTGAGTGACGTTCTGCCAGCCGGCTCTGACCTTGACCCCGCACGCGAGTGGACCCCGGTCGTTCTCGAGGGCGAGTACGCCCGCGACGAGGAGCTTCTCGTGCGCAATCGCCCCCTCAACGCCCGCCCTGGGTTCGAGGTGCTCACTCCCCTCGTGCTCGACACGGGTGAGATCTTCATCGTCAACCGTGGCTGGGTGGCGGTCGGCTCAGAACAAGACTCCCCCGACGTCGTGCCCGCTGCCCCCGCCGGTCGGGTGGAGGTCGTCGTCCGACTCAAGCCCGGCGAGCCGACGATCGCCGGCCGCGGTGCACCCGAGGGCCAGATCGCGACGATTCACTTGCCCGAGCTCGATGAACGGCTCGGCGGTGACGTCGTGACCGGCGCTTATGGGCTCCTCGATAGCGAGACACCCGCGCCCGCCGAACGCCCGACCGCCGCGATCCGCCCGGTCAATGACGAGGGGCCGCATCTCAGCTACACGTTCCAGTGGTATCTCTTCGCGCTTCTCGGCTTCGTCGGATTCGGGTGGGCCCTCCGTCAAGAGCACCGCACCGCGCGCGCAGCCGAGAAGGGTGAGGTTCTGCCGGCACCGCGCCGCAGCCTCGACTCTGAGATTGAGGACGCGATTCTGGATGCTCGCGAGCGCTGAGCGGGCATCCCGCAGCCCTGACGCTCCCGCGCAGACCGGCCGCTGTTAGGCGAGCGAGATGAGCTCGGCGTAGTCGGCTGTCCAGAGGTCTTCGACACCGTCGGGCATGATCAGCACGCGCTCGGGGTTGAGCGCTTCGACGGCTCCCTCGTCGTGGCTCACGAGAATGACGGCGCCCGCGTAGTTGGCCAGCGCGCCGAGGATCTCTTCACGGCTGGCCGGGTCGAGGTTGTTCGTGGGCTCGTCGAGCAGCAGCAGGTTCGCCTTGGAAACGACGAGGGTTGCGAGTGACAAGCGGGTCTTCTCGCCGCCCGAGAGCACTCCGGCGGGCTTCTGCACGTCGTCACCGACGAACAGGAACGACCCCAGCACGCTTCGCGCTTCGCGCTCGGTGATCGCGTCGCTCGCGCTCATCATGTTCTCGAGCACGCTGCGCTTCACATCGAGCGTTTCGTGCTCTTGCGCGTAGTAGCCGACCCGCAGGCCGTGGCCGGGCTCGAGCACGCCGGTGTCAGGTTCATCGACGCCCGCGAGGATTCTCAGCAGTGTCGTCTTGCCGGCACCATTGAGACCAAGAATCACGACGCGCGAGCCCTTATCGACGGCGAGGTCAACGGCCGTGAAGATTTCGAGCGAGCCGTAGCTCTTCGACAGGTTTCGCGCCTGAAGAGGCGTCTTTCCGACGGGTGCCGGCTCAGGAAAACGCAGTTTCGCGACCCGGTCGGCCACCCGCACGTCATCAAGCCCCGCCAGCATTTTCTCGGCACGGGCCACCATCTGGTGGGCGCTCGCTGCCTTGCTCGCCTTGGCGCCGAACCGCGCAGCCTGCAGTTGCAGGGCCGTTGCCTTCTTCTCGACGTTGACGCGCTCTTTCTTTCGGCGCTCTTCGTCGGCCTCGCGCTGCCGGAGGTAGTTCTTCCAGCCCATGTTGTAGATGTCGATGACCTGGCGATTGGCGTCGAGGTAGAAGACGCGATTCACCGTCTCCTCGACGAGTTGAACGTCGTGGCTGATGACGATGAAGCCGCCCTGGTACTGCTTCAAGAACTCGCGCAGCCAGACGACCGAGTCGGCGTCGAGGTGGTTCGTTGGCTCGTCGAGAATCATCGTCTCGGCATCGCTGAACAGGATGCGGGCCAGCTCAATGCGGCGACGCTGGCCACCCGACAACGTGCTGAGCGGTTGGCTGAGAACGCGATCGGGCAGTGACAGGTTGCTCGCGATCGCCGCGGCCTCGGCCTCGGCCGCATACCCGCCGAGGGCTTGGAAGCGGTCGGTGAGGCGGCCGTACCGATCCATTGCCTTCTCGGCGATGGTCGCATCGGTGCTCCCCATGTCAACCGACGCCTTCTGGAGGTCGATGACGATCTGCCCGAGCCCGCGGGCGTCGAGAATGCGCGTGCGCGCGAGCTGCTCGGGGTCGCCAGCTCGAGGGTCTTGCGGAAGGTAGCCGATCTCCCCCGACCGCGTGATGGTGCCGCCGGTCGGCGCCCCTTCCCCGGCGAGGGCGCGCGTCATTGTCGTCTTGCCAGCACCGTTGCGCCCGACCAGACCGATCTTGTCGCCTTTGTCGACGCGAAAGTTGACGTTCTCCATGAGCAGGCGCGCTCCGACTCGGATCTCGAGGTCGTGAACAGCGAGCACAGCGAAAGTCCGATTCTTTAGTGGGATTCGGCCAAGGCAGAGAGCGGGGGCCAGCCCGATAGTCTAACGCTGTAGCCCGACCCCGACTTCTCGTGAGGAATCCATCGCCGTGACGACTGCCACCCCTGCTCTCCTGCGCCCCACTCTTGTTGACCGCGTGGTCACCCGCACCTGGCTGAGCGACATTGCGCTCGTCGTGGCGGGCACCGCGCTCGTCGCGGTTCTCGCTCAGGTTGCGATTCCGCTGTGGCCGGTGCCGGTCACGGGGCAGACGCTCGCTGTGCTTCTCGTGGGTGCGAGCCTCGGGGCTGCGCGTGGCGCGGCGTCACTCTCGCTTTACGCGATTCTCGGTGCCGTCGGCCTGCCGATCTACAGTGACTCCTCCTCGGGCTGGAGCGTCTTGCTTGGCCCCACCGGCGGCTACATCATCGGCTTCATCATCTCGGCCGCCGTCGTCGGCTGGGCGGCGGAGCGCTCGTGGGACCGCGGTTGGTACAAGCCGATCATCACCTTCGTCGGTGGGTCGCTCGTCGTCTTCGCGATCGGCCTGCCGTGGCTCGCCGTGTCGCTCGGTCAGCTCGGGCTGCCCAACGACCTTCAGTCGGTGCTCATCGCGGGCTTCTACCCGTTCATCATCGGCGGGCTCATCAAGGCCGCGATCGCGGCGGCGCTGCTGCCCGCGCTGTGGGCCGCGGCGGAAAAGTCGCAGAAGCAGTAGCGCAAGAACGAGGAAGGGCCCCTGCCGGATGGCGGGGGCCCTTCCTCGTTTGAGGCTGTCAGATGCTAAAGCCCAACCGCCTGTCGGCGGAGCGCTGGGCCCTGAGAGCCCACTGGGCTCTCAGATTGAGAAGCCCAGCGCTCTCATCATGTCGCGGCCGTCGTCGGTGATGCGCTCCGGGCCCCACGGGGGCATCCAGACCCAGTTGATGCGGAACTGCTCCACGATGCCGTCGAGGGAGTTCGCGATCGACTCTTCGATCACGTCGGTGAGGGGGCATCCTGCCGACGTCAGGGTCATCGAGATGATGAGCGCGTCGCTCTCCTCATCCCACGCGAGGTCGTAGACGAGCCCGAGATCGACAATGTTGACGCCCAGCTCGGGGTCGACGACGTCTTTCAGCCCTTCTTCGACCTTGTCGAAGAGTTGCGGTTCGAGTGCGGTGGGCATGCGCTTAGCCTAGGGTCGAGCCGGTCAAGTAGCGATCGTAACCCTCGTTCTCCAAGCGCTCTGCCAGTTCAGGGCCACCTTCTTCAGCGACTGCGCCGTCGACGAAGACGTGCACGAAGTCGGGCGTGATGTAGCGCAGAATCCGGGTGTAGTGCGTGATGAGCAGCACGCCGAGGCCGGTGTTTTCCTTGACGCGGTTGACGCCTTCCGAGACGACCTTGAGAGCGTCGACATCGAGGCCGGAGTCGGTCTCGTCGAGCACCGCGATCTTCGGCTTCAGCAGTTCGAGCTGAACGATCTCGTGGCGCTTCTTCTCGCCTCCCGAGAACCCTTCGTTGACGTTGCGCTCGGCGAACGAGGTGTCCATGCGCATAGCTTCCATCGAGCCACGCAGGTCTTTGATCCACGCGCGCAGCGCGGGCGCCTCACCATCGAGCGAGGTCTTGGCCGTCCGCAGGAAGTTCGAGACCGTGACCCCGGGAATCTCGACCGGATACTGCATCGCCAGGAAGAGCCCGGCGCGAGCGCGCTCGTCGATGCTCATGGCGAGCACGTCTTCGCCGTCGAGGGTGATCGAACCGCTATCGACGGTGTAGCGAGGATGCCCAGCGATTGTGTACGCGAGCGTCGACTTGCCCGAGCCGTTGGGGCCCATGATTGCGTGGGTCTCACCGGAGTTGATGGTCAGGTTGACGCCGCGCAAGATCTCTTTCGAACCTTGATCGGTCTCGATACTGACGTGCAGGTCGCGAATCTCAAGAGTTGACATGACTGGTTATTCCTTAAGGGGTGATGGTCGTCTCGACGTCTACCAGCACGTCGCCATTTTCGACGGTGACGGCGTAGACGGGTACCGGCTCATAGGCCGGAAAGTTGCGGGGTTTGCCGGTGCTCAACTCGAACTTCGAGCCGTGTGCCCAGCACTCGATGGCATCGTCTTCAACGAAACCCTCGCTGAGCGAGATTTCGCCGTGGGTGCAGGTGTCGCCGAGAGCATGCACTCCGCCTGCAGAGTCCATGACGATCGCGACGGGTCGGCCGTCGACGACGACCTTTCGGGCCGTTGCGACACTGAGTTCATCCAATGCGCACACGCGGGTTGCGGTCATCTCACACCACCTCGACTGCTTCGAGCTCACGCTCGATCGCTTCGATGAGTCGTGCTTCGAGTTCGGCGTTGCCGATCTTCTGCACGACCTCGATCAAGAACCCTTGCACGACGAGTCGTCGCGCCTCCTGCTCGTCGATTCCTCGCGAGCGCAAGTAGAAGAGCTGCTCATCGTCGAACCGACCCGTTGCGCTCGCGTGGCCGGCACCGGCGATGTCACCGGTTTCGATCTCCAGGTTCGGGATCGAGTCGGCGCGCGTCCCGTCGCTCAAGACGAGGTTTCGGTTCTGCTCGTACGAATCGGTTCCGGTCGCGTCACGCCCGATGAGCACGTCTCCGACCCACACCGTGCGCGCGCCCGCGCCGTTGAGCGCGCCCTTGTAGGTCACGCGGCTGACCGTGTGCGGGGCGATGTGGTGCACGTACACCCGCTGCTCGAGGTGCTGACCGGCGTCGGCAAAGTAGAGCCCCAGGAGTTGCCCGTCGGCTCCGGCTCCCGCGAGATGCACGGAGGGGTTCACCCGCACCACAGCACCGCCGAGTGAGACGACGACGTGCTTGAGGCGAGCATCCCGGTCGACACGGGCAAATTGGCTCGAGAGGTGAACCGACTCGTCGTCCCATTCCTGCAGGCTGACGACCGTCAGGTCGCTGCCGTCTTCGGCGATGACTTCGACGTTCTCGCTCAATCGCGCACTGCCGCGATTGTCGATGATGACAGTGCCGCGAGCGTTCGGTTTCGCGGTAATCACCGTGTGTGCCGCGCGCGGGGTGCGATCGGCGCCCGTACGAGCGATCGTGACGACGACGGCCTCTTCCGATGACAGAGTCACCGCGAGCGCCTTCTCGAAGCTCGACCACGCGTTTGCTGCCGCGCGCTCTTCGGCGAGGCCCGCTGACCCGATGCGCGCGTCCGTGCGCTCGATCCATTCCGCGGTGACGCCCGCGGCGTCGCTCACGACCGTAGGCAGAGCGGAACCGTCGAGGTCACTGTCGAGGAGGTCGCGAACAAGGGCGACAGGGGTCAGCCGCCATTCCAGCTCGCGGCCTGTGACCTCGGCGAAGTCGGAGTGCGACGCCGAAGCGAAACGCTCAGAGCGCGTCTGCACCGGTACGGGTGACCCAGGCCCGTGAGAGTGCGGTCGCGCGCCAGCGTGACCGGCCTCGTCAACAGACGGGGTCGTGGGGGCGGAACTCATCTAGCCGACACTGCCTTCCATGCTCATTTCAATGAGCTTGTTGAGCTCAAGTGCGTACTCCATCGGCAGTTCGCGCGCGATCGGCTCAATGAACCCGCGAACGATCATGGCCATGGCCTCGTCTTCGGGCAAGCCGCGCGACTGCAAGTAGAACAACTGCTCCTCGCTCACGCGCGACACCGTTGCCTCGTGGCCGAGCTGAACGTCGTCGACGCGAATATCGATCGCCGGGTAGGTGTCGGAGCGCGAGATGGTGTCAACGAGCAAGGCGTCACACCGAACCGTGTTGGCGGAGTGGTGTGCCGTCGCGTCAACGCGAACCTCGCCGCGGTAACCCGCACGGCCACCGCCTCGGGCGATCGACTTCGAGACGATCGACGACGTCGTGTACGGCGCCATGTGGATCATCTTCGCGCCAGCGTCTTGGTGCTGACCGGGGCCGGCAAAGGCAACCGACAGCGTCTCGCCCTTCGCGTGCTCCCCCATCAGGAAGATCGAGGGGTACTTCATCGTGACCTTCGAGCCGATGTTGCCGTCGATCCACTCCATCGTCGCGCCCTCGTGCGCGACAGCGCGCTTGGTGACGAGGTTGTAGACGTTGCTCGACCAGTTCTGAATCGTCGTGTAGCGAACGCGAGCGTTCTTCTTCACGATGATCTCGACGACGGCAGAGTGCAGCGAGTCGCTCTTGTAGATCGGCGCCGTGCAGCCCTCGATGTAGTGCACGTACGAGCCCTCGTCGGCAATGATCAAGGTGCGCTCGAACTGGCCCATGTTCTCCGTGTTGATGCGGAAGTAGGCCTGCAGCGGAATCTCGACGTGCACACCCGGCGGCACGTAGACGAACGAGCCGCCCGACCACACGGCCGTGTTGAGCGCAGCGAACTTGTTGTCACCGGCAGGAATCACGGTGCCGAAGTACTCCGTGAAGAATTCGGGATGCTCCCGCAGCGCCGTGTCGGTGTCCATGAAGATGACGCCCTGGGCTTCGAGGTCTTCGCGGATCTGGTGGTAGACAACTTCCGACTCGTACTGCGCGGCAACGCCGGCGACGAGGCGTTGGCGTTCTGCCTCGGGGATACCGAGCTTCTCGTAGGTGTTCTTGATCTCTTCAGGAAGCTCTTCCCACGTCGTCGCCTGCTTCTCGGTCGAGCGCACGAAGTACTTGATGTTGTCAAAGTCGATGCCCGACAAGTCGGCTCCCCAGAGCGGCATGGGCTTCTGGCCGAAGAGCTTCAAGCCCTTCAGACGGAGGTCGAGCATCCACTGCGGTTCGTCTTTCAGCGCGGAGATATTGCGCACGACGCTGTCATCGATGCCACGGCGCGCGGTTGATCCGGCGACGTCGGAATCGGACCACCCGAATTCGTACTGGCCGAGGCCTTCGAGTTCTGGTCGGTCGATGAGCACGTCAGACACTGGTGTTCCTCTTCTCTTTGCCGAACCCAACCCGAATAACGGGGGGAAAATTCCTGCCTCCGAAAGGCGACGTGCGCCGCGGCCCTGTTGCTCGGCTCCGTGCGGCGGATGCTCATCCAGCGCATCTACACTGGCGCACGACGGGTCGTGCGCGGCGGTTTCGACCGCCCGGTGAACTCACGATCGACACTGATGGAGAACTCTCTGATTCTACAGGGAGGACGCTGAAACAGGAGGAAGTTGGCTGTGAACCGCCTGTACCGATGGTTGCCCACCTCAACGACCGATCGCCGGGTGCGTTTCATCGCCTGGGCCTCGCTCGTCAGCCAGACGCTGATTGTGGGCACAGGCGGCGCCGTTCGCCTCACCGGTTCTGGTCTCGGGTGCCCCACCTGGCCGAAGTGCACGGAAGACTCCTTCGTTGCCACGCCCGAAATGGGCATTCACGGCATCGTTGAGTTCGGGAACCGCCTGCTCACGTTCGTGCTCATCATCATCGCGATTCTTGCGTTCGTGGCGGTGCTGCGGATGCGGCGCGAGCGCCCCGAGCTTCTGCGCCTCACTGTTGCCCTCGGCCTCGGAATCCCCGTGCAGGCCGTTATCGGCGGCATCACCGTTCTGACGATGCTCAACCCCTGGATCGTTGGCCTGCACTTCGTCGTCTCTGCCGTGCTCGTGGCGCTCGCCGTTGTGTTCGTGTATCGCGTCTACCGCGGCCGCACGACGGGCGAACTGCTCGTGCCTCGGTCGGTTCAGTCGCTCGCGCTTGTGACGGCCGTGGGTGCCTGGGTAACGGTGTTGATCGGCATCGTCGTCACGGGTTCCGGGCCACACGCCGGCGATGGCGGCGCGGCGCGTAATGGCCTCGACTCAGAGCTGTGGCAACACCTGCACTCATGGCCGGCCTACATCACAACGGGGCTCAGTGTCATCTTGCTGGTCGTTGCCCTCCGGCTCGGCCTCCGCCCGCTGCGGCGCGCGGCAATCGCTCTTGTCGCGGTCGAGGCCGTGCAGATCACCATCGGAATCGTGCAGGCCCGACTCGGGCTTCCCGAGCTGCTTGTGGGCATCCACATGGTGCTCGCCTGCGTGTTTATCGGGGTCATGACACTCGTGCTGCTGACGCTGCGCGGCTCAGAGTCGGGGCGCATGGAGCGTGCATCGATGGACGAACTCGTGAGTAGCGCCCGCTGACCGACTAGAACGGCAGGAGCGGGTCGATTCCCACGGCCACGAAGAGCAAGGTCAGATAGGTGATGCTTGCGTGGAAAACGCGCATGGGAGCTGCTTCTTCGCCCCGGACCGCGCGGCCGTGGAGGCGGTGGCTCTCGACGATGAACCATCCTCCAGCAAGTACGGCGACGGCCGAGTAGAGCACACCCATGGGAGCGATCGGAATCAAGAGCAACGACGCAATGACGGTTGCCCAGGCGTAGAGCACCACTTGCACGCCGACCGTCGTGCGATCGCGCATGACCGAGAGCATCGGGACGTGGGCAGCGGCATAGTCGTCGCGATACTTCATCGAGAGTGGCCAGTAGTGAGGCGGCGTCCAGAGGAAGACCACGAGGAACAGAATGAGCGGCGGCCAGTCGAGAGAGCCGGTGACCGCGCTCCAGCCTATGAGCACCGGGAAGCACCCGGCGATACCGCCCCAAATGATGTTCTGCTCGGTGCGACGCTTGAGCACCAGGGTGTAGATGACGACGTAGAACACGATCGCGGCGAGTGACAGCGATGCGGCAAGCAGATTCGTCGTGATCGCCAGCCATACAATCGAAATCACACCGAGCGTGTAGGCAAAGATCAGGGCGGCGCGGTCGGAGATCTCACCGGTCGCGAGCGGTCGATTGCTCGTGCGCTTCATGAGCCGATCGATGTCGCGATCGATGTACATGTTGAAGGCACCGGCCGAGCCTGCCGACAACGCCCCTCCGACGAGCGTTGCCAGAACGAGCCAGATGCCGGGGATGCCATCCGCGGCAAGAATCATGACGGGTGCTGTCGTCACGAGCAGGAGCTCGATGACTCGGGGCTTCGTGAGCGCCACATAGGCAGCGATGGTTCGGCGGATTCCTCGCGGTCGCGTCATGACGGCGTGATCGAGAGCGGTGTCCATGGCTCCTTCTTCGTGGCGGAACGGCTGAGCGCAGTCTACGGGAGCGTATGTGAGAGACCGCCGTGCACCCTGAGCGGCATACGACGATCCCTATACTGGCGGAGGTCGACGATGCCCTGTTCTGGAGTCGTCCGTGCAGGGTGGACCACGTCCGCATTCGAATCGAGAGAGGGCTCTTCGACGCTATGGCTGACATCACCTGGGAACAGATCGACGAACGTGCCGTCGACACCGCGAGGCTCTTGGCCGCGGACGCTGTCGAGAAGGTCGGCAACGGCCACCCCGGCACGGCAATGTCGTTGGCGCCCGTCGCGTATCTCTTGCACCAGAAGGTGATGCAGCACGACCCGACTGACCCGCACTGGCTCGGTCGAGACCGCTTCATTCTTTCGGCGGGCCACAGCTCGCTGACGCAGTACGTGCAGTTGTACTTGGGCGGATACGGGCTCGAGCTCGACGACCTTAAGGCGCTACGCACGTGGGGCTCGAAGACGCCCGGCCACCCGGAGTACGGGCACACCGACGGTGTTGAGATCACCACAGGCCCGCTCGGCCAGGGTCTCGCCTCCGCGGTCGGCTTCGCCTATGCGGCACGATTCGAGCGCGGTCTGCTCGACCCCGAGGCGCCGGCCGGCGAGAGCGTGTTCGATCACCACATCTACGTGATTGCGGGCGACGGCGACCTGCAAGAAGGCGTCACGAGCGAGGCTGGCTCACTCGCTGGCCACCAGCAGCTCGGCAACCTCGTTGCCATCTACGACTCGAACCAGATCTCGATCGAAGACGACACGAACATCGCGTTCACGGAAGACGTCGCCGCCCGTTACGAGTCATATGGCTGGCACGTGCAGACCGTCGACTGGAAGAAGACCGGTGAGTACGTCGAAGACGTGCATGCCCTCCACTCTGCTCTCGAGACCGCTAAGGGCGAGTCGAGCAAGCCGAGCCTGATCATCCTCAAGACGATCATCGGCTGGCCCGCTCCGACGAAGCAGAACACGGGCAAGATCCACGGCTCCGCCCTCGGAGCCGACGAATTGGCCGCGACCAAGACCGTCATGGGGTTCGACCCGGCGGAGCACTTTGTCGTTGCCGATGACGTCATCGCCCACACGCGCTTGGCCGTCGACCGCGGGCGCGAGCGTCACGCCCAGTGGGCCACCCGTTTCGATGCCTGGGCAGCCGCGAACCCCGAGCGTGCCGCTCTGCTCGCGCGCATGCAGGCAGGCGAGCTCCCCGCCGACCTCGACGCCGCCCTGCCGGTCTTCGAAGGCGGAACGAGCGTCTCGACCCGTGCCGCGTCGGGCAGGGTCATCAACGCGATCGCGGGCGTTCTGCCCGAGTTCTGGGGCGGCTCGGCCGATCTCGCCGAGTCGAACCTCACCACGATCGCGGGCGGTGGCTCGTTCGCGCCCAGCGAGCACTCGACGCACGAGTGGAAGGCCAACCCCTACGGTCGCGTGCTGCACTTCGGCATTCGCGAACACGCCATGGGCGCGATCCTCAATGGCATCGCCTTGCACGGCCGGACCCGCGTCTTCGGCGGCACGTTCCTGATCTTCAGTGACTACATGCGGCCGGCCGTGCGTCTTGCCGCACTCATGAATGTTGCGGTCACGTACGTCTGGACCCACGACTCCGTCGCCCTCGGTGAAGACGGCCCGACCCACCAGCCGATCGAGCAGCTCGCGTCGCTGCGCGCGATTCCCGGCCTTGCGATCGTGCGACCAGCCGACGCCAACGAGACCGCCTACGCCTGGAAGGCCGTGCTCGAACGCCGCTCCCCCGCTGGCATTGCACTCACGCGTCAAAACATCCCCGTCTTCACGCGCGGCTCGGGGGTGGCATCGGGCGACGAGCTCGCGGCTGCCCACCACGTGGCAAAGGGCGCCTATGTGCTCGCCGAAGCCGCGAGTGGCTCCCCCGACGTCATTCTCATGGCGACGGGCTCTGAAGTCGCGGTGGCGATGGATGCTCGCACGCAGCTCGCGGCGGAGGGCATCCACGCCCGCGTCGTATCGGTGCCGTGCCTGGAGTGGTTCGAAGAGCAGAGCGCTGAATACCGCGAATCGGTGCTGCCGGCGAGCATCACGGCGCGCGTCTCGGTCGAGGCGGGCCTCGCGCTCACCTGGCACCGCTACGTCGGTGATCGTGGTCGCACCGTGTCGATCGAGCACTTCGGGGCGTCCGCTGACTACCAGACCTTGTTCCGCGAGTTCGGCATCACGCCCGACGCCGTCGCGGCCGCCGCGCGCGACAGCATCGCCGCTCACTGACCCGGTCGTCTCCGACCACTCATCCACCACCACGTCTCACGATTGAGGGCACCATGAGTTCCACTCCCACCGCACAGCTCAGCGACCTCGGCGTCAGCATCTGGCTCGACGACCTCTCGCGCGATCGCATCACGTCAGGCGGACTTGCGCAGCTCATCACGCAGCGCAACGTGGTCGGCGTCACGACCAACCCGACCATTTTCGCGGCGGCGCTCGCGACGGGGACGACCTATGACGACCAGATCCGCAGCCTCGCTGCTGAGGGTGCTGACGTCACGCGCGCCGTCTTCGAGATCACCACCGACGATGTGGCCGCAGCGAGCGACATTTTCGCGCACGTGCACACCGCGAGCGGAGGGCAAGACGGCCGCGTCTCGATCGAAGTAGAACCTGGGCTCGCACACGACGCAGCCGGAACGATCGCGCAGGCCCGTGAGCTGTGGAAGAAGGTCGGCCGCCCCAACGCGATGATCAAGATTCCCGCAACCATTGCCGGACTCGAGGCAATCACCGAGACGATCGCAGCGGGTATCAGCGTCAACGTCACCCTGATCTTCAGCCTCGACCGACACCGCGCAGTCATTGACGCCTACCTCGCTGGGCTCGAGAAGGCACACGCAGCGGGCATCGATCTGTCGAGCATCCACTCGGTCGCGTCGTTCTTCGTCTCGCGGGTCGACACCGAGATCGACAAGCGTCTGGTGACGATCGGCACTCCTGACGCCCTTGCGCTCAAGAGCAAGGCGGGCATCGCCAACGCACGGCTGGCGTATGGAGTGTTCGAGCAGGCCTTCGCGAGTGACCGTGCGGCCGCGCTGCTTGCAGCCGGTGCGAACGCTCAGCGCCCGCTGTGGGCATCGACCGGAGTGAAAGACCCCAGCCTGCCCGACACCCTCTACGTCACCGAGTTGGCCGTTGCGCGCACCGTCAACACCATGCCCGAGAAGACCCTCGAAGCAACCTTCGACCACGCCGTCATCGCCGGCGACACGGTTTCCGGCAGCTACGACGAGGCTCGCACGGTGCTTGCCGACCTCGAGAAGTTGGGTATCTCGTATGACGAGGTGACCGCCCTGCTCGAAAAGGAGGGCGTTGAGAAGTTCATCGTGAGCTGGAACGAACTGCTTGACACGGTCACGGCCGCGTTGGAGGCAGCGCGATGACCGTGACGGTAGCCGCCCGTGGCGCTGCCCTGGAGGCGATTGAGCGCCACGTGCCTTCCCTCGTGGCCGATTACGTCGCGAGCCGCATTACGGCTCAAGACCCCTCTTTGTGGGGGCCTGAGGCCGAGGCAGAGGCCGCGATTCGGCTCGGCTGGACCCAGGCGGTCGCACAATCGCGCCCCCTCGTGAGCGAGATCACGACGCTTCGCGACCAGCTCGCCGAGCGCGGTGTGACTCGAATTGTTCTGTGCGGCATGGGCGGCTCGTCTCTCGCTCCCGAAGTCATCACGCGCACGGCGGGCGTTGACCTCGTGGTTCTTGATTCGACCGACCCCAGCCAGGTTCGCCAGGCGCTCTCTGAGCACTTGGGTCACACGGCCGTCGTTGTGTCATCGAAGTCGGGGTCGACGGTTGAGACCGACAGTCAGAAGCGCAGCTTCGAAAGCGCATTCCGCGATGCAGGCATCGACCCGGCCGAACGCATCATCATCGTCACCGACCCCGGGTCGCCCCTCGAGGCTGCATCGAAGGCAGCCGGGTACCGCGTATTCACGGCCGACCCGACCGTCGGCGGACGATACTCGGCGCTTACGGCATTCGGACTCGTGCCCTCAGGGCTTGCCGGTGTCGATCTCGACGCCCTCCTCGACGAGGCCGAAGCTGCCGCTCTGCCGCTCGCTGTTGACAATGAGGCCAACCCCGGCCTGCGGCTGGCCGCGGCAATCGCGGGAACACAGCCCCGTCGCGACAAGCTCGTCATTGTCGCCGATGGCACGCACGTCGTCGGTCTCGGAGACTGGATCGAACAACTCGTCGCCGAGTCGACCGGCAAGAACGGCACGGGAATCCTCCCCGTCGTCGTAGGCCTCGACGCTCCTGAGCTCTTCTCCGGCGCACCTGACATTCAGGTTGTGCGGCTCGTGGCTGACCGGCGTGAGACCCGCGAGGTCGAGCCCGGTGAGATCGAACTCTCCGGCACCCTCGGCGCGCTGCTGATGACGTGGGAATACGCAACAGCGGTCGCGGGCGTGATGCTCGGCATCAATCCTTTCGACCAGCCCGACGTCGAGTCGGCGAAGGTGGCCGCACGCGGACTCCTCGACGCGCGCCCTGCCCCCGTCGCGCCGGTCTTTGTCGATCGCGGAGTCGAGGTCGTGGCCGATCGCAGCATGCTCGGCGATGCCTCGACGATCGCTCAGGCCATTGCGCGCCTCGAGTCGACTGTTGCGAGCGATGGCTACGTCGCCGTGCATGTCTACCTCAACCGGCTCGCACACCCTGAGCTCGAAGTGCTTCGCCACCGCATCGCCGAACGAACGGGTCGGCCCGTGACCTTCGGCTGGGGGCCGCGGTTCTTGCACTCGACCGGTCAGTACCACAAGGGAGGGCCCGCCCACGGCGTCTTCCTGCAGATCACGGGAACCTTCGGAGACGATCTCGCGATTCCCGATCGCCCGTTCAGCTACCAGCAGTTGATCGCCGCGCAAGCAGCGGGAGACGCGGTGGTTCTCGCCGAGCACGGCTCGCCCGTGCTCACCCTTCGGGTGACCGACGAGGATGCCCTCCTCGCGATCATCGATTCGGTCTCGTGACCGACCTCTGGTCGAATCCTCTCCGGTCGCCCGACGACCGACGGTTGAACCGAATCGCCGGACCGAGTGGACTCATCATCTTCGGGGTCACGGGAGACCTCTCGCGCAAGAAGCTCATGCCTGCGGTGTACGACCTTGCGAACCGCGGCCTCTTGCCACCCGGGTTCGGCCTCGTCGGGTTCGCGCGGCGTGACTGGGAGACCCAAGACTTCGAACAAGTCGTCCATGACGCCGTCAAGCAGTTCGCCCGCACCCCGTTCAACGAAGAGGTGTGGCGCCAGCTCGCGACGGGCATCCGCTTCGTCTCCGGCGATTTCGATGACGACGCGGCCTTCGAGCGACTGTCACAAACGCTCGCCGATCTCGATCGCGACCGCGGAACCATGGGAAACCACGCGTTCTACCTGTCGATCCCGCCGAAGTCGTTCCCGCTCGTCACCGAGCAGCTTCGACGCAGCGGCCTCGCCGAAGCGGAGGGCGGTGAGTGGCGACGGGTTGTCATCGAGAAGCCGTTCGGAAGCGACCTCACGACAGCGCGAGAGCTCAACGATGTCGTCGAGTCGGTGTTTCCTGCCGATTCGGTGTTCCGCATCGATCACTATCTCGGCAAGGAGACCGTTCAGAATATTCTCGCCCTGCGCTTCGCCAACATGCTCTACGAGCCGTTGTGGAACGCGAACTATGTCGACCACGTGCAGATCACCATGGCAGAAGACATCGGGGTCGGAGGCCGCGCCGGCTACTACGACGGCATCGGCGCCGCTCGAGATGTTATTCAGAACCACCTGCTGCAGCTCTTGGCCCTGACGGCCATGGAAGAACCCGTCTCGTTCGATGCCGCCGACTTGCGCGCGGAGAAGGAGAAGGTGCTTTCGGCGGTTCGACTGCCGAAAGACCTCGCCACCGGAACCGCTCGCGGCCAGTACACCAGCGGCTGGCAAGGTGGCCAGTGGGTCACGGGCTTCCTCGAAGAAGAGGGCATGAATCCGCAGTCGGTGACGGAGACCTACGCAGCCATGCGGCTCGACATTGGCACTCGACGGTGGGCGGGTGTTCCGTTCTACCTTCGCGCCGGGAAACGTCTCGGCCGTCGCGTGACCGAGATTGCCGTGGTCTTCAAGCGCGCGCCGCAGTACCTCTTTGCTGAAGCGCAGACCTCGGCGCTCGGCCAGAACGCCCTCGTGATTCGCGTGCAGCCTGACGAGGGCGTGACGATTCGGTTCGGCTCGAAGGTTCCGGGCGCCGGCATGCAGGTGCGCGATGTCACGATGGACTTCGGCTACGGCCACGCCTTCACGGAGCAGAGTCCCGAAGCCTACGAGCGGCTCATTCTTGACGTCTTGCTGGGCGACCCACCGCTCTTCCCGCGACACGAAGAGGTCGAGCTCAGCTGGAAGATTCTCGACCCGATCGAGGAGTTCTGGGCAGCCGGCGGCACCCCCGAGCCCTACTCCCCGGGAACCTGGGGGCCAGCGTCGGCAGACGCCTTGCTCGCCCGCGACGGACGTGTCTGGAGGCGCCCATGATCATCGACTTGCCCGATACGACGGCGAGCCAGGTGTCGAAGACTCTCGTCCGCATTCGCGATGAGGCCGGCGCTGTGGCTCTCGGACGCGTGCTCACGCTCATCATCTCGAGCCGGGTCGGCGAGGAAGAGGACGTGATCGTCGCCGCGAACGAAGCCTCGCGCGAGCATCCCATGCGCATCATCGTTGTCTCGACGGATGTTGATGCCCCCTTTGCCCGCCTCGACGCCGAAATTCGTGTCGGAGGTGACGCGGGTGCGAGCGAAGTGATCGTGCTTCGCGCTCACGGCGGCACGGCCATTGACCTACGGGGCCTTGTGACCGGGCTTCTGCTGCCCGATGCACCGGTCGTGACGTGGTGGCCAGGCGAATGCCCCGACTGCCTGGGCGACACCGCCCTCGGGCAACTGGCGCAACGGCGCATCTCGGACGCCGCCGCGTCGAGTGACCCCACGGCGAGCCTCGAGCGCGTTGCGCGAGGTTATCGACCGGGCGACACCGACTTCGCGTGGACCCGACTGACGAAGTGGCGAACACAGTTGGCCGCAGCACTCGATCAACCGCCCCACGACCCCGTGGTGCGCGCCGAGGTCGCTGGCGCCGTCAACAGCCCGTCAACCGTGCTGTTTGCGGCCTGGCTATCGCTGCGCCTGCAGGTTGAGGTCACCGCCAACGTTGCCGATGGCAACCCATCGACGGGCATCCATTCGGTCGTCCTGCACCGCGCGAGCGGCGCCATCAGCCTCGAACGGATCTCGCCGACAGCGGTTCACCTTCGCCAGCCCGGACAACCAATGCATGAGTTGTCGCTCCCGCGACCGGGTTTGCGTGAGTGTTTGGCAGAGGAACTGCGTAGGCTCGATCCGGACGACGAGTTCGGTGCGGTGCTCGCGAGCGGATTCGGCGCCCCGAGCTCCCACCCCTGAACGAGGCGAGCACGCTTTGCTCGCTGGAGAAAGGTCACCCGCCCCGTGGATCACGAACGCCGCGTCATCGTGCACGCAGACCCCGCATCCCTCGCCAACGCCGTTGCTGAGCTGTTTGTCACCACGATGGGCAGGATTCTTCGTGACCAATCCGAGGCTCACGTCGTCCTCACGGGAGGGTCGGTCGGAATCGCTGTACTTCGCGCGATCCGTGAGCACCCCGATTGCGACTCGCTTGACTGGAGCCGGGTTCACGCTTGGTGGGGTGACGAGCGATGGGTGCCGCGCGGCCACGCCGACCGCAACGAAGGCCAAGCTCGAGAAGCGTTGCTTGACCACATCGCGATCCCCGCGGGCAACGTGCACGGGTATCCCGCGGCCGACGACGGCATCAGCCTCGACGACGCGGCAATCCGATACCGCGACGAGCTCATCACTGCTGGTTCAGGCGCGATGCCGTCATTCGACATCACGTTCTTGGGAGTCGGTCCGGATGGCCACGTCGCGTCGCTCTTCCCGGAACGCGAGGGCCCTCGAGTAAGCGAGTCAACAGTCATCGCTGTTGACGACTCCCCCAAGCCGCCGCCGCAGCGCCTGTCGCTCACTCTTCCGTTGCTCAACAGCTCGCAGCGCGTGTGGCTTGTTCTGGCCGGCGTCGACAAGGCATCTGCGCTCGGGCTCGCGCTCGCGGGCGCCTCGTCAGCCGACGTGCCGGTCGCCGGCGTCAACGCCGTGCATACGACCCTGTTCTTCGTCGACGAAGCGGCGTCGTCGGAGGTTCCTGAGTCGCTCATCACGACGACTGCCTATTGGACGGGCGCGATGGATCAGCCCGACTGGACGCCGAGCGAGGCCTGAACCAAGGAGGGCTCAGCCAGAACAGAGTCGGTCGCGCCTTAGGCGGTGCCGCGACGCTGACGAAGCTTGAGCAGCGCCTCGTCGAGAATCTGCGTGGCCTCTTCTTCGCTGCGCCGTTCCTTAACGTAGGCGAGGTGAGTCTTGTACGGCTCGTTCTTGGCGACCTGAGGCGGGTTGTCGCGATCGCGTCCGGCGGGAAGGCCGGTCGACGGCGAGTCGATGACGTCGGGAATCTCTTCTTCGGGGAGGTTCGCCGCGAAGTGCCGAACCGTCTCGTTGCCCATCGCGTCCCAGTACGAGATCGAGATGCGCTCCGCGTGAATGCCGCGGTCTTGCTCGCCCATTGGGCCTGAGCCAACGCGTGATCCGCGGATGGCGCTTCCGCCAGAAACCATTCTGTTGCTCCTTAGGCCGAGTCGAAGCGCGTGATGAGGCCGAGTACGACGATCGAGCTCACCCACACGAGGGCGAGGATGATCGTGATGCGGTTCAAGTTGCGCTCGGCAACACCTGATGCGCCCAGGTTCGACGTGACGCCGCCACCGAACATGTCGGAGAGCCCGCCACCGCGACCACGGTGCAGCAGGATCATCAAGGTGAGCAGAAGGCTCGTGATGCCCAGGATGACCTGGAGCAATACCTGAAGAATTTCCACGAAATGGGACCTCTCACACGTTTCGGACAGTCTCCAACCCTACCGGACGGAGAGAAGGGCAGTGTTCAGGCAGTACCGACGTGCTGGCGGAATCGCGAGATCGACGAGAATTCGTCCACGTCGAGGCTCGCGCCACCGACGAGCGCGCCATCGACATCAGCGTGCTTCATGAAACCGGCAATATTCGCGGCCTTCACTGACCCGCCGTACAGAATGCGCGTGCGCTCGGCGGCCTCTGCGCCGAGGTGCTGCGCAATCGAGGATCGCAACGCAGCGCACACGGTTTGTGCCTGTTCCGGAGTCGCTGCCTGGCCGGAGCCGATCGCCCAGACCGGTTCGTAGGCGACGACGAAATCGGTATCGGCGGCCAGGTGAGCAAGCACGACCTCGAGTTGCGCAACGGGCACGGCAGACGGGCCATGCTTCTCGAGGTCGTCGGCCGTCTCCCCGACGCAGACGACCGGTACGAGCCCGTGCCGCACCGCCGCCGCTGATTTCTCGGCGATGAGCTCATCGCTCTCCGCGTGGTACTGGCGACGCTCGCTGTGGCCGACGATGACGTACCGGCAGTCGAGCGCAGCCAAGAATGCACCCGAGATCTCGCCGGTGTACGCGCCGCTGTCGTGCACCGAGAGATCCTGCGCTCCGTACCGGAGGTCGAGCTTGTCGGCCGAAATGAGCGTCTGCACACTGCGCAGATCGGTGAACGGAGGGAACACCGCCACTTCGCATTCGCGGTAGTCGTGCTTGGCATCGCGCAGGCTCCAGGCGAGCTTCTGCACGAACGCGATCGACTGCAAGTGGTCGAGGTTCATCTTCCAATTGCCCGCAATCAGCGGGACACGGTTCACTGCCATCCGAGGACCTCCAGTCCGGGAAGTTTCTTGCCCTCGAGGAACTCGAGGCTTGCGCCGCCACCCGTTGACACGTGGCCGAAGTCGTCGTCAGCGAATCCGAGTGCCCGAACTGCCGCGGCCGAATCCCCGCCGCCCACGACGCCTAGCCCCGAGACCTTCGTCAAGGCACCGGCAACGGCTCGAGTTCCGCCGGCAAACTCTGCGAACTCGAAAACGCCCATGGGCCCGTTCCAGAACACCGTCGACGACGAGGCGACCAGTTCAGCGAATCGCTCTGCCGTGCGCGGGCCGATATCGAGTCCGATTCCGGATGCTCCCGCTGGCCCGCTCTCGATCTCCTCGACCGACTGCACCGTGTACGGAGCGTCCGCGGCAAACTTCTCCGCGACGAGCACGTCGCTCGGCAACTCGATCTGCACACCACGCTCCTCCGCGTCGCGCAGGTAGCCGCGCACGGTGTCGAGCTGATCCTCTTCGAGAAGACTCGCACCCACCTTCATGCCCTGCGCCGCGAGGAATGTGAACATCATCCCGCCGCCCACGAGAAGGCGGTCGACACGCGGCAAGAGGTGAGCGATGACTCCAAGCTTGTCCGAGACCTTCGAACCCCCGAGAACGACCGTGTATGGCCGCTCAGGGCGCTCCGTGAGCCTGTCGAGCACGTCCGTCTCTGTCGCAATCAGGAGCCCCGCAGCACTCGGCAGCAGACTCGCGAGCTCGAACACACTCGCCTGCTTGCGGTGCACGACACCGAATCCGTCCGACACCATAGCGTCGCCGAACTGCGCGAGCTGCGACGCGAACTGCATGCGTTCGTCGTCACCTTTCGCTGTCTCGCCGGGGTTGAACCGCAGATTCTCGAGCACAGCGATCTGACCCGCCGTGAGAGCCGCCACAGCGCCCGTCGCCGCGGGCCCGACGGTGTCCGATGCGAACGCGACGGGCGACCCGAGCAGTTCCTCGAGTCGGCGCGCAACGGGCGCCAGACTGTAGCGGTCATCAGGAGCACCTTCGGGGCGACCGAGGTGCGAGATGACGACAACCTTCGCCCCCTGCGCCATCAGCGCACGCAGGGTCGGCAGCGAGGCCCGAATTCGACCGTCGTCGGTCACGAGACCGTCGCGAAGCGGCACGTTGAGATCGCACCGAACGATGACCCGGTGGTCTCTCAGATCGCCGAGTGTGTCGAGTGTACGCAGAGTCATGGTTGCCTTACCGTCGGCTCGTGAGCTGACTAGAGTCGCGCGCCGACGTACTCCGTGAGGTCGACGAGGCGGTTGGAGTAGCCCCACTCGTTGTCGTACCACGCGGAGACCTTGACGAGGTTGCCACTGACGTTGGTCAGCTCTGCGTCGAAAATCGACGAGTACGGATTCTGCTGAATGTCGCTCGACACGATCGGGTCTTCGGTGTACTGCAGGTAGCCCTTGAGGCGGCCTTCGGCAGCGGCCGCCTTGTAGGCCGCGTTGATCGTCTCAACGGTTAGGCCCTCGGTCGGCGTGATGATGGTCAGGTCGACGATCGATCCGGTGGGAACCGGAACCCGGTACGACGAACCGCTCAACTTGCCCTTGAGCTCGGGCAGAACGAGGCCGATGGCCTTGGCGGCGCCCGTGGATGCGGGAACGATGTTGATCGCAGCGCCACGAGCACGGCGCAAGTCGCGGTGCGGCCCGTCCTGGAGGTTCTGGTCGGCGGTGTACGCGTGGGTCGTCATCATGAAGCCACGCTCGATGCCGAAAGCGTCGTTGAAGACCTTCGCCAGGGGCGCGAGGCAGTTCGTCGTGCACGAGGCGTTGGAGATGATGACGTCGGTCGCCGGGTCGTACGTCTCTTCGTTGACACCCATCACGATGGTGGCGTCGTCGTCGGTCGCGGGGGCCGAGATGAGAACCTTCTTCGCTCCGCCGGCGATGTGCTTCTTGGCGTCTGCCGCCTTCGTGAAGTGACCGGTCGATTCAATGACGATGTCGACGCCCAGGTCGCCCCACGGAAGGTTCGCCGGGTCGCGATCTTCAATGACCCGAATTCGCCTTCCGCCCACGGTGATCGAGTCACCATCGTGCGAGACCTCGTACGGCAGGACGCCGCCAACGGAGTCGTACTTGAGCAAGTGCGCGAGCGCTGCGTTATCGGTGAGGTCGTTGACCGCGACGATCTCGAGATCGCTGCCCTTGGCCAACGCTGCCCTTAAGTAGTTGCGGCCGATACGACCGAATCCGTTGATGCCGACTTTCACGCTCACGGGATCTCCTGTGGCTCAGGCGCAGTCACGCGCCGGTGGTGGTAGTGGTGGTAGAGGTGCAACACAGCGATGGCCGGGGCACGAGCCCCGGCCACGATGCCGCTTATGACAGTAGCAGGAGCCCGTCAGTGGTCGAACGGGCCGCCGCGAAGCGATCGGCGACGTTCTGCCAATTGACGATGTTCCAGAACGCCTTGACGTAGTCGGCCTTGACGTTGACGTAGTCGAGATAGAAGGCGTGCTCCCACATGTCGAGCTGAAGAAGAGGCACGGTCGCCTGCGCCGTATTGCCCTGCTGGTCGAAGAGTTGCTGAATGATCAGTCGGCGCCCGATCGGGTCCCATGACAGGACACCCCACCCCGACCCTTGAATGCCCATCGATGCGGCCGTGAAGTGTGCCACGAAAGCATCGAACGAGCCGAAGAACTCATCAATTGCGGCCGCGAGTTCGCCGGTGGGCTTGTCACCGCCCTCGGGCGACAAGTTGGTCCAGAAGATCGAGTGGTTGATGTGGCCACCGAGGTGGAACGCGAGGTCCTTCTCGAGGCGGTTGATGTTGGCGAACGAGCCCGTCGCGCGCGCCTCTGCCATCGCGTCGAGCGCGGCGTTGGCTCCGGCAACGTACGCCGCGTGGTGCTTGGAGTGATGAAGCTCCATGATGCGGCCGCTGATGTGCGGCTCGAGCGCCGCATAGTCGTAGGTCAATTCGGGGAGGGTGTAAACGGACATGGAGCGATTTCTCCTCGCTGTTGTGCGGTCGGCCGCTGGGCGGTGCCGTGGGGCCGCTCTGACTCGGTGCCAGTCTACTGACGGCAACGTTGTGGCCACCCCTGGTGTTCCCTCACCCCTCACACCGATCATCGAGGCGCGACGACCCTCCTGATCGGGCGCGACTCAGCCGTCGTAGTCGGCCGGCAGATTCGCGTCGGTGCCCGGGATGCCCTGAAGCTCTGCTTGCTTGTCCGCCATCGCCAGCAGGCGCCGGATCCGGCCCGCGACAGCGTCTTTCGTCATGGGCGGGTCGGCGTAGTGACCCAATTCATCGAGGCTCGCATCGCGGTGGTTGAGTCGCAGCTGGCCCGCGTACCGCAAGTGCTCGGGCAGATCATCGCCGAGAATCTCCAGTGCCCGCTCGACTCGTGCGCACGCGGCGACGGCGGCTTGCGCTGACCGCCGAAGGTTCGCGTCATCAAAGTTGACGAGCCGATTCGCTGTCGCCCGCACCTCTCGACGCGCGCGAAGCGCTTCCCAGTCACTGACGGTCTCTACGGCGCCCATGAGACGCATCATCTGGCTGATCTTCTCGCCGTCGCGAATCACGACGCGGTGAACGCCGCGCACTTCGCGAGCCTTCGACGAGATACCGAGCCGCCCTGCCGCTCCGACCAACGCCATGGCCGACTCGTTGCCGGGGCACGAGATCTCCAGTGCCGCCGAACGCCCGGGGTCGGTGAGAGACCCGTGTGCGAGGAAGGCTCCGCGCCAGACGGCGGCGAGTTCCTCAAGAGAGCCCGTCGTGAGCTTGTTCGGCAACCCGCGCACGGGGCGACGTCGGGCGTCAAGCAGCCCCGTCTGCCGGGCCAGCGTCTCTCCCCCATCGAGCACGCGAACGACATAGGCGGGAGTCTTTCGAATGCCGCCGGGCGAGAGCACGGCTGCGTCGCTGCGCATCCCATACAGCTCAATGAGGTCTTTCCGAACGCGACGCGCGATCGACGGAGTGTCGAGCTCTACTTCAACAGCGACACGGCCGGAGATGAGGTGAAGCCCGCCCGCGAATCGCAAGATCGTCGCCAACTCGGCGGCGCGCACTGTGGTCTTGGTGACCGCAAGCTGAGCGAGTTCTTCCTTCACGTCAGCGGTCAGCGCCACGGGTGCCGTCCTCTCGAGTCGCGGTCTGCGGGTGGGGTGTGCAGATCGACCTTACTCGCGTCCGAGGTCTCGGTGTTTCACGGTAACGGCGATACCGGGCAGGGTGCGCACGTGCGCAGCAAGTTCGTCGATGAGCGCAACGGAGCGGTGCTTTCCGCCCGTGCACCCGATGGCGATCGTCGCGTGTCGCTTGTTCTCTCGGGCGTAGCCGCGAAAGACCGGCGCGAGCATGGCAGCGAACGCGTCGAGAAACTCCCGGGCTCCGTCTTGAGCGAGGACATAGTCCTTAACAGCGGCGTCTTGACCCGTGGACTCACGCAGTTCGGTTTGCCAAAACGGATTGGGGAGGAACCGCGCATCGGCGACGATATCGGCGTCGGAGGGAGAACCGTATTTGAACCCGAAACTCTGCAGCGTCAGCGTGACTTCGGCCGTGCCTTGCGGTGCGAAGACTTCGGTTACCGTCGTTGCAAGCTGGTGAATGTTGAACTCGGTCGTGTCAATGATGATGTCGGCGAGCTCGCGCACCTCGAGCATCCGCTGGCGTTCCCGAGCGATGCCGTCGAGCAAGGTGCCGTCTTCTTGGAGTGGATGCGGACGTCGCACTTGCTCGAACCGCCGTACCAGCACGGCATCGGTAGCTTCAAGGAAGAGCACCCGAACGGTGTCGCGCGACCGCAGCTCGGTGATGATCGCGGCGAGGTCAGCGAAGAGTTTGCCTCCGCGCACATCGACCACCGCGGCAATGCGCGGGAGAGCGCTACCGGGGTGCACCGCGAGATCGACGAGGGGCCGCAGCATCTGCGGAGGAAGGTTGTCAACGACGTACCAGCCGAGGTCTTCGAGGGCGTTCGCGACCGTCGATCGGCCGGCTCCAGACATGCCGGTGACGATGAGTACGTCGTGAGGGAGTGCGTCAGGCATCGGTCCTCGGGTAGTCGTCGTGACGGTTGTTCATCAGCCTAACTGTCGGACCTCAACGCGCGATGCACGAGTTCTGCCGTCGCGACACCGATGCCGTCGACGGCGAGGATGTCGTCGACACTTGCCGCGCGCAACCGCGTGACAGACCCGAAGTGCTTGAGCAGTTCGCGCGTGCGCGTTGGGCCGAGCCCGGGAACCGTCGACAGCACACTGCGGATGTCGCGCGAGCGCTTGGCACGCTGGTGGCGCAGCGCAAATCGGTGGGCTTCATCACGCAATCGTTGGAGCAAGAACAGGGCGTCGGATGCTCGCGGGAGGATCACCGGGAACTCACTGTCGGGCATCCACACCTCTTCGAGTCGCTTGGCGATGCCACAGACCGCGATGTCGTCGATTCCCTCGTCGCGCAACGCGCGCGCCGCTGCCGCGACTTGGGGTTGGCCACCGTCGATGACGAGCAACCCCGGGCGGTAGTGGAACGACTTGCGCGCGGGGGCGCTGCCTTCACCCGTATCAGCGGGCCGCCCCTCCCCTTGCGCCTCGTCGTCGTGCAAGTACGCCAGCCGGCGGCGAAGCACCTGGTAGACCGCGTCGGTGTCGTCGCGCGCTTCCGCGATCGCGAACGTGCGGTACTGGTCTTTGCGCGGGAGGCCATCTTCGAACACGACCATTGACGCCACTTGATTGGTGCCGCCCAAGTGGGAGACGTCGTAGCACTCGAGGCGAAGCGGGGCAGCCTCGAGGCCGAGCGCTTCTTGCAGGTCGGCGAGGGCCTGAGATCGCGCCGTGAAGTCGCCACTTCGGCGCGTCTTGTACCGCATCAGTTCGCCCGCAGCGTTCTGGGCCACGGTTGCCGCGAGCGCGGCTTTCTCGCCGCGCTGGGCGGTCTTGACCAAAACGGCACCGCGCTCCCCCGCGTCGCGGCGCCTTTCGGTCAAGAGAGTTTGCAGCGACAGCACATCGTCAGGCACCGCTGGCACCAGAATCTCCCGCGCGGGCACGGTGGTGTCGTCATAGGCGTTCTGCAAGACCGTGTCAACGAGCTCGGCAAGCGTCACATCGAGCTCGGTGTCGACAACCCAGCCGCGCACGCCGCGAATTCTGCCGCCGCGCACGATGAACAACTGCACGGCGGCCGCCAGCTCGTCGTGGGCGATGCCGAAGATGTCGGCATCGGTTTCTTCGGTCATGACGATGGTGCTCTTCGCGAGTACCGTTTCGAGCGCTCCGATTTGGTCACGGAGCCGCGCGGCATTCTCGTAGTCCAAGTCGCGAGCGGCTTCCGTCATGCGCGCTGTGAGGGCCTTCACATGGCCCACGTCGTTGCCGCCCATGAAGGAGGCGAAATCGAGGGCGATCGACCGATGGTCTTCGGGCGAGATTCGCCCCACGCAGGGAGCGGCGCACTTTCCGATGTCGCCGAGAAGACAGGGGCGCCCCGTGTCGTGGGCACGCTTGTAGGTCGTGTCGGAGCACGACCGCATCGGAAACGCCTTGAGCATGAGGTCGACGGTCTCGCGAACGGCCCACACCTTCGTGTACGGGCCGAAGTACCGCGCACCGGTGATGCCGCGGGTTCTCGTGACCATCACGCGCGGTACACGCTCGCCGAGGGTGATCGCGACATAGGGGTAGGTCTTGTCGTCGCGAAACTTCACGTTGAAGGGCGGTGCGTACTCTTTGATCCACGTGTATTCGAGCGAGAGCGCCTCAAGCTCGCTGGCTACGACGGTCCAGTCGACGCCGTGTGCCGTCGTGACCATGCGCCGAGTACGTTCGTGCAGGCTCGTCAGCGGCTGAAAGTAGTTGCTGAGCCTGCTCCGAAGGTTCTTGGCCTTGCCCACGTAGAGCACCCGACCGCTGGCATCGAGGAATCGATAGACGCCGGGGTCTGTCGGAATCTCACCGCGTTTCGGCCGCCACTGATCCCGCGAGGTCATCTCAGGCTCCCGCGACCTCGGTCATCATCTCGCGCAGGAATGTGCCGGTGTGGCTGGCCGTGACGGTCGCGAGGTACTCGGGTGTGCCCGTGGCGATCACTTGTCCCCCACCCGCTCCCCCTTCGGGGCCGAGATCGATGAGCCAGTCGGCCGATCGGATCACATCGAGATTGTGCTCGATCACGATGACGGTGTTGCCCTTGTCGACAAGGCCGTTGAGCACCATGAGCAGTTTGCGCACGTCTTCGAAGTGCAGACCGGTGGTCGGTTCATCGAGCACATAGACGCTGCGCCCGTTCGAGCGCTTCTGCAGCTCGGTTGCCAGCTTGACGCGTTGCGCTTCACCGCCCGAGAGTGTGGTCGCGCTCTGCCCGAGGCGCACATAGCCAAGCCCGACATCAACGAGTGTCTTTAGGTATCGATGGATGGCCGAAATGGGCTCGAAGAACTCCGCAGCCTCCTCGATCGACATGTCGAGCACTTCCGCGATGTTCTTGCCCTTGTAGTGCACCGTAAGCGTGTCGCGGTTGTAGCGGGCGCCGCCGCAGACCTCACACGCGACGTAGACGTCAGGGAGGAAGTTCATCTCGATCTTGATCGTTCCGTCGCCGGCGCAGTTCTCACAGCGACCGCCCTTGACATTGAAGCTGAAGCGGCCGGGCAAGTAGCCGCGCGTCTTCGCTTCGAGCGTTTCGGCGAAGAGGGTACGAATGCGGTCGAACACCCCCGTGTAGGTCGCGGGATTCGAGCGCGGAGTGCGGCCGATGGGCGCCTGATCGACGTGGACAACCTTGTCCAGGTGCTCGAGCCCCGTGACGCGGACGTGCTTGCCAGGAACCTGACGCGCACCGTTGAGCTTGTTGGCGAGCACCTTGTAGAGAATGTCGTTGACGAGCGACGACTTGCCCGAACCGCTCACGCCCGTCACCGCCACGAAGGCTCCTAGCGGGAAATCGACGGTGACGCCACGGAGGTTGTTGGCCTGCGCCCCCTCCACCGTCACGACACGGTTCGGGTCGATTTCCCTCCGGTCGATTTGCTCGACCACGTGTCGGCGACCTGCCAGATAATCGCCGGTGATCGAGGCGGGATTCGCGATCAGCTCGGCGTACGAACCCGAGTGCACCACGCGGCCGCCGTGTTCACCGGCGCCGGGCCCGATGTCGACGATCCAATCGGCGGTGCGAATGGTGTCTTCGTCGTGCTCCACGACGATGAGCGTGTTCCCCAGATTCTTGAGCTTCACGAGGGTGTCGATGAGTCGTCGGTTGTCGCGCTGATGGAGGCCGATGCTGGGTTCGTCAAGCACATAGAGAACGCCCGTAAGCCCTGAGCCGATTTGGGTCGCCAACCGAATGCGCTGAGCCTCACCGCCTGACAGGCTGCCCGCAGCCCGCGCCATGCTCAGATAGCCAAGACCGACCTCGAGCAAGAACTCCAGGCGCGCGCGAATCTCGCGCAGCACAGCGGCAGCGATCGCTGCCTCGCGCTCGGTCAGGGTGATCGCCTGCATGAAGGCGTATGCATCAAACAGGCTGAGCTCAGCGACCGACGAAATGCTGCGCCCGTCGACTGTTACCGCGAGCACTTCGGGCTTCAGCCGAGCACCCTCGCACTCAGAGCAGGGCACCTCTCGCAGGTATTCGGCGAATCGCTGCTGTGACCAGTCGCTCTCGGCCTCGGCGTACTTTCGCTCGATGTAGGGAATGACTCCTTCGAACCCGGTGGAGTAGGTGACGTCGCGGCCGTACCGATTGCGCCACTTCACGCGCACGTCGAAGTCGTTACCGTGCAGGATGGCCTGCTGAGTGCTCTCTTCAAGGTCGCCCCATGGCGAGTCGAGCGAGAACCCTAGGTCGCGGCCCAACCCGGCGAGCAGCTTTTGAAAGTAGCTGTAGAGGCCCTTGCCCTGCTGGTTCCAGGGCAAGATCACGCCGTCGTTGAGGGAGAGTGACGGGTCACCGATGAGGAGATCGACGTCTACCGCCATGCGGGTGCCGAGCCCCGAGCACACCGGGCAGGCACCAAAGGGTGCATTGAACGAGAAGGTGCGCGGCTCGATCTCGGTGAGCTGCAGAGGGTGTCGATTGGGGCAGCTGAGCCGTTCGCTGAACGTTCGTGCACCGTCTGGACCGTCACGATCGACGAAGTCGATGACCACGAGGCCGTCGGCGAGCCCGAGCGCCGTCTCGAGTGAATCGGTCAGCCGCGTGAGAGCATCGTCGTTGGCGACGAGTCGGTCGACGACGACGGCGATGTCGTGCTTGACCTGCTTCTTCAAGACGGGCGGGTCGCTCAGCTGGACGACCTCGGAGTCGACGACAGCGCGTGCATACCCCGCCGCTGCGAGCTCGCGGAAGAGATCGACGAACTCGCCCTTCTTCTGGCTGACAACGGGCGCCAAGACCTGGAAGCGCGTGCCGGTCTCGAGCGTCATGAGCTCATCGGCGATCTGCTGCACCGTCTGCCGTTGGATGCGCTCTCCGCACTCGGGGCAATGGGGCGTGCCGACGCGCGCCCACAGCAGACGCATGTAGTCGTAGATTTCGGTGATCGTGCCGACGGTCGACCGGGGGTTGCGGTTGGTCGACTTTTGGTCGATCGAGACCGCCGGGCTCAAGCCCTCAATGAAGTCGACATCGGGTCGATCAACCTGCCCGAGAAACTGGCGGGCATAGGCAGAGAGCGACTCGACATAGCGGCGTTGCCCTTCAGCGAAGATCGTGTCGAACGCCAACGAACTCTTGCCCGAGCCCGACAGGCCGGTGAAAACCACCAGAGCATCGCGCGGAATCACCAGATCGACGTTGCGCAAATTGTGCACGCGGGCACCGCGCACGCTCAGATGGGGGGCAGTTTCGAGGGGGGTTGCGGGCACTCTCGTCATCCTAGGCGTGCTCGCCGACACTCGTCTGCGGACGAGTCATCAGCGGACGTGTCCGGCGTCAATCATGCCCCGGAGGTCTTTCTTGAGGTCGTGCACTTCATCGCGCAATCGGGCCGCCAGCTCGAACTTCAACTCGGCAGCCGCGGTGAGCATCTGCTCGGTGAGGTCACCGATGATCGACTCGAGCTCCGCTGCCCCTTCGGCCCCGCGCCCCTCGCGGCGTAGTGCCGGCGTCGGTGACTTCTTGCCTCCCGCACGTCTGCTCGCGAGAAGCTCAGCCGTGTCGGCGCCCTCTCGAGCGAGTTGGTCAGTGATGTCAGCAATCCTCTTGCGCAAGGGTGTCGGGTCAATGCCGTGGTCGATGTTGTACGCCACTTGGCGTTCACGCCGCCGTGTGGTCTCGTCGATGGCTTGAGCCATCGAGGCGGTGACAACGTCGGCGTACATGTGAACCTCGCCCGACACGTTTCGCGCCGCTCGACCGATCGTCTGGATCAGGGAGGTTGACGAGCGAAGGAACCCCTCCTTATCGGCGTCGAGAATGGCGACAAGAGATACCTCGGGAAGGTCGAGACCTTCGCGGAGAAGGTTGATGCCCACGAGAACATCGAAGACTCCTTGACGCAACTCACTGAGCAACTCCACCCGGCGCAAGGTATCGACGTCCGAGTGCAGGTATCGCACCCTCACTCCGGCGTCGGTCAAGAAGTCGGTGAGCTCTTCGGCCATCTTCTTCGTCAGCGTCGTGACGAGAACCCGCTCATTGCGCTCGGTGCGGAGGCGGATCTGCTCGAGCAGGTCATCGATCTGCCCCTTGCTCGGCTTCACCACAATCTGCGGGTCGACGAGACCCGTCGGACGGATGATCTGCTCGACGACCGAGTCGGTGATGCCCAGTTCGTACTTACCGGGTGTCGCCGACAAGTAGACCTTCTGCCCCGTGCGCTCGAGGAACTCTTCCCAACGCAGTGGGCGGTTGTCCAAAGCACTCGGCAACCGGAATCCGTGCTCGACGAGCGTGCGCTTGCGAGATGCATCGCCCTCGTACATCGCGCCAATCTGCGGCACCGTGACGTGGCTCTCGTCGATGACGACCAGGAAGTCTTCCGGGAAGTAGTCAAGAAGGCAGTTCGGTGGTTCTCCGGGCTGGCGGCCGTCGATGTGCCGCGAATAGTTTTCGATGCCGTTACAGAACCCGATCTGTTCCATCATCTCGAGGTCGAACGTGGTGCGCATGCGGAGGCGCTGTGCTTCGAGGAGCTTGCCCTGCCGTTCGAGGTCGGCAAGCCTCAGCGCGAGCTCTTCGCGAATCGTTACGATCGCTCGCTGCATCGTGTCGGGTGAGGCCGCATAGTGGGTTGCCGGAAACACCGACACGGCGTCGAGAGACCGCACGACATCGCCTGTCAGGGGGTGCAGCGCGTACAGCGCTTCGATCTCGTCGCCGAACATCTCGATCCGGATCGCGAGCTCTTCATACATCGGGATGATCTCGATGGTGTCTCCGCGCACCCGGAACTTTCCCCGCGAGAAGTCGACATCGTTGCGCTGGTATTGCATCCCCACGAAGCGGCGAATGAGCACATCACGCGGGATGCTCTCCCCCACCTGGAGCGCGACCATAGCCTCGAGGTACTCTTCCGCCGCGCCGAGCCCATAGATGCACGACACGGTCGAGACGACAATGACGTCGCGTCGACTGAGCAGAGAGTTCGTGGTCGAGTGCCGCAGTCGTTCGACTTCGGCGTTCACCGAGCTGTCTTTCTCGATGAAGGTATCGGTCTGCGGAACGTACGCCTCGGGCTGGTAGTAGTCGTAGTACGAGACGAAGTACTCGACGGCATTGTTCGGCATGAGCTCGCGAAACTCGGTCGCCAGTTGCGCTGCCAGCGTCTTGTTGTGGGCCAAGACGAGGGTCGGGCGTTGCACTTGCTCGATGAGCCAGGCGGTCGTCGCCGATTTGCCCGTACCCGTCGCGCCGAGCAGCACGATGTCCGTCTCGCCAGCCGTGACGCGGGCCGCGAGCTCGGCAATCGCCTGGGGCTGATCACCGCTCGGGCGATAGTCACTCACGACCTCGAACGGTCGTACCGATCGAGTGGGTTCCATGCGCTCAGCCTACGAGAGGGGGTCTGACACTCGGATGTGTGCCGAGCGCCTCTCGGTGAGCATCGTCCAGAGAGCATCCACTTGCTCGATGGTGCTCTCCATCGATGCGCTCGTGTCAATGACCACGTCGGCGACGGCGAGCCGTTCAGCGTCGCTCGCTTGAGCCTGTACGCGTCTCATTGCCGAATCACGGTCAAGACCGCGGAGCTCGACGAGTCGGCGGATGCGCTCTTCGGCGGGAGCATGAACCACGACCACGAGCGCGAACTCGTCAGCGGACCGCGCTTCGACCAAGAGCGGCACGTCATAGACGACGATCGCATCGCGGCTCGCGCTGGCAATCTCGGCGAGCCGCTGCTGGTAGAGCCGTGCGACTTCGGGATGCACGATCGCGTTGAGCGCCGCCCGCTCGGTGTCGTCTGCAAAAACGAGGGCTCCGAGCGCGGCGCGATCAAGGCTGCCGTCGGAGGCGATCACCCCGTCACCGAAGCGATCGCGCACGGCGGCGAGGCCCGCAGAGCCGGGCGCGACAGCAGCTCGGGCAAGAGCATCCGCATCGATAATGATCGCGCCACGCTCCTCGAGAAGCTGCGCGACGGTCGACTTGCCGGCGGCGATGCCGCCCGTGAGTCCAATCACATCCACGGCCCGACCCTAACGCGAGAGCCGGCCAACGAGCCGGTAGCATTGTGGCCAGTCGCCCCCAGGAGGTTTCCGTGCTCGAACTGCTCACCGGAACGGGTCTCGCTGTGGCCGCGGGGCTCAACGCCTACGTGCCGCTACTCGTTTTGGGGCTCGCCGGGCGTTTCCTCGATTTCGTCGAATTGCCATCGGCGTGGGCGTGGCTACAGAACGAGTGGGTTCTCGTGATTCTCGGCGTGCTGTTGGTGTTTGAGCTCATCGCCGACAAGATTCCCGCCGTCGACTCCATCAACGACTGGATTCAATCGATCATCCGTCCGGCGGCCGGCGGCATCGTCTTCGGCACCGGTAGTGCCACGCAAACTGCGGCCGTGACCGACCCCGCAGCATTCTTCGAATCGAGCCAGTGGGTGCCGATCGTTGCCGGAATCGTGATCGCCCTCGGCGTGCACGCCACGAAGATGTTCGTGCGACCCGCGGCGAACGCCCTCACGGCGGGCGCCGCTGCCCCCGTGCTCTCGACCGGAGAAGACATCGGCGCGCTTGCCTTCAGCCTGTTCGCGATTCTGATTCCGATCTTGGTGATCATCGCGCTTATCGCACTCTTCGTCCTGGTCTTCGCCATCTTCCGGAAGATGCGTCGACAACGACAGTCTGTCGCTCCGGCCTAGGGCCCGACGCTCTGGCCGGACGGTCCGACGAGGTGCGTCGCGATCATCGGGTGAAACCCGGCTGCAACGACGAACGGGCCGCCTCGGAAGGCGACCCGTTCGTAGTCGTGCAGCGGTGAGCTAGCTGTTGCTCGAGAGCTTCTCGCGCAGAGCCGCGAGCGACTCGTCGTCAGCGAGCGTGCCGGCCGAGGCCGTCTCGCTCGTGAACCCTGCTGCGGCGGGGAGCTCGGTGTCTTCGTCGGCCAACGCCGCGATGACCTGTTTCTTGTGGAGCTCCCAACGGGCCTGGGCGGCAGCGTAGTCCTGCTCCCACTTGGCACGCTGGTCGTCGTAGCCGTCTTTCCACTCCTGAGTCTCGGAGTCGAAGCCCTCGGGGTACTTGTAGTTGCCGGCCTCGTCGTACTCGGTCGGCATGCCGTACACCGCGGGGTCGAACTCGGCGCTCTCGGGGTCGACACCCTCGTTCGCCTGCTTGAGGCTCAGCGAGATGCGGCGACGCTCGAGGTCGATGTCGATGACCTTGACGAACACCTCATCGTTCACCGACACAACCTGCTCCGCGAGCTCGACGTGCTTGCCCGAGAGCTCGGAGATGTGGACGAGGCCTTCGATACCGTCGGCAACGCGCACGAATGCGCCGAACGGAACGAGCTTCGTGACCTTGCCCGGAGCGACCTGACCGATCGCGTGCGTGCGGGCGAAGACCTGCCACGGGTCTTCCTGCGTCGCCTTCAGCGACAGCGACACGCGCTCGCGCTCGAGGTCGACCTCGAGGATCTCGACGGTGACCTCCTGGCCGACCTCAACAACCTCGCTCGCGTGCTCGATGTGCTTCCAGCTGAGCTCGGAAACGTGCACGAGGCCATCGACTCCGCCGAGGTCGACGAAGGCGCCGAAGTTGACGATCGACGACACGACACCCTTGCGAACCTGGCCCTTGGCGAGGTTGTTCAGGAAGCTCGAGCGGCTCTCGGACTGCGTCTGCTCGAGCAGAGCGCGACGCGACAGGACGACGTTGTTGCGGTTCTTGTCGAGCTCGAGGATCTTCGCCTCAATGTCCTGGCCGAGGTACGGCGTGAGGTCACGAACACGGCGCAGCTCGATGAGCGATGCGGGAAGGAAGCCGCGAAGGCCGATGTCGACGATAAGGCCGCCCTTGACGACCTCGATGACGGTACCGGTGACGATGCCATCGGCGTCCTTGATCTTCTCGACGTCGCCCCACGCACGCTCGTACTGTGCGCGCTTCTTGGAGAGGATCAGACGCCCCTCCTTGTCTTCCTTCTGGAGGACAAGCGCTTCGACCAGATCGCCGACGGAAACAACGTCGGTCGGGTCGACATCGTGCTTGATCGACAGCTCGCGCGAGGGGATAACGCCCTCGGTCTTGTAGCCAACGTCGAGGAGAACCTCGTCGCGGTCGATCTTGACGACGGTTCCTTCGATGAGGTCGCCGTCGTTGAAGAACTTCAGGGTCTTCTCGACCGCGGCCAGAAAGTCTTCGGCAGAGCCAATGTCGTTGATGGCGATCTGCTGAGGTGCCTTGGTCGTTACGGGGGTCATGTAGTGGGTGCTCCGATGCGGACAGGAATCAGGCCTGAACGACGTGGTACTGAGGTGTCGCCCGGGCATGCGGACAGGATTGCCGTCAAACCGACGACTCTCCAGCTTATCCTGCGTCTGGCGCGGGCGGCAAACCGCTGAGATCGCTCGTCAGCCGAGCAGCGCCGACTTGAGCGTGTCGAGGCCCACTCCGCCGAGGTCGAGGGCGTTCTTGTGGAAGACCTTGTTCGAGAATGACGCGCCTTCCTTCGCCTTGTAGGCGTCGCGGATCTGCTCCCAGATGCGCTGACCGACCTTGTATGACGGTGCCTGGCCGGGCCAGCCGAGGTAGCGGTTGACCTCGAATGTCACGAAGCCGTCGTTCATGTTGACGTTCTTGCGCATGAACGCGAAGGCGTCGTCGCTCGTCCACACCGCACCGGTCTCTGGGTGAATCTTGCCGAGGTGCACGCCGATGTCGAGCACGACACGGGCAGCGCGCATGCGCTGACCGTCGAGCATCCCCAGCCGATCGGCCGGGTCATCGAGGTAGCCGAGTTCTTCCATGAGGCGCTCGGCATAGAGCGCCCAGCCTTCCGCGTGTCCGCTCGAACCTGCCAACAGCCGTCGCCACGAGTTCAGTTGCGCACGGTTGTAGACGGCCTGACCAATCTGTAGGTGGTGGCCCGGAACACCCTCGTGATACACGGTCGTGGTCTCGCGCCAGGTGTCGAACTCGTCAACGCCCTCCGGGATGCTCCACCACATGCGGCCCGGTCGTGAGAAGTCATCGGTGGGGCCGGTGTAGTAAATGGCACCGCCGGGGGTCGGGGCGATCATGCACTCGAGCGCCTTGACGGGCTCGGGAATCTCGAAGTGGGTGCGCGACAACTCGGCGATGGCGGTGTCGCTGAGGTTCTGCATCCATGCCTTGAGGGCGTCGCGTCCGTGCAGTTTTCGTGACGGGTCCTTCTCGAGGTGCGCGATGGCCTCGGCCACACTCGCGCCGGGCAGAATCTCTCCCGCAACGCGCGTTTGCTCCTCGACCATGCGCGCGAGCTCCTCGACGCCCCACTCGTAGGTCTCGTCAAGGTCGATGGTTGCGCCGAGGAAGGTTCGCGACATGAGGCCATACAGCTCGCGACCCACGGCGTCGTGCTCACGCGCTGCGGGGGCGAGTTCCGTCTCGAGGAAGGCCGCGAACCGGCCATAGGCCTCAGAAGCGGCGGCCGCGTTGCGGGCGAGGTCAGCGCGCAACGCAGCCGGAACCTCACCCCCGTCGATTGTGGCCTCCGCAGCAAAGCTCGGGAAGAAGCTATCCGCGGACGCGTTCCGCTGTGCTTCAACAAGCACCTCGGTCACCTGCCGACGCGCAGGCGTGTTGCCCGCCGCGATTCCCTCCCGCAAGGTCTCGGTGTAGCCCTCGAGTGCGCCAGCGACGTTGCCGAGCTTGCGCGCGATGATCGACCAATCGTGCTCCGTTGCTGTCGGCATGAGGTCGAAGATCTCGCGGATGCCCTGCGCGGGTGAGGCGATCACGTTCAGGTTGCGTTGGTCCCAGCCAACGGCTGCCAACTCGAGCTCAAGCGACAGCTCGGCCGACAGGTCGGTGATCGTCACACGATCGGTGTCGTCAACCGGCGTCGCGGCCCCGAGTTGGGCAAGCGCGGCGCGGGCGGCCCTTTCGTACTCCGCGCGACCCGCGGGTGATAGGTCTTGGAACTCATCGAGGCGGCCCTCGGCGCCAATGTAGATTCCGACGTCGGGGCTCAAGCCAACGAGCGTGGTCACCCACTGCTCAGCGATCGCGTCGACGTCAGTGGGGGTGCGGGCGGCGGTGCTCTCAGACATGCGGCGAGCCTAACGCCTCAGGCGCGAGCAATGCCGACTCGAACGGCCTCTCGATTAGTGCGCGGCGGCATCCCAGTTCGCGCCGACACCGACTTGCACGTCGAGGGGAACGGCGAGCTCTGCTGCTGATCCCATGCGCGCGCGCACGATCGACTCGAGGGCATCACGCTCGCCGGGTGCCACCTCGAAGACGAGTTCGTCATGAACCTGCAGCAGCATGCGCGAGTGGAGGGCATCCCGTGCCATATCGGCCGCGACGTCGACCATTGCGATCTTCATGATGTCGGCAGCGGTG
>CALRMP020000010.1:0-53089 GCA_943369205.1 Gulosibacter massiliensis | reverse complement strand
TCGAAATCGCCAGCCCCGATCAACCGGGTGATGCCCGGCCACCCAGCGCCCAGGCTCGTCCGAGGAAGCCAACTGCCACCGCCGGAGAGAGGGTAGGCGAACAACTCGTTTCCGGGGGTGATACCCAACAAGTAGTCAGCATCACCCGTTGTCGCGAACGACGTTCGCGGAGGGAGCGCTCCGTTGAGCCAGCCGACATTCAGCAGGCGATTGGGGGAGCCAGTGCCCGCAGAACTTACAACGCCCGGGCGTACATTGGCAATGATCTCCGCGCCAACTTGCGGAGCCGTCAAGCTTTGCCGCGACGCCCACAGCAATGCGGCTACCCCGGCCACGTGTGGCGCAGCCATCGAGGTACCTTGCATCAGCATTGAGCCAGCCGGATTGTTCCACTGCAGCGAGCGGATGCTGGTGCCGGGGGCAAATACATCGACGCAAGTTCCGAAGTTCGAGAATGAGGCGCGCGAGTCATTCGTCTGGGTGGCCCCAACAGTGAGCGCGCTTGATGCACGCGAGGGGCTGAAGGAGCACGCGTTGGCGTTGCTGTTGCCGGCGGCGACGACCATGACGAAGCCCAGATTCGCCATGTCATTGATTTTTTGAGAGAGCAGGTCCTCGTTTGCCGGAATCGCGGTGTCTGAACCGAGGCTCATGTTGACAATGCCGGGTGTGCCAGCCGGGTGATTCGCCACAATCCAATCCATGCCAGCGAGCACCGTAGAGACGGCGGTGCCCCCCGAGCAAGGGAAAACGCGAACAGGCACGACGAGGGCCTGCTTTGCCACCCCGTAGGTTGCACTCGCCGCTGTTCCGGCGACGTGGGTTCCGTGTCCGTTGCAGTCGTTCGTGCCTTGACCATCGGAAATCATTGAAACACCCGTTACGAGGCGCGACCCGAACTGTGCGGCATTCGGGGCGATGCCCGTGTCGACAATGTAGATGCGGGTGCCGCTTCCGGCCCCATCGGGATAGGTGTAGAACGGGTCGGCCGGAGCCGCGGTTTCGTCAAGCCGCGACAGGTTCCACGGGGCATCACTTTGGGTGGTGCCGACGGATACCTCAAAGTCTTCATAGACCGCGATGACCTCGGGCGAACTCTCGAGTTCGGCGACCTCGGTCGGTGTCAGCTCGGCCGCAAAGCCGTTGAGGACGTCATCATACGTTTCGGTCGGCTCGTCCCCATCGAGCACTTCGCTGCTCACCTGGTCGACGCTCGCGGCTGGTGCGAGTTCGACGATAAACGAGGCCTCGGCCTCGTCGGCAGCTGATGCGGGCGCGGCAACAATGCTTGTCGCTGCGATCGCAATGATCGCGCCCACGCCCCATACCCGGACTGCAATCATGGTTCCCCCAAAGATGTCCTGCCCCCACGGTACTTTGCTCGACGACATCACGCGAGTGCGGGTGTTCGCCCCGTGCTCATCATCGCCCGGGTGATCGCGACCTCGCGCGACTCGTGACAGCATTCTGAGCATGCTGTTGCGCATCGAGAACACTCCGCGCCCCTATGCCTGGGGGTCGACCACGGCCATCGCCGAACTGCTCGGCACGACCCCGTCGGGCGGGCCCGAGGCGGAACTGTGGCTCGGCGATCACCCGGGGTCGCCCGCGCGCATCGTGGCGGGTGAGGCGGGCGGAGCATCCGATTTGTCGTCGATGCTGCTCGCCCGCGGCGAGAAGCTGCCGTTCTTGCTCAAGGTGCTCGCGGCGGGCGAGCCGCTCTCGCTGCAGGCGCACCCGACCATCGACCAGGCGCGTGAGGGGTTTGCGCGCGAGAACGCCGCGGGCATTCCGCTCGACGCCGTGAATCGCAACTACAAAGACGAGCTTCACAAGCCCGAGCTGATCTTCGCGCTGAGCGACCCGTTCATTGCACTCGCGGGTTTTCGCCCCGTTGCCGAGGCGCGTGCGGCGCTCGCCGCCGCCGAGCAGCCCGCGCTAGCCGCGTTCATCGACCGGCTCGTCGACGACGCCGCACTGCCCGATCTCGTGCGCTGGCTCATCGCGGGCGGCCCCGAGGTGACCGCCGTGGTGGATGTTCTCGTCGCCACCGCCCGCACCCTCGAGCACGACGCCCGCGACACCCCGAGTTGGGCGACCGTGCGTCGCCTCTCCGAGTACTACCCCGGCGACCCCGGCATCGCGATGTCGACGCTCATGCACACCGTTGTGCTGCGCCCGGGTGAGGCGCTCTACCTGCCGACCGGCAACATCCACTCGTACCAGCAGGGTCTCGCGATCGAAGTCATGGCCGCGAGCGACAACGTGCTGCGCGGCGGCCTGACACCCAAGCACGTGGATGCGGCCGAGCTCATGCGCGTGCTCGACGCCCGCCCGGTCGCCGAGCCGCGCATTGCTCCGGTCGAGGTGTTGCCCGGCGTGCACCGTTTCACGCCCGATGTCGTTGACTTTGCGCTGACCGTTGTGGGGGCGGGCGCGGCCGTCGACGGCATCATCCTCGAGACCGGCGGGCCGGCGATCGTTCTGTGCCTCGACGGGCGAGCGACCCTGCAGGGGTCTCTCGTGCTCGAGCGCGGGCAGGCGGCGTTTTGCGATGACGACGAGGTGAGCATCCACGGCGATGGTCGCGTGGTCATCGCGACGGGAGACCACCCGGATACGGTTGACCCATGACCTGGCTTGTCACCGGCGGCGCCGGCTACATCGGCGCGCACGTGGTGCGCGCCCTCACGGCGGCGGGCATGAGCCCCGTCGTGATCGATGACCTGTCGAGTGGGCACGCCGATTTCGTTCCTGATGGGGTGCCGTTCGTGCGCGCATCCATTCTCGATGCGGCGGCGGTGGATGCTGCGCTCAGCGACTACGCTGTCACCGGGGTCATTCACGTCGCGGGCTTCAAGTACGCCGGGGTGAGCGTTCAGCGCCCCCTCCACACCTATGAGCAGAACGTGACGGGCACGATCACGCTGCTCGAGTCGATGCAGCGTCACGGGGTCGAGCAGTGCGTGTTCTCGTCGTCGGCAGCGGTCTACGGTGCGGTCGACGTCGACCTCGTCACCGAAGAGACCCCGAAGAACCCGACCTCGCCCTACGGCGAGTCGAAGCTCATCGGCGAGTGGTTGCTGCGCGACCAGGCCGTTGCTACCGGCTTGCGACACACGAGCTTGAGGTACTTCAACGTCGTTGGGTCTGGCGACCTCGATGTGCGCGACACGAGCCCGCACAATCTCTTTCCGCTGGTGTTCGACGCGCTCGCTGACGGGCGCCAGCCGCGCATCAACGGCACCGACTATCCGACGCCCGATGGCACGTGTGTGCGTGATTACCTGCACGTAGCCGATCTGGCGCTCGCACATGTCGCAGCGGCTCGTCGCCTCGACGCGGGCGAGCCGATTGAGCCCGCCTACAACCTGGGCTCGGGCGAGGGTGTCTCGGTGCGGCAGATTATGGACGCTGTCGCCGAGGTCACCGGGCTCACCGTTGACCCCGAGCTCGCTGAGCGGCGTCCGGGTGACCCGCCGCGCATTGTGGCCAGCGGCGAACGTGCTGCGCGCGACCTCGACTGGGCTATGCGGCACTCGCTCGTGGACATGGTCGCGTCGGCCTGGGAGGCGCGGAAGCGCGCTGGCTAAGGGTTAAGGCCAACCGGGGGCTCACGAGTGGTGCCGAGTTTCCCTCGATGCCGTAGCGCTTTTCTCGGCGCGTCGCAACTCTGCATACGGGGTCGAACCTTTTATAGTCCGCGACTTGACGCGAGCGAATGACACGAGTGTAATTAGGGCATCCCGCGCAAACGGGGTGCCGCATGGGCAGAAGGGAATCAACGATGAGCGAGTACCGGAACACCGTTCCTGGCGATTGGTTCGTCGACCCGGTTCGACTCGGGGTTCCTGGCGTTCGTCGGCGCACGCTCGTCGACGACGACGACAACCCCCTGTCGTGGCAGGCCGATGCGCTGTGCGCGCAGACCGACCCCGAAGCCTTCTTCCCCGAAAAGGGCGGGTCGACGCGCGACGCCAAGAGGATCTGCACGACCTGCGAAGTCAAAGCCGAGTGCCTCGAGTACGCCCTGCAGAACGACGAGCGCTTCGGCATCTGGGGCGGCCTGAGCGAGCGCGAGCGCCGCAAGCTTCGTCGCCGCGCCTAGCCCGGCCCGCAAGCCTCGCCGCCTAGGGTCGACGACGTGCAGCCTCGAGTCACCGCAATTCTGATCGCCCGCCGTGGCGGCGACGCTTTGCAGCAGACGCTCGACGCGCTCGCCGGGCAGTCGCGCCGACCCGACTTCCTTGTTGTCGTCGATGCCGCGGCCAGCGATGCGGCCACGGCCCAGCTCGCGGCCGTGGGGCCCACCCAGTTCGTCAGTGCCGGCTCGACCGTGCCGTTCGGCGAACTCGTGCACCGGGCGCTCGCCGCCGTGCCCGTCGCGGAGCCGGTCAGCTCGGTCTACGGCGGAGTCGATGAGTGGCTGTGGTTGCTGCGGCACGACACCACGCCCGACCCGCGCGCCCTCGAACGCTTGCTCGGGGCCGTCGAGATCGCGCCGTCGGTGGCGGCTGCGGGGCCGAAGCAACTCGAGGCAGAGCATCCGACGGTCATTGCGGGCTTCGGCGAGACGATGACGCAGTTCGGCGCCGCCATCTCGATCGCCGAGCGCGAGCTCGACCAGGCGCAGCACGACCGCACGAGCGACGTGCTCGCGATGGGCGAGGCCGGGCTGCTGGTGCGGCGCACGGCCTACAACCAGGTCGAAGGGTTCGACCCCGCGCTGGGCAGCGTTGATGCGGCTCTCGATCTGTGTGTGCGCATCCGTCTCGCCGGTCACCGCGTGATCGGCGTGCCGCAAGCGCGCATCTTTGTGCACGAAGGCACCGCGCTCGCTGGTCGGGCCGGGGCCGCCCCGCGGGTCTCGCAACGTGGCCTTGCTCGACTGCGCCGCCGTGCGCAACTGCATCGCCGATTGACCTACGCGCCGGCGCTCGCGGTTCCGCTGCACTGGTTGAGCCTGCTGCCACTTGCCGTCGCACGCGCCCTCGGCCACCTGCTGCGCAAGAGGCCGACGCTCGTCGGCGCCGAGTTCGCCGCCGCGCTCGGAGTCGCCTTCTCGGGCTCGGCCGTGCCCAACGCGCGTCGACGCCTCGCGCGCGGGCGCACCCTGGGCTGGGCCGCGATCACTCCGTTGCGCATGCCCCGCGACGAGGTGCGCCAGAGGCGCGCGATCGAACGGGATGCTCGCCTCAGCACCCTCGAAAACTCCCGCCCCCCGCGCCCCGCCTTCGCCCCCGGCGGAGCCATCGTGGTCGTGCTGGCCGCGCTGCTCGGCGCTGCTCTTCTTGCGCCTCTCCTCGGAGCACCGGCGCTACTCGGCGGAGCCTTCGTGCCGCTCGCCCCGGATGTGCCGACCCTGCTCGGCGCCCTCGAGCGCACGGTCGAGGGCGGGGCTGATCCGTTCTCGTTCGTTCTTGCTCTGCTCGGCCTCACGACCTTCTGGCAGCCTTCGCTGTCGCTCGTGGTGCTCGTGGCGATCGCGCTGCCCCTCGCCGCGCTCGGCGGCTGGTGGGCGGCGGCCGAACTCGTGCGGCGGCCGGGCCCGGCAGCCGTGGCGGCTGTGCTGTGGGCGCTCGCGCCCGCCCTCATCGTGGCGATCACCGACGGTCGACCGGCCGCGCTCGTGGCGCACCTGGCGCTGCCGTGGCTCCTCGTGGCCGCGGCACGCGCCGGCCACTCGTGGAGCGCCGCGGCCGTCGCGGGTCTTCTCGGCGCCGTTGTCGCAGCCTCCGCCCCGTCTCTTGTGCCGGCGCTCGTCATCGCGTGGGTCGCATGGATTCTCATCAACCCTCGTCACGTCGGCCGCCTGCTGACGCTGCCGGTGCCCACGCTCGCGCTCTTCGCGCCCCTCGTGATCGATCAGGTCATGCGGGGCACCCCCCTCGGCCTCCTCGCCGACCCCGGAGTACCCGCCGTCATGGGCGCGAGCTCGCCGACGGGGCTCCTGTTCGGCTGGCCTGACCTCGCGCTGCTGCTCACGCCGCTCGAGACTGTTGTGCCCGGCATCGGCGCGGCAACGGTCGCGGGGCTGCCCGTCGTGGCGCTCGCGCTCGCCGTACTCATGCTGCCGGTCGCCGTGCTGGCGATTCTCGGGCTCGCCCTGCCGGAGGGGCGCCGCGGCCTCGTGCCTCTCGCGCTCGGTGGCATTGGGCTACTGAGTGCGTGGGGAGTATCAGAGTTCGCGGTCTCAGTTGCCGGGGGGCAGGCCGTGGCGCTTGACGTCGGCCCTGCCCTCAGCCTCATGACGCTCGGCCTCGTGCTCGCCGCGGCGATCGGACTCGACGGCCTCGGGGCCCCGCGCACGGCAGCGCCTGGGTCGGCGGCGGTGCCCCGGTCGGCGGCGGCAGTGCGCACGGGCCGGATGCTCGCCGCGAGTCTCGCGACGCTCGCCGTGCTGGCGGCGCTGGTTGTCGCGGCGCCGGCCGCGACCGCGGTGCTCGCCGGCACTGCCACCGTGCGGGCGGGGGAGCCGCGCACGCTGCCCGCCCTCGTCGCCGCCGAGGCGCTCGCCGACCCGGGCCTCGCCACGCTCGTGCTCACTCCGCTCGAGTCGGGAGTCGCCGCGCGCCTCGACCACGGCGCCGGCCGCACCCTTGCCGAGCAACGCACCCTGACGGCGACCTCCGTGTTGCGCGGCAGCGGCCTGCCCGGCACCGCAGGTTCTGTGTCAGATAGTGCGGCGGCGCAGCAACTCGCCGACGTCGCGGGCAACCTGGTCGCGCCGAGTGGTCGCGATCTCACGCCCGAACTCGATGCGCTCGATGTGCGGTTTGTGTTGCTCGAGGCTGGGGCGCCGGCGCCGGGGGCAGCGGCAGCGGACGCGTCGGCTGTTGGCACCGCGGGGGCTGGGGCGGCGGCGGCTGGGGCGGCGGGGGCTGGGGCAGCGGAGGCTGGGGCGGCGGGGGCTGGGTCGTCGTGCGCCGCCACGGCGGGCTCCGCCGTTGCCGCGCTCGACGGCAACGCGCAGCTCGCGCCCGTCGGCGACACCGACGCTGGCCGGCTCTACCGCGTCGTTGCCGACGACGACAGCCGAGCGGCCGACCCGGCTCGGCCTGCCAGCACGGCGGTGATTCTGGGGGTTCAGCTGGGCATCCTGGCCCTCACCCTGTTGTTGGCGGTGCCGACGAGTTTGCGGCCTCGACGCGCGCGCGCCGACTCCGGCGTCGACGAGGGCCCCGCGGCGACCTTCGAGGCAGGTGACCACGATGACTGACCCGCAGACGCCGGCCACGCCGCCGGACGCCCCCGAGCCCGCCGCCGCGCCCGCCCCCGCGCCGGCCGCGGCGCCCGCCGTCGAGCCCGCCGTCGAGCCCGCCGCCGCGGCACCTTCTCCGCCAGAGTTACCGAATGTGGCGAGAGTGACGCAACGTTCCATACCCCTCGCCACAAACGACGACTCTCGCGAGGCGAGCCCTGCAGCCGACGCGAGCCCTGCAGCCGAGCCGAGCACCTCGGCCGAGCCGAGCACCTCGGCCGAGCCGAGCCCCCCGGCAGCCCCGAGCACCCCGCGCACGCGGTCGCTGCTCGTCGCGGGCGGCCGCGTGTCGCTCGCGCTCATCGCCGCGGGCGCAGCGGCGGCACTCGCGCTCGGGGTACTGTTCGTGCCGAGCCCGGCGATCGCACCCGAGCCGCTCTCGTTCGCCGTGACTCCCGACCGCAGCGACCAGTCGCTTGTGTGTGCCGGGCCCGCGCTGGGCTTGACGCGCGGCGATGACCCGCAGGTGGCTGCCGTCGCTGATGCGCAGCGCCGCAGCGCCGGTGCGGGGCTTGTCGAATCGACGATCGCCGAGAGCGATGCGCTCGACGGCTCGGCGGCGGTCGTGACGCTGCCGCAAGAAGCCCCCGGTGACGCTGTCGCGGCGAGCGAGTCGGTGCGCCCGACGACGCCCGACGTCGCCGGGCTGGCAGCCGCCGAGTGCCTCACTCCGGGCCGCACGGCGTGGCTCGTGGGCGGCTCGACGACCGTGGGTCGCACCACCTGGATCGTGCTGAGCAACGCCGGCGCCGTTGACGCCACCGTGAGCCTGCGAGTGTTCGCCGAGAACGGTCTCATCGAAGCGCCCGGCACGAGCGGCATCATCGTCGCCGCGGGGGCCCAGCGCGTGCTGCCGCTCGCCGGCATTGCCGTCAACGTCGAGTCACCCGTCATCGAGGTGACGAGCGAGGGCGGCTCCATTGCCGCCACGCTGCAGCACACAATCGTGCGCGGGCTCGACGCGAGCGGCATCAGCATCGTTACCCCGCTTGCCGAGCCGGCTATGCGTCACGTCATTCCGGCACTGCCCGTTGTTGGCGGTCAAGCCGTTCTGGAGCGCAGCACCGCCGACGGCGGGGCCGACGCGCTGACGGCGCTGCGGATGCTCGCCCCGGGCGACACGGCCGCCCAGGTCACCGTGCGGCTCATCCCCAACGGTGACGGCACCGGAGTTGCCCTGACGACCATCGTCGAGCCGCAAACGGTCGTCGACTTGCCCTTCACCGATCTGCTGGACGGCGACTACTCGGTTGTGATCGATGCGAGTGAGCCGATCGTCGTGGCAGCGCGCACGAGCACGGCGGGCGAGAGTGGCATCGACCTCGAGTGGTTCGCTCCGGCCCCCGCTCTGGAGGCCGGCGTCGAGCAGCTCGCCGCGGTCGCGCCCGTGCCCTCGGGCGTCACGGCTCGCCTCCACCTTTTCGCTTCGGAGGCGGAGGCCACGGTCACGATCGACGGCACGACGGTCGTGGTGCCCGCCGACAGCGGTGTCGTGCTCGAGACGCCGACGAACGCGGCGGTGCGGCTGACGTCAACGGCACCTCTGCACGCGAGCGTGAGCTACCGCGGTGATGCGGCGATCGCGGGCACGCGCATCCTGCCGCCGCCACAGGCCGCCCGGGCCGTGACGATCGTCGTGAACTGAGCGCCGTCGCCTACCAGTGACGAAAGCGCTCGGGAGCGAGATCCCAGGGGTCTTTGCCGAGGAGTTCGGCGACCGAGCGAAACACGCAGCTCTCGACCATGAGGCGTCGGTGCCAGTCGTCATCGCGGTGCAACCGACTCATGCGCTCGATCGGAATGCGGTAGAGCACGACGAGGTGTTCGTCGGCAACAACCCGCCAGCGCGCCACACCGCGCACGTCGTTGGGCTGATCGGGCATCGGCACGACCTCGATGCGCAACTCGGCGAGCTCGTTCGGCCACAGCGACACGAGGTATTCGGCGGTCGACTGCACGGTCGTCTCGAAGAGATCGCGGCGCGTGTGCGCGAGCGGAAGATGGGGCCCTGTGACGGGCGAGCGCCCGAGCCGGCCGTGCCTCGCTCGCGCGCGAGCGCTCGGGTACTGCCTGCTCACTCGCGCCACGATCTCAGCCTAACGCCGCACCGCAGCCGCGGGCCGCGGGCTAGGCTCGGCAGGTGCGAATACTCGTGACCGGCGGGTCGGGCTACATCGGCTCGCACGTCGCGCGCGCGCTCGTATCAGCCGGTCATCACGTGGTGATTCTCGATCGTCAGGGCCGGGATGCGGCCTTCGCCGCCATCGCCGAAGCCGCACCCGTCACCGCGCCCGCCGAGGTCGTGACGCAGCTGAGGCTCGATGTGCGCGAGGCAGGGGCCGCTCTCGAGCTCGAGCGGGCATTGCGCGATCACCAGATCGACGCCGTCGTCAACCTCGCAGGCAGCAAAGACCGTGCGGCGGCGGCGGCGCGGCCGCTGCGACACATCGATGACCACCTGCGTGCGACGACCGCGGTGCTCACGGCGATGCACGCGGCCGGCGTCGAGCGACTCGTGCACTCGTCGACGGCCGCGGTCTACGGCGACGCCGACGGTGCACTGCGCGAGAGCGCCGCCCCTGCACCGACGTCGGCTTACGGCCACGCGGCGCTTGTCTCCGAGTGGCTCGTTCGCGCCCAGACGCGCGTCACCGAGCTCACGGCGATCGTGTTGCGGCACTTCACCGTGCTCGGGTCGGGGCACCCGGCGCTCATCGACCGTGGCAGTCAGACGATCGTGCCCATGGTGCTCGCTGAGCTGGAGGCGGGGCGTGCTCCGCGCATTCACGGCGACGACTTTGCGACCGCCGATGGCACATGCGTTCGCGACGTCGTGCACGTCGATGATGTGGCACAAGCGCACCTCAGCGCTCTCGCGTCGCTGTCGTCCGACGCCCCGCGTTGGGCGGTCTACAACGTCGGCACGGGCACGGGGGCGAGTGTTCGCGAGCTCGTCGAGGGGGTTCGAGCCCGGTGGCGCGGTGCACCGGCGGCCGTCACGGTAGCGCGCCGCCCCGGTGACGTCGCGGTCGCCGTGGCCGACACGGCGCTCATCACCGAGCTGCTGGGGTGGCGCCCCCGGCGCGGGCTCGACGACATGCTCGACAGCGCAGTGGGGCCGGTGCTGACATGAGCTCTCTCGCTGATGCCGTTTTCTCCGGCATGGCTCGCGCCCACCGCTCAGGGCCGCTCGGCCGGTTCGGCTCGCAGTATCTCGTCGACGCTCTGGGGTGGTTCATAGGCGTCGTGGCGGCAGCGCTGCTGCTGACCGAGTTCGCCGTTGATCGCATGAACCTCAGCGCCGTTGTCGTCACGGGGCTCGTTGTCGCCGTTGCCCAGTTCGCCGTGGGTTGGGTGCTGTTTCTCTACCGCGGCCGCCACCCCTATGGCAGTTTCCGTGAGGTTCGGGCACTCGGGGTCACGGTCATCGTCGTGACCCTCGTGACGGGCATACCGGTGTTCATCGCTGGGGGAGCGTGGGGCATCCCGCCCGGAACCATGATCATCGCGCTGCCGCTGGCCGTCATGGTCATGCTCACCGGGCGGTACCTCAAGCGGGTGCTCGTCGAGCGGAACGTGCGCTACGCGGGCGAGGTCGAGAAGGCGCTCGTCTATGGGGCTGGTTATTTGGGGTCATCGGTCGTCAAGCGCATGCTCACCGACCCCGAGTCGCCGTTCGTTCCGGTGGGCGTTCTCGATGACGATCCGCAGAAGCTGTCGCTGTGGCTCGATGGCGTGAAGGTCTTGGGCACGCTCGACGACTTGCAGCGGGTCGCAAGTTCGACGGGCGCCCGCGCTCTCGTCGTCGCGATCGCGCGCGCGGAAGCCGAGTTGCTGCGGCGCGTGTCTGACGCCGCACAGGGCACCGGGCTGACCATCAAGGTTCTTCCGTCGCTCGCCGAGATTCTCGAGGGCAAGTCGCGCTTGCGCGACTTGCGCGACCTGTCGATCGATGACGTCATCGGCCGGCACCCCGTCGACACCAACATCGACGCCGTCAGTGGTTATCTGGCCGGCCGCCGCGTGCTCGTGACGGGCGCGGGCGGCTCGATCGGCCTCGAACTGTGTCGTCAGATTCAGCGGTTCGGCCCGGCCGAGCTCATCATGCTTGATCGCGACGAGTCGGGCCTGCAAGCGGCCCAACTGGCGGTGTTCGAGACGGGCCTCTTGACGGGCCGTGAGGTGGTGCTCGCGGACATTCGCGATGCCGAGGTGATCGCCGAGATCTTCGCCGACCGTCGGCCCGAGGTGGTGCTTCACGCGGCGGCGCTCAAGCATCTGCCCATGCTTGAGCAGTACCCGCGCGAGGCCTGGAAGTCGAATGTGATCGGCACGCTCAACGTTCTTCAGGCGGCGCGCCGAGCCGGAGTCGGCACGTTCGTCAACATCTCGACCGACAAGGCCGTGAAGCCCATCAGCGCTCTCGGGCATTCGAAGCGACTCGCCGAGCACCTCACCGTGTGGTACGCCGAGCAGTTCGATGGCACCTACCTTTCCGTGCGTTTCGGCAACGTGCTCGGTAGCCGAGGGTCAATGGTGCCGACCTTTGCGTCGCTGATCGAGGGTGGAAGCCCTCTCACCGTCACGCACCCCGACGCCACGCGCTACTTCATGACGATCGTCGAAGCGTGCCAGCTCGTGATGCAGGCGGGAGGAATCGGTGCCGACGGCGAGGTGCTCATTCTCGACATGGGTGAGCCCGTGCGCATTCTCGATGTCGCCCAGCGCATGATCGAGATGTCGGGTCGTGACGTCGAGATCGTCTTCACCGGCCTTCGGCCCGGCGAGAAGCTGCACGAGTCGCTCGTTGGCGACGACGAAGAGACGACGAAACCCGTGCATCCGGCGATCTCGCATGCGCGCGTGGCGGGGTTCGACCCCGCTGATCTGAATGTCGAGTCGTGGTTGCGTGACGTCGCCGCCTCGGGGTCGCGCGAGACCTAACGGGCGGCCGTGTCGCGCGCGAGCCACGCTGTCGCACTAACTCGGCGAGGCCCTCGACTCGCCGTATGCTGAAGCCACCATGACCGGTCGACCGTGTAGCAAGGTGGCGTGCAGCGAGCAGGCCGTGCGCACGTTGACCTATGTCTATGCCGACTCGATGACCGTGTTGGGCCCCTTGAGCGCGCGCCCTGAACCGCACAGTTATGACCTGTGTGAACGTCACTCCGAGCGCCTTTCTGCCCCCAATGGGTGGCACATTGTGCGCTATAGCGCCCTCGGAGAGGTCGGCTGAACCAACGCGGCGGTACCCTTGGCGGGTGAATCACACACCTGATCTGAGCTCGTTCATCAAGGCATACGACGTGCGCGGCCTCGTCGGCACGCAGCTGACGGAAGCTGTCGTCGAAGCGCTCGGCGCCGGATTCGCCGACGAGATGCGCAGTGAGACCTCGGGCGACCTCACGCTCGCGGTCGGGCACGACATGCGCGACAGCTCGCCGGTCTTTGCCGGCGCATTTGCGCGGGGGGCGCAGGCGCGGGGCGCATCCGTCATCATGCTCGGTCTCGGCTCGACCGACGAGACCTACTTCGCGAGCGGCCGCCTCGACGTGCCCGCGGCCATGTTCACCGCGAGCCACAACCCCGCGACCTACAACGGCATCAAGTTCTGCCGCGCCGGAGCCCAGGGCATCAGCCTCGACACGGGCCTCGGCGGCATTCGCGACCGCGCGCAGGCCTACCTCAATGCTGGGTCGATTCCGGCGACGGATGCTCCCGGCACGCTCGCGCACCGCGACGTGCTCGCCGACTACGCCGCCTACCTGCGCGAGCTCGTCGATCTGTCGAGCGTGCGCCCCCTGCGCATTGTGGTGGACGCGGGCAACGGCATGGGCGGCCTCACAGTGCCCGCCGTGCTCGGCACGGCCGCGGGTCTGCCCGCCCTGCCGCTCGAGATCATTCCGCTCTACTTCGAGCTCGACGGCACCTTCCCGAACCACGAGGCCAACCCGCTCGAACCGGCGAACCTCGTCGACCTGCAGAAGGCCGTCGTCGAGCACGGCGCCGACCTCGGGCTCGCGTTCGACGGCGACGCCGACCGCTGCTTCGTCATCGACGAGCTGGGCCAGCCGGTCACCCCGAGCGCGGTTGCGGCGATCGTCGCCCTGCGCGAGATCACCCGCGTGCGCGCCCAGGGCGAGACCGGTGAGATTCGCGTGGTGCACAACCTCATCACGTCACGCATCGTGCCCGAGACGATCACGGCTGCCGGAGCGATCCCCGTGCGCACCAAGGTGGGGCACTCGCTCATCAAGGACGTCATGCACGCCACGGGTGCGATCTTCGGCGGGGAGCACTCGGCGCACTACTACTTCCGCGACTTCTGGGGAGCCGACAACGGCATGCTCGCCGCCATGCACCTCATCGCGCAGTTCGGCGAGTACGACGGGCCGCTGTCGAAACTTGCCGCCGAGTTCACGCCCTACACCGCGAGCGGCGAGATCAACTCGACGGTCGACGACGTGCCAGCCGCCTACGCGCGCATCGTTGATCAGTTCCACGGCCGCGCCTCGATCGATGAGCTCGATGGGCTCACCTTCTCGGGCGCGGCCGACGACGGATTCTGGTGGTTCTCGGTGCGCCCCTCGAACACCGAGCCGCTCTTGCGGCTCAATGCCGAGGCGCAGACCCCCGCGACGATGGCCGCGATCCGCGACGAGGTGCTTGCGCTTATCCGCGCGTAGTTTCGGCAGCGGCGCGTGGCCACACGGCGGCCGTGCGCAGGATGAACGCAAGCAGGAGCACTTCGAGCGCGATCGAGATGCCGTAGAACGCTGCCCACTCCCACGTCTCGCCGACGGCGTTGAACAGCGTGAAGGGAATGTAGAGCGAGGCGACCACGAGGTTCGTGACGCGGTTCGCGCGGGCCGGCAGGATCGCCGCCAGCGCCACCATCATGGCCGGGATCGACACGCTCACGAGAAACACGGTGATGAGTGAGGCACTGACCTCGAACTCCCACACGAGGCCGGCGAGGATGCCGTCGACCACTCCGGGCTTGTAGAATCCCAGCACGTCGACATAGACGTAGAGAAACATGAAGCTCGTCCAGGCAGCAGCGAGTCTCGCCTGGACAGGCAACGGTCGGCTGTCGAGGGGGAGTGACGCGTTCGTTCGGGTGGTCATCGGATCTTCTTTCGTTGTGAGGGACAGGCCGCCGGGCGGCGTGCGGGAATCGTGCGACGCTCGTGATGTCGATGAGTTCGTACACTGTACGTCGTACGCTGTACTATTCCTCGTACGCTGTACGCTTGTCAAGTCGGCTGAGTGAACGAGGAGCCCCGTGCCGCAGAGACAGCAGCGCTCAACGCCCTCCGACGCCGGGTTGAGCAAGCAGCGCCTTGTCGTCGAGGCCGTGCGAATCGCCGACCGCGAGGGGGTCGACGGGCTCAGCATGCGCCGCCTCGCGGGCGAGCTCGGCGCGGGCGCGATGTCGCTGTACCACTACGTCGCGAGCAAAGATGAGTTGCTCGACGCGATGATCGACGTCGTGTTCGGCGAGATCGAGTTGCCGTCTGCCGAGACCGAATGGCAAACGTCAATGTCGCGGCGGGCGCACTCCGCTCGTGAGGTTCTCGTTCGCCACCCATGGGCGATCGTCTTGATGGAGTCACGCACGACGCCCGGGCCCGCGAACCTTCGCCACCGTGAAGCGGTCATCGCCTGCTTGCGACAGGCCGGCTTCTCGATTGTCATGGCAACCCACGCCAACTGGCTGCTCGACAGCTACGTCTACGGGTTCGCCCTGCAAGAAGCGAGCCTGCCGATCGGCTCGGGCCAAGAACTCGCCGAGCTGACCGAAGACGTCTACTTGCCTCAGCTTCCACCCGAGGAGTTTCCGTATCTCAATGAGTCGGCCGCGGCGCTCGCCGCTGCCGGCTACGACCCAGCAACCGAGTTCGCGTTCGGGCTTGACCTCGTGCTGGCGGCCCTCGAACCCCTGCGATCCTCAGCGTGAAGAACGACACAGGCGGGCGGATGCTCGGGTGAGGCCTGCGAGAATGGCAGGCATGAGCATCCACACGCCCGCACGCCCCGCACTGGATGTCGACGTCGTCAACGGTGTCGCCCACAAGGTGCGCGACCTCTCGCTCGCCGAGGCGGGCCGCCACCAGATTCGCCTGGCCGAACACGAAATGCCGGGCCTCATGAGCTTGCGCGACGAGTTCGGGCCGCACCAGCCGCTTGCCGGTGCTCGCATCGCCGGTTCGCTGCACATGACGGTGCAGACGGCCGTGCTCATCGAAACCTTGCGCGCGCTGGGCGCCGACGTGCGGTGGGCGAGCTGCAACATCTTTTCGACGCAAGACGAGGCGGCTGCGGCCGTCGTCGTCGGCCCGACGGGCACGCTGGAGAAGCCCGAGGGCACGCCCGTGTTCGCCTGGAAGGGCGAGACGCTCGAAGAGTACTGGTGGGCGACGCAGCAGATCTTCGACTTTGATGGCGAGGGCCCCACGCTCATTCTTGACGACGGTGGCGACGCCACGATGCTCGTGCACAAGGGCACCGAGTTCGAGGCGGCGGGCGCGGTTCCTGACGCTGCCGAGGGTGACAGCACCGAGTGGCGGGTCGTGCTGAATGTGTTGCGCGAGTCGCTGCAGAGCGACCCGCAGCGCTGGACGCGCATCGGCAAGGCCATCCTGGGCGTCACGGAAGAGACCACGACGGGCGTTCACCGCCTCTATGAGCTGCACCGCGATGGCAAGCTGCTCTTCCCGGCGATCAATGTCAACGACTCGATCACGAAGAGCAAGTTCGACAACAAGTACGGCATTCGCCACTCGCTACCCGACGGCCTCAACCGCGCCACCGATGTGCTCATGGGCGGCAAGACCACGTTCGTCGTGGGCTACGGCGACGTCGGCAAGGGTGCGGCCGAAGCCCTGCGCGGGCAAGGCGCGCGCGTCATCGTGAGCGAAGTCGACCCCATCAACGCCCTCCAGGCAGCGATGGACGGCTTTCAGGTCACGCGCCTTGACGACGTGATCGGCACGATCGACATTCTCGTGACGGGCACGGGCAACGAGAACGTCGTCACCGTCGAGCACCTGCTGGGGCTCAAGCACCTCGCGATCGTCGCGAATGTCGGCCACTTCGACAACGAAATCGACATGGCCGGCCTCGAGTCGTTGCCCGGAGCGGAGAAGATCGAGATCAAGCCCCAGGTGCACGAGTGGCGCATGCCCAACGGGCGCAGCATTATCGTGCTGAGCGAGGGCCGCCTCATGAACCTCGGCAACGCCACGGGTCACCCGAGCTTCGTCATGAGCGCCTCATTCAGCAACCAGGTGCTCGCGCAGCTTGAGATCCACACGAACCTCGATGCCTACCCGCTCGGCGTGCACGTGCTGCCCAAGGTGCTCGACGAGAAGGTTGCGCGCTTGCACCTCGATGCGCTCGGCGTGAAGCTCACCGAGCTCACGCCGCGGCAGGCGCAGTACATCGGCGTTGATCCCGCCGGGCCCTTCAAGGTCGATCACTACCGCTACTAGTCGACGACCGACAGATGAGTTCTGAGACCGACGGCACCTCGGCGCTCTTGCGTCTGGGGTACCGCATCATGATGCTCGCCGGCCGCTTTCGCTGGGCCGAGCCTGAACTGCAGGGCTTGCGTGGCCTCGTCAAGCCCGGTGACGCCGTGGTCGACATCGGCGCGGCACACGGCATGTACGCGGTCACCCTCGCGCGCCTCGCGGGCCCCACGGGCAGCGTCGATGCGTTCGAACCACACCCTCGACAGCAGCGCACCTTGCGGGCATGGCGTCGCCTGCTCGGGGCACCCCAGATCACGGTGCACGCAGGAGCCGCGGGGCGCGAGCGGGGCACCCTCATGATGCGTCTCCCGATCGTTTTCGGCTTGCCGATCTATGGCCGTGCCCATCTCGCCGAGGGTGCCGCACCGCTCAAACCGGGTGACCGTGTGCGGCACTGGTCAACACCCATCACGGCAATCGACGACTGGGTCGACGAAGAGGGCGTCGGTCGACTCAGTTTCATCAAGGCCGATGTTGAGGGCTTCGAGCCGCACGTGCTCGAGGGCGCTGCACGGACGATCAGCCGCGACCTGCCGAGCCTGCTTCTCGAGATCGAAGATCGGCATCTCGAGCGTTACGGCACGACGGCGCACAGCGTCACGGCCGAGATTCAGCGTCGCTGGCCCGCCTACGGCATGTATACCTGGCAACGAGGCCGGTGGGTGCGCACCGAGGCAGTGACCCTCGGAACTCGCAACTACCTCTTCGCAACCGAGCAGGCCCTCGACGTGGCCTGAGTGGGCCCTCCCTCGCTCGACGCTGACCTACCCCCGGTCAGGAAACCCGTGCGGCAGTGCCGCGAGCGTCGGCTGCAGCTCGTCGAGTCGGGCACGTTCGAGCCTCAGCGCCGTCGCCTCACGCTGGCGCCGCAGCGCAGCAACCCCGGCGAGAAACAGCTCGGGGTCTCCGGCCGGAACGGGGGAGACGTAGAGGGCAGCTTCCAGGCTCAAGTCGCGGGCGATTCGCTCGCGCGTCGGGGCGGTGTGGCCGCCCGCTTGCCGCAAGAACTGGGCGATGCGGCGAGACAGCGCATCGGGCATCCGGGCGACGTCCGCGGTGGATGCCCATTCCACGAGTTCCACCGGAACCCCATAGACGGGCGACACCACACTCGAGACCCGCTCGTACTGGCTGTAGGTGCCGGCGAGCAGGTCGCCCAGGCGCTTGGCGCGGGAGTTCAGCATGGCAACGATGACCGCGAGCCCGCCAAAGGTGAAGACGATCTCAAAGACGCCGACGAGTGCGCGAATGAATGCGTGGCGGAACGAGATGGCCCCGCCATCGTCGCGCACGATGCGGTCACCGAGGGCCAGCCGGCCGAGCGACTTGCCCTGGCTCGCGGTTTCCACGACGGCGGGCACGAGCACGAGACCGACGACCGTGACGGCGATGCCGACGGCGGCGTAGAGCGTCTCGTCAAGGCCGAGGTCGATCGCGAGCGAGAACACGCCCCAGGCGAAGAACCCGGTCGCCGTGAGATACACCAGGTAATCGATGATGCCACCGGCCATGCGCAGAATCACGCTTGTTGCCCGCAGCTCAAGGGCAACCGCTTCGCCCGTCAGCAGTTCGCGCTCGCTGTCGTGCGCACTCAGGGTCGACGCAGTGCCAGACATGACATCATCTAAACAGATGGACCTCGACGCTTACTCCTCCGCGCACGCCGCCGAATGGGACCGGCTGCGCGACTTGTCGCGCCGTCGCCGTTTCGCGGGGCGCGACGCCGACGAACTCATCGAGCACTACCAGGCCGGCGCTACGCAGTTGTCGGCGATCACGACGAGTGCCGGGCAGGTTCCGCAAGCCGCGACGCTCAGCGTTCTGTTGTCGCGCGCGCGTCTGCGGTTCACGGGCGCGACCGCCGAGCCGCTCGCTCAGCTGGCCCGCTATGCAACGCGCGAGGTGCCAGCGGCGCTCTACCGCATTCGGTACCTCACGCTCGCCGTGGCCGCCGCCTTCATTGCCGTCGCGACCCTGTATGCGGTGTGGGTCGCGACGAACCCCGACGTGATCGCAGCGCTGGGCGACTACGAAGAGTTGCGTCGCTACGCGGAAGAAGACTTCGTCGGCTACTACAGCGAGTCGGGCGAGGCCGTCTTCGGCCTGCAGGTCTTCAGCAACAACGCCTGGATCGCCACGCAAGCCGTCGCGTTCGGCATTACGGGCGTTTTCGTGCCCTTCGTGCTCTTCCAGAACGCGCAGGGCCTCGGGCTCAGTGCCGGCATCATGGCCGAGTTCGACCGGCTCGACGTGTTCTTCCTCAATATCCTTCCCCACGGCCAGCTCGAGATCTACGCGATCTTCGTGGCCGGCGCCGGTGGGTTGATGATCTTCTGGGCCTGGGTCTCACCCGGCCCGCGCACGCGGCTGCAGGCGCTCGCCGAAGACGGCCGCGCCCTCTTCGCGGTCATCGGCGGGCTCATCGCCGCCCTTCTCGTGAGCGGCATCATCGAGGGCTACGTGACGCGCCAAGAGTGGCCCGACGTCATTCGCATCGGAATCGGCACGATCGCGCTCGTCGCGTTCTTGCTGTATCAATGGATGCTCGGTGGCCGCGCCCATCGCGACGGCGAGACGGGCGACCTCGACCCGGTGAGCCGCGGCGCGCGCGTCGTCGTCGGCGACTAGGCGGACTCTGCGGCGGGCTCCGGGCCGTCGAACGGAAACGCGCTGATCGCATTCGGGTGTCGGTGTAGCTCGGTCACTGACACCGTCATGTAGCGGTGCAGGGGGAGCGAGGACACGAGGGCACGCGCGTGCTCAGGGTCTGTAGCGCGCCATATGCCAAACGATGCCAAGCGGCCCGCCTCGCGCCAGAGGGCCACAAGCGTGCCATCGCTCTGCAACTCGTGAGCGCGCTCGACTTCGGCACGACGTAGCGCCGCGAGTTCCGGGTCGTCCCCTTCGGGCAGGGTCGCGACGGTGTGCACGAGGAAGTGCCGCACGGTCAGTACCGCACCTGCTTGCGCGCTGCGTCGATGATCTCGCCGACCGACGTCAACCAGAGCTCTTCGAGGTTTCCGGCATAGGGCACGGGAGTGTCTTCTGACGAGAGCACGATGGGCGGAGCATCCAGAATCTCAAAGTTCTCCGTGATGACGCGCGACACGAGCGACGCACCCCAACTGCCGTCTCGGGGCCCCTCTTGAACGACCATCAAGCGACTGGTCTTGGCCAGGCTCGTCAGCACCGTCGCGTCGTCGAACGGCACGATCGTGCGGGGGTCGATGACCTCCAGCGAGATTCCTTCTGAGGCGAGAACGTCGGCAGCTTCGAGGGCTCGGTGCCGCATCTGTTGGTTGGCGACGACGGTGATGTCGGTTCCTTCGCGAACCACCGCGGCAACCCCCAGGGGAACGATCTCAGCCTCGACGCCCTCGATGTCGCCCTTAATGGCGAAGAGGTTCTTGTGCTCAAAGAACAGCACCGGGTTGTCATCGCGAATGGAGGCTCGCAGCAAGCCGTAGAGATCGGTCACGGTGCCCGGCGTGACGATCTTCAGCCCCGGGATGTTCAAGAACCAGTTCTCGGCCGACTGCGAGTGCTGCGCCCCGAAACCGGAGCCGGCGCCGTTCGCCATGCGGATCACGAGAGGAACGGTCACTTGTCCGTTGGTCATGTAGCGGTACTTCGCGACTTGGTTGGCGATCTGGTCGAAGCAGACTCCGGCGAAATCAGCGAACATGATTTCGGCCACGGGCCGGAGCCCGGTCATGGATGCTCCCAGGGCGGCACCGACGATCGCTTGCTCAGAGATAGGGGTGTCGCGCACCCGGTTGGGGCCGAACTCCTCGAAGAGACCGGGGGTCGTCTTGAACGCACCGCCTGCAGCCGCCACGTCTTCGCCAAACAGGATGACGTCGGGGTTCGTGCGCATCTCATCGGCGATCGCCTTCGAGATGATCTGCCGGTAGTTGTAGGTGGTGGTCACACGAACACGTCCTTGAGGCGAAGATTGTCGTCGGGAATGGGGGAGGCGAGCGCTCGGTCAAGCGCCGCGAGAACGTCTGCCTTGGCCGATGACTCGACTGCCGCGACCTCGTCGGCGGTGGCGACACCGAAGGTGACCATCGCGGTGGCCAGACGCGGAATGGGGTCGAGCGCCAACCAATGCTCGAGCTCGCCCTCCGGTCGATACGTCGCCGGATCGCTGCGGGAGTGCCCAACCTGACGGTAGGTGGACGCTTCGATGAGCGTCGGGCCGAGGGCACTTCGGGCGCGACTCACGGCGTCGGACATGACCGCACGCACAGCGACCACATCGTTGCCATCGACGAGAACGCCCGGCATGCCGTAGGAGTCTGCCCGCCGCACGAGTTGAGTAATGGGGGTGGTTGACGCGAGCGGGCTGTACTCGCCGTACTGGTTGTTCTCGATCACGAAGACAATGGGCAGCTTCCAGATCGCGGCCATGTTCATGCTCTCGTGGAACGCACCGATGTTGGTTGAGCCGTCGCCAAAGATCGTGACGCTCACGTCATCGCGGCCTTGCACTTGGGCACTGAGCGCCGAACCGACCGAAATGGGGAGGTGCGCGCCGACAATCGCGTTCGAACCGAGGGCGCCGACGGAGACGTCGGTGAGGTGCATCGAGCCGCCCTTTCCGCCGCACAGCCCGATCTCGCGACCCAGAATCTCTCCGAAGCTCCCGTCAAGGGGAGCGCCTTTCGCGATCACCGCACCGTGGCCACGGTACGTGCACGTCATGTGGTCGCTGTGACGGAGATCCCAGCACACCCCGACCGAGACGGCCTCTTGCCCCTGGCAGAGGTGGGTGCTGCCGCGCACAAGGTTTTGCGAGAAGAGCGACATGACTTCGTTCTCGAAGTGCCGAATCTCCCACATCCGCCGGAGGAGTTCGGCTGCGTCGTCGGGGACACCCTCTGCAAGTGATCGAGCGACCGCGGTGTTCGTTGGTGTCATGAAGCGATTCCTAGCGTTGGGGAGGCGGTGCGCTACTGGCGCGCGGTTCGAAGTAGGTCGGCAGGATCACAGGTTCGGTCGCTTCGCTCCGCAGGATCTTCAAGAGCGTCGACGCCGCTTCGATACCGAGCTGCATCGCGTCGCGCTTGATGGTGTCGAGAGCCGGCGACATGAATTCAGCGAGAGGGCTGTCGTCGCACGTGATGAGGCTTACGTCGCTCGGAACACTCAGTCCGAGCTCGCGGAGGGCTCGGAGCACGCCGACCAGAATCTGGTTGCTTCCCGCGATGATCGCGGTAGGGGGCGTGGCGTCCGTGAGCAGTTCGCGAGCTGCCGCATAACCAAACTCGCCGGTGAAGGCTCCGGAACGCACACTGCATTGCACGTCGGAGTGCGCCTTTCCGAAACGCCGCACGGCATTCGCGCGCTCGCGACTCGGCCGCACCGCGAGGCTTCCGTTGATGAGGGCGATCGAACGATGGCCAAGCGAGTGAAGTCTCTCGAGAGCTTCGTCCATGCCGGCCCGGTGGTCAGAGTGCACCATCTGCACGGGGTCGAGGCCTTTCAGGTGTCGATCAACGAGCACAACCGGAACGCTCAGTCGATCGAGTGTGCCGGGCAGGGTCGCATAGTTTTCGTCGGCAAGCGACAAGAGCAAGCCGTCCGTGCGCCGACGGTTCATGAGCGAGATGTGTTCGAGCTCCATGCGCGGCTCGTTCATCGAGTTCACGACGATCATGGCGTACCCCGCCTCGCGCAGAACGGTCTCTGCGCCGAGGGCGATCTCGGAAATCAAGGGGTTGCTGATGTCGCTCACGATGAAGCCGATGGTCATCGTCTCGCCCGTGCGCATGCTCTGCGCCAGGATGTCCGGCTCGTAACCGAGAGCCGCAACGGCATCCAGCACGCGATTGCGCATGACAGCGCTCACGTCGCGGTGGCCTGACAAAACGCGAGAGACCGAAGAAATGGCAACGCCAGCGCGGTCCGCGACCTCCTTCATGCCAGGTCGGGAGTTCGCCGGACGCCGCGCCTCGGGCGGTGGGGTGGTCGTCATTAGTCGATCTTCTCGCGGAGGGCCATCGTTAGTCTTCAGTGACGCGGTACTGGTTGATGTAGTCCCAATTCAACTCCCAGCCCAGGCCGGGCGCATCAGACAGCGTCAAGTAGCCGTTCTCGAGTTCGGGTCGGTTCGCGATCATGTTCCACCAGAACGGATCGCGGTCGGGATGGAAGCATTCGATGACCGTGCCGTGCGACTGGCTGGCAATCAGGTGAGACGAGACCTGAGGTTCTTCGTGGTGGCCCATTTTGGTGTCGTAGCTGTGCGCGATCGCCGCAGTGCGAAGCCACGCCGTCGGACCACCTGACCACGACGCATCGAAGTTGCACACGTCGATCGATGCCTCTTCCATGAGGTCACGGCATCCACTCGGGCTGAACTCGCTTTGGCCGGCACAGACCGGATGCGGAGTCGCTTGGCGCACAGCGGCCAACGAGCGTCGATCGTTGTGCCAGCGCACGGGCTCTTCGAACCACATGATGTCGAGGTCGCTCGTGCGTCGACCGAACTCGATCGCGTCGTGCACGGTGTAGCCCTGATTGGCATCGACCGCGATGAGGAAGTCAGAGCCTGCAGCGTCGAACGCGGCGCGCACTCGCTCGGAGTCGACCTCAGGGGTAGCGCCGCCAATCTTGAACTTCATGCCGCCTAAGCCCATCGACTTGTAGCTCGCGATCTCGTCGGCAATCGTGCCGAGCGGCTCGCCGTAGTAGCCACCGATCGCAATCATGGCGACCTTGTTGGTGTATCCGCCCCAGAGCTTCCACAGGGGCTGCTTGAGGGCTTTGCCGACTGCGTCCCAGATCGCCGTGTCGGTCGCAGCAAGGGCCACGAGACCGAGGCGTCGGTCACGGAGAATGTCGTAGGTCGCGGGATACGCGGCTTCCCAGCACTGTGCCGTGCGCATGGCGTCCATGCCGATGAGTCGCGGTGCGATCTCATTGGTCACGATTCTGTTGATCTCAAGCAGGCCTGCGAGCTCATCGCCCACGTAGGCCTCGCCCATGATGCCCTCGCTCGTGTGCAACTGGATGATCAGTGTCGCCCGCTGCGTCATCGAGTAGTAGCTGCCCTTGAACTCGCGCGCGAGCGGAGCCACGATCGGGATCGTCTCGATCTTGGTGATGAACAGCCCGCGCTCATGGGTGACGTCGGCGTGAACGGGGGCCTTCATGGGCTTGTGCATAGTCATCCCTTGACCGAGGAACTGGAAACGTTTCTAAAGCATAACGATCTACCCATGCGAGGGCAAGTGCAACCCCGAATCTCGCCGTCCGGCAATAGGCATTGCCTCATAAGGCCCAGCATTTCGGGGCGAAGTAAGCCGCAGTGAACTCAACCAAGAATGACGCTTGACTTGCGGCCCTCGCTCAACTAGACATGCCTCACACCATACTGGAATCCTTTCCAGCACTGTCACATCAAAGGAGAGCGCAGTGATCACCAAAACCACACGAAACCGCCTGTCGGTCGTGGCGAGCTTGGGCATCGCTGCCCTCGTTCTCGTCGGCTGTACGGCGACCCCCGCGGAAGAGCCCGCCGAGCCCGACACCCCGTCGGTGCAAGAGGACTCGCCCGAGTTCGTTGACTTCCGCATTCCCGAGGCAGGATCAGGCGAGGGCCTCAAGCTCGGCTTCATCGCGCTGGGTGACTCGATTCCCTTCTCCGCACTCGTGACCAACAGCATGCGCGAGCAGGCCGAGGCCGCCGGTGCAGAACTCATCGTCTGCGACAGCGCGTTCGACGGCGCCAAGGCGCTCGAGTGCGTGCAGAACTTCGCCGCACAGGAAGTCGATGGCTACATCAACTTCCAGCTCGACTCGGCAGCTGCCGCTGGCATCTGTGAGGCCGGCCCCCAGGTCCCCGTGATCGCGGTTGACATTCGCCAAGAGCCCTGCCAGCAGGCGTTCATGGGAGCCAACAACGAGCGCGCCGGTATCCTCGGCGGTGAAGCGCTGGGCCAGTACTTCGCAGACAACTTCGACTGCCAGTACGACGCCTTCGTCTCGCTCGAGCAGCCTGCTGCTGGTGTCGTGAACGACTTCCGCATGGGCGGCTACCGCGAGGGCTTCGAGTCGATCTGCGGACCGATCGAGAACCTGCGTGAGATCGACGCCGGTGGTGTCACCGACACTGCTCGCACGGTCTTCACCGACGTGCTGACGACCCTCCCCGGTGCTGAGCGCATCGTCGTGGTCGGCATCAACGACGACGTCCTCCTGGGCGCCCTCGCTGCTGCTCGTACCTCGGGTCGCGAAGGCAACCTGTACATGTCGGGCCAGGGCGGCGACCCGTCGGCTCACTGCGAGATCGCCACCAACCCGAACTGGGTCGGCGACGTCGCGTACTTCCCCGAGCGCTACGGCGAGATCGGCATTCCGTACCTGATCGACATGATCAACGGCGTCGACATCCCGTTCGACCTGCTGGTTCCTCACCAGTGGCTCAACGCTGACAACATCGGTGACTTCTACGACGTGTCAGGCTGTTAGCGATTCATGTCACACCACAACGATGAACTGATTCTCAGCGCGACGGGAATCCGGAAATCGTTCGGCGGGGTGGAGGTCCTCCACGGAGTGGACCTCCACCTTCGTCGTGGCGAGGTTCTGGCGCTGCTGGGCGAAAACGGTGCGGGCAAGTCGACACTCGTGAAGATTCTCGCGGGGAGCTATCGGCCCGACGCGGGTGAGATCACCTTCGACGGAACAACCCACTCGGCTCTTGACCCCGTTCTCGCCAAAAAAGCTGGAATCGCCATGATCTTTCAGGAGATCGCTGACGCCCCCGACCTAACCGTGGCCGAGAACATCTCTCTCGGTCGCTGGCCGCTCAAGCGCGGCATGGTCGACTGGGCAACGATGAGGCGCACGGCCCGCGAGGCGATGGAGATGCTCGGTGGTACCGACATCGATGTCGATGCGCCCGTCCGCACCCTCTCGATCGGGCAACGTCAGCTGCTCGAGATCGCGCGCAACATCTCGGGCGATGCCCGCATTCTTGTGCTCGATGAACCCACGGCCGCCCTGTCGGCGACCGAGGTCGACAGGCTGTTTGACGCGGTCGCTCGCCTCAAGGCTGCCGGTGTCGCGATGGTCTACATCACTCACCGTCTCGACGAGGTCACCCGCATCGGCGACCGAGTGGAAGTTCTCCGCGACGGCTACCTCACCCTCAACGAGCCCGTGTCTGCCGTCAACAGAGCGATGATGGTGTCGGCGATGATCGGCCGCGAAGCCGGCGACGTCGAGCGGCCGAAAGACCAGCCCGAATTCGGAGACGTCGCGATCGAGGTCGAGAGCCTCAGCTCCGGCTCCCTGTTCGCCGATGTGTCGTTCTCGTGCCGCGCGGGAGAAGTGCTTGCGCTGTACGGCAAGGTCGGCTCAGGAACCGCAGAGTCGGCGGAGTCGATCTTCGGCCTCCGTCGATTGACGACGGGGGGCATCCGTCTCTTCGGGGCACAAAGCACGGCCAAGAACCCGTTCACTGCCGTGCGCGTTGGGCTCGGATACTTGCCCGCCGACCGCAAGCGCGAAGGAATCTTCGCGGCCCGATCTGCTGCCGAGAACCTCGCGGCGCCCTCATGGCCAATCATGGCGAAGTGGGGCTTCGTTCGTGCCTCACGAGAGTTCGCCGCGTTCTTGAGATGGCGTGGCGACTTGAAGATCCGCTCGGCGGAAACGCCGGGGCAACTCATTTCGACGCTCTCCGGCGGCAATCAGCAAAAGGTATTGCTCGCACGCTGGTTCGAACGTCAGTCGAAGGTGCTGCTGCTCGTTGAGCCCACGCGCGGCGTCGATGTTGGCGCACGAGCAGACATCTACGAGATTCTTCGACGCACCGCCAGGACCGATCAGCGCGCAGTGGTTATCGCGACGTCGGACGGTGAGGAAGTCGTGCAGGTCGCTGACCGCGTGCTCATCATGGACCGCGGTCGGATCACGTCGGAGCTCGTCGGCGACAACATCACATCAGGCGCGCTCGCTCTCGCCGTCGGAAACTAAGGAACGGACAAATCATCGTGTTTAGCGCAGACCCTCTCAAGTCACCCGACCTCAAGAAGGCGCCCGACCTGTCGACACGCAAGGGCCGCTCGGTGCCCGAGCTGGCAGCCTTGAGCGTTGTGCTCGTCATCATGATCGGGTACTTCTCGATCGCGAGCGAGTTCTTCTTGCGGCCCGACAATCTGCTCAACATCCTCACCGCGATTGCGGTCACCGGAATTCTGGCGATCCCAGCGACGATGCTGCTGATCGCTGGCCAGGTTGACCTCTCCGTCGGTTCCGGAGCAGCGTTCGCCGGCGTCGTCTTCGCGGTGATCTATTCCACTCAGGGTGTTATCCCCGCGCTCATCATCTCGGTGGCGGTCGGCTTGATCGCTGGTGTCGTGAACGGCTTCCTTGTCACGGTCGTCGGTATCAACTCGCTCATCACCACCCTGGGCACGCTCGCAGTGCTCCGCGGTGCCACGCGGCTCTTGACCGATGGTCAGACGGCCGTCGTCAACGACTTCACGTGGCTGGGTACGTCGAGGCCGATCCTGGGAATCCCGTTGCCCGTGCTGATCTTCGGCGTGATCGCGGTCGCCGCGATTCTGGTGATGCGGTACACGGTCTTCGGCCGATCCCTTTATGCGATCGGGGCGAACCCCGTGGCCGCTCGTCTCGTCGGAATCCGCACCGGGTTGATCCTGTTCGTCACGTTCGCACTGTCGGGCCTCGCGATGGCTCTTGGTGGCTTGATCTTGACAAGCCAGTTGAGTGCGGCATCCACGAACGCGGGTCTGGGTCTCGAGTTGACGGTCGTGACAGCCATCGTGCTCGGAGGCGCGAGCCTCTCGGGTGGTCGCGGCAGCATTACCGGCACGATGTTCGGCCTGCTGATCATTGGCGTGATGAACAACGGGCTCGTGCTCTTGAACGTGAGTTCGTTCTGGCAAGACGTCGCGCGCGGTGTCTTGCTGATTCTTGCCGTTTCCTTCGACCAGCTACGTGAACGCATCAACGCGAGACAGGGGTAAACCATCATGGAAAGACTGTGCTTCCTCATGCACCTCGTTCCCGGCATGGAGGCCGAGTACGAGAAGCGGCACGACGAGATCTGGCCTGACATGCAGGCTGCCGTTGTCGCCGCCGGCTTCACCAACTACACGTTGTTCCGGCGCGGAACCCAGGTCATCGGCTATGCCGAGTGCGTGCCCGACATCGCGACGGTTCTCACGAAGATGGGCGCCGCCGAGGTTAACGCCCGCTGGGGAGAGTCGTTGGCGAATGTCATCGCGTCGATGACGGATGAGACGGGTGGCTTGATCACCTACACCGATATCTGGCACTTGGACGAGTCCGGGGCCTGACCGCACTGACAACGGGCAGCGTACGCGCCGAGCAGAAGGAGAAACGCACATGGGAAAGCTTCGACTCGGTGTGATTGGCGCCGGTTCGTGGGCGGTCGCCGCTCACCTACCGGCCCTCGCTGCCCGATCGGACGAGGTCGAGTTCGTCGGCGTCTGCCGTTCTGACCCGAAGGCGCTCGAACGCATCAAGGACCAGTTTGGGTTCCAGATGGGGTCTCCCGACTATCGGGAGGTTCTCGCTCAAGATCTCGACATCGCGATCGTCGCGTCTCCGTCGGGGTTGCACCATGAGCACGCGACCGCAGCGTTGCGATCGGGTGCTCACCTTCTGCTGGAGAAGCCCATGACGATCGCGTCAGCCGAGGCGTGGGACATTGTTCGCGTCGCCGAGGAGAATGACCGGCAGCTTCTCCTCAGCTTTGGCTGGAACTACATGGACATGGTGCGCACGGCGGTGTCGGCGGTGCGAGACATCGGCATCGGAACCCTCGAACACATGACGATTCACATGTCGTCCCAGACGCGCGAGCTTCTGAGCAACACCGGCGCCTACCCGGACGCCGACCCGGACACGATCCCGCAGGCAAGCACCTGGACCGACCCGGCGCTGTCGGGTGGCGGATACGGTCAGGCCCAGTTGAGCCACGCGCTCGCGCTTGCGCTCGCCCTGGTGCCGGATGACGATGTCGTGGGGGCGTTCGCTCTCATGTCAAGCCCGCTCGGCGCCCCGGTTGAACTGCACGACGCGGCAACGCTCGAGTTCTCGCGCGGAGGCATCGCTGTCCTGTCGGGCGGGTCGAGTCACGTTGGCGCTTCGGGAAACAAGCACGAGCTCGAAGTGCGGGCGATCGGGAGTGAAGGTCAGTTCATCGTCGACGTCCATCGCGAGTTGGTGTGGGTGTACCGGCCCGACGGAACAGACTTCCGCGCCGAGCTCGCGCCGTCGGCGGGTGCATACGACATGTTTGGCCCCGCAAACGCTTTGCTCGACGTCGCACAGGGCAACCTTGCCGCCAACACGGCCGACGGCCGACTCGGCGCACGCACGGTTGACGCTCTCGAACTCGTCTACGCGGGTGCGGCGGCCGGGCGCATGGTGCGCAAGGGTGATTGATCGGCTCGACTACTGGGTTGTCCCGTACATCGAACCGAACGATCACGGCAGCACTCGCTACTCGGTCTTCGTTGAGGTGCGGGACAGTTCGGGCGCCAGCGGCTGGGGCGAGGCGGTCACGATCTTCGAGGAGGCCGCTCGATCAACAATGGCCGTGCTGGATGGCTGGGCCTCGGTCGTCGTCGGGCTCGAGGCCGATCCGGCCCTTGTGAGAGACGCCGTCTACGCACACGCGTGGTGGTACGCCGGGGGCGGCTCGGCCGCCTTCGCTTTGTCGGCCCTCGACGTTGCCGTGTGGGATCTCTGTGCGCGCCTTCAGCAGCGCACGGTCGTCGAGCTGCTCGGTGGGCCGGCGCTACCTGAAAGCCCGAGCCTGCCCGTGATCGTCACGACCCACGCCTTCTACGAAGACCTCCAGTACCAGTCCGACTTTCTGGCGCAGTGCGTCAGGGAGATCGGCGCAGCGGGGGTCAAGGTCGGTTGGGGCAAGAAGGGCGGTGCGGGGCTGGGTGTCGACTCGGCGCGCGATGTGCAGTTCGCGCAGTCTCTTCGGGCCGCCCTGCCCGTGGGAAGCCACATGATGTTCGACATCGGAGCGCGCATTCGGTGGAGTGTCGACGAAGCAATCGATCGCGTCGCGGCATTCGAACCCTTCGACCTCTATTGGATCGAAGAGCCGCTCGGTGCCGACAACCCCGAAGGCTACCGGCGGCTGAAAGACTCCACGTCGGTACTGATTGCCTACGGTGAGCGGGAGTGGACGGCGAACGGCGTTCGACGCATCCTCTCGACCGGCACCGTCGATGTCGTCGGAATCGACGCTGGTCGGGCCGAAGGCATCACGGGATTCGTCGACGCGGTACGGAGCATCGAGGCGGCGGGCAAGCAAGTGAATGCCCATGCGTTTGCTGGTCCGTCGTCGTATGCCGCAGGCTTAGCCGTCTCGTTGACGACGTCGTCGTGCCAGCAGTTTGAAGTTGCGCCGTTGCGCAATCAACTCATGACGCAGCTCGCACCCGAGCTTGAGGTGCCGCATGAGCGCGTGACGGTCTTGCCGGGCCACGGCCTCGGCGTCGACATCGATCGTGAGGCCGTCGAACGACTCTCGGTCGCGAGCGCGCACAGCATGTGAAAGGGGCCGGGAATGCGTGCGGTGAGCATCCCGACCCCTTCGCGACTGAGCGCGGACGCGTACTAGGCGCCCGGTTCCAGCCGGTAGACGCGACGCGCGTTCCCGAACAAGAATGCCGCTTGCTCCGAGTCGGAGAGCGACGAGACGAGCCTGCGGTACATGTCCATGATGGCGTCGTACGACGAGACGATCCGGTCGAGCGGCCAGTTCGATCCGACGAGCGAGCGTTCTGCACCGAAGGCCTCGAGGCACGTGGTCATCCACGGCTCGTAGTCGGCGTAGACCCCGCGCTGGTCCGTCATGCCGACACCCGAGACCTTGCAGATGACGTTTGGAGCCTTCGCAAGCTCTCGAATGCCCGCCTGCCACGACGCGAAGTACTCGCTATCGCGCTTGCGCGGGAATCCGATGTGTTCGAGAACGATCGTGAGGTCGGGGTGACGTTCGGCGAGCGTGCGAGCGGCCGCCATGTTGGGCCATCCGCAGTCGAGGTCGAAGACCAGGCCACGCTTGGTCATCTCGACGAGCGACGCCTCGAACGTGGCGTTCGTTTCGCCTGACGCGAGGTAGGGCTCGGAGGCGAAGTCACGCACGCCCACGAAGTACGGAGACTCGCCATGACCGTCGAGTTGCCGCATCGCGTCGTCGGTGCCGAGATCGGTGTGAGCGACGATCGTGAAGGGTGCGGGAGAGGTTTTCCGCATCTCCGTAAGCCACTTCGTCTCTTCCACGGGGTCTTCGGTGCCGATGGCCGCCTGCACGTGCACAAATGACTCTATGTTGGCGAAGCGCGCCTCCGCCCAGAGGGCGTTTGCGTCGTAGAGGAGCGACTTCATCGCGTCGATGTTGCCGAGATCGGGGTGCGTGAAGGCCGGTTCGAGCCACACGTACTTCAGAATCGGGTGCTGCAGATCGAAAAAGTGCACATGCGTGTCGACGATGGGATGAACCATGTAACGCTCCTTTGCGGTGTCGGTGTTTTTGGTGGGTGGTCAGTGGATCAAGAAGCCGCCGTTGACGTCGACGACGGCGCCGGTGATGTAGCCGGCGTGCGACGAGCAGAGGAAGGCGGCGATGTCGGCGACGTCGTGGGCTTCGCCGAGGCGGCCCACGGGGATTCGGCCTGCCATGTCAGCGATACCGGCGACCATGTCGGTATTGATGAGTGCAGGCGCCAAGGAGTTGGCCGTGATGCCGAGGGGCGAGTACTCCGTGGCGATCGCTTTCGTGAGTGCCATGACTCCGGCCTTGGACGCCCCGTACGCGGCAACGTTGCGGCTACCGCCCGTGATGCCGGCGCTTGACCCCAGGGTCAATACCCGCCCGTACCCCGCGTCGCGCATGTGAGGCAACACTTCGCGCGCGCACAGAAAGGCGCCGGTGAGATTGACCCGCATCGTGCGCTCAAAACTCGCCAGAGTGGTGTCTTCGAACGATTCGATCGGGAAGATTCCGGCATTGAGCACGAGAATCGTTGGTGGGCCGAGCTCGTCAGTGACCGTGGCTACCGCCTGGCGCACCGAGTCTTCGGAGGTCACGTCGAGGCTGACGCCGAGAATGCCCTCGTGGTTCACGGGCGAGATGTCGCCGACGGCAACGCGAGCACCGAGGTCACGAAAGGTCTTCGCAATCGTGGCGCCGATGCCGCCGGCGCCGCCGGTGACGAGCGCAACGCGACCGTCGAATCCATCGAGTTCCATGATGCTCCTAATAGATGAGTTGTCCGCCGGACACGTTCAGCACGGTCCCGGTCACGAATGATGAGGCGTCGGAAAGCAGATAGAGCACCGCACCGGCGAGCTCCTCGGGCTCGGCAATGCGGCCCATCGGCACGGTGTCGATGAATGCCGAGCGGGCTGCATCGGAGAGGCCATCCCGCATCATCACAGTGTCGACGCCGCCGGGGGCGATCGAGTTGACGCGGATCCCGTCGGCTGCCAGGGTCTTCGCCAACCCGCGGGTGAGGGAAACCACGCCGCCCTTCGTCGCTGAATACGGGATCGAGTTGCCGATTCCTCCCGTCCACCACCCCTGCGACGCAAAGTTCACGATCGAGCCACTCCGGCCGTCAGCGCGCCAGTCGGCCGCGAGCGCTCGGTTGAGGAAGAAGGTCGCCTTGACGTTGACGTCGAACTGGAGATCCCACTCCTCTTCGGTGATCGCGTAGAGATCGTTGTTGCGAAGAATCACCGCGGCGACGTGGGCGAGGCCGACAACCGTGCCCGCGCCCTTGGCGGCGCTAATGACCGTCGCGTGTGAGGCGATGCGGCTCAAGTCTTCTTCAATTGCCACGTGACCCTGGCCCGTCAGGCCGTTGATCACCTCGGCAAGAGGAGCGCCCGGGCGGTCGACACCGGCGACGATCGCCCCGCACTCGGCCAGGGCGCGGCAGACCGCGCTGCCGATACCTCCGGCGGCACCCGTCACAATGACGACATTGCCGACAAGCCCGCTGTCGTTTCTCCAGCTCATGTTGCCTCTCCGTTCACCATGGCCTCCATGGCCTCGTATCCCGTCCACGGTTCGATGATGGTGCGCAAGCGCCCTTCGGCGCCTACCTTCTCGAACGCCTCGCCCGCTTCGTCGAAAGGCCGGACATCCGTCAAGAGATGCTGAAGGCTGAGAACGCCGTCGACGCGCATCGCGATCACATCGGCGATGTCCTGTCGCGTGAATCCGCGACTGCCCAGCAACCGCAGTTCGCGTTGGATGAGCTCCATTGAGGTGAGGGCGAACGGCGAGCCCGACGCGCCGACGAAAACGACGGTTGCACCGACCCCGGCAATGTCAACCGCAAGGCGATCGAGTTCGGGCGACCCAACGCACTGAATCACGACGTCAATGTGTCCGCCCGCTGCTGCTCGAATCGCCTCGGCGCCCGCCGATGAGGCGATAACGGTCTCGGCACCCAATGAGTGAGCAACGGCGAGCTTCTCCTCCGACCGACCGATGGCGATCGTGCGGGCTCCGCGGAGCGCGGCCAGTTGTACGGCGTTGCTCCCGATGCCGCCGGTTCCGACGACCGCAACGACCTGGTCGGCGGACACGTCGGCGAGTTGGAGTGCGTGGAAGGGGGTCGCAACGGCGTCAGACAGAACCGCAAGTTCGATGGCGGGGAGGCCGCGGCCGGCAACCAGTGACCACACCGGCCGCGTCACGTATTGACTCAGTGCGCCGTCGAAGTCGACCCCCATGCGCCGCACACCGTGGCCCAGATTCTCTCGCCCACTACGCGACGCGAACTCCGTGTCAGGGTCGATGTAGTACAGCGCGACGCGTTCTCCGATGAGGGCACGGTCGTCGTCGCTTCCGACTGCCATCACCGTGCCTGCCGCTTCATGACCAGGGATGATCGGGAAACGATCGTCGCCGAACCCACCCGCGCGCAGGAATCGGTCAGAGCCGCACAACCCGCACGCTTCCACTTTGATGAGCGCGTCGCCTCGTTGCGGAGGTTTCACGGGCAGGCGCACGGGAGACAAGGGCTCTCCCTGTGCCGCCAATCGCCACGCTAGACCGCTCTCGGGTGCGACCCTCGACGAACTCACTCGGTGCTCGGCATCGCTATCGTGCCTAAGAAGACCTTGCGGCCCGCGTGCGCGGCAGAGCCGAACTCGGTGGGCTTGGTGCGCCCCGCTCGCGTGTAGAGCTCTTCGGGAACCGCCGTGGGGTCTTTGTACATCGTCCAGCGGCACTGCTGCCGCTCGGTCTGCCCGGGGGTGTACACGGGTGGGTCGACCACGCGCACGGGGTATCCGAAATGGTCCATCGGCATCTGCTCGGTGAGCACGATGCAGTGGGCACAGTAGAGGCAGACCCCCGGCGTGTAGTGATTCCAGTCGTGGGGCTCTTCCGAGACCTTCCAGTTGTACGGCGCTTCCATGCGCGGGCCGGTTCCTTCGATCTCGTCGCCCTGCACGGTTCGGCCGCCCGAACCGCAGGGGTCGAAGCTGACGACATAGCGATCGTCGAACTCTTCGAATCCGACATCGCCGGTGCGCTCGGGCCCGACGAGGTGACCGCGCATTGCTTCAAAGGTCACGTACATGAGGACGTCGAGCGACTCACCCCACTCGAAGGAGTCGATGTCGAATCGCTTGTACCGCTCGTCGAACCAGGGCTGCAGAATCGTCTGCCACATCTCGAGAATGGCGTCTTCGCCCAAACGCGTCGACACCTCGGAGGAGTACGCGTAAATGGTGTCGACGTCGCGGTCGTGCGTTCGACGCCAGGTCTCTTTCGCACTCGCCATGGCTGCGTGGGCGCCAGCGCTGTCGTGACGCTCGGCTGCCTCGACGACATCGTCAATCTGCTGATGAAAGAGTGCCCACTCCTTCTCGGGTTCGAACAGTGACCCGTCGGGCATGCGCGTGAGCTCGGCGGTGGTCGCCCGCAGGGCAACGAGCTCGTCGCCACTGAGCCCTCGCGCCGTCAAGAACTCTTCGAGTTCGACAGTCCACTGCCGGTAGAGGTTCCAGCAGACCCGCGCTTCGTCGACGAAGTACTGCGCGAGCTCTCCTGCATCATCCCAGCGAGCGTCGTCAATTGCTCGCCCGACCTCACGAAAAGTCGATACCTTCTGCTCAACCCATTCTCCGGAACGGATGCGGCGGCCGAGGACGTCAGAGAAGGTGATGGCAGACATGTCGACTCCGTCTAGATCAGGTACGTGCTCCGACTGTAGTGTCAACGTCAAGATTCTGCAATCGTTACCGGGAAGGTTTCCACAGTGAGAAAACAGCCAAAAATCGGGCTTCTCTCTCCCTACTGGAGTTTCTGGGAAGGGGTCGTTGACGGCGACCCTCGAGCCCTCCACACGGCGCTCTTCGATCAGGCGATCGCGGTTGCTCGAGCCCACGGTGACGTGGTGTGGAGCGTCCGCACAGACGAGCTCGGTGACAGCCTCGAGGCGGTCGATGTCGTCATCGTGGTCATCACGATGGCCTCACCACCCGCAGCTGTTCGCGCATTTCTCGACTCACGACCGAGCGCGATTGTCATGGTCTGGGCGCTGCATGATTCGCCCACCATTGACGAGCCGTTCACCCATCAGTCGATCACGACGCGCGGGGCAACCGTCGGTGCGTCCATGGTCGCCGCGTCGCTGACGCGAGCGGGCATTGCTCACGAGGTCGTGCTCGGCGACCCATCGTCGGTGCGCGTTGATGACGCCTTGCGGTGCGCTGTGGCCGCGGCATCTGTGCGACGGACTCGGCTCCTCGTGGTGGGGGAGCCACTCGAGGGCTACGACTTCGTATCGCCGCCCCGTGCTGAGCTGGCCCGGCTGGGAGTGGACGTCATCAACCGCACGCCGGAAGACCTCGCAGCACTCGCTGAGTCGGCATCACCGAGCGACCTCGCCCTCCTCGAGGCCGAGATTGGCACCGCGGTGAGCACCGTCACGACGAGTACGGGTGCTCAGGTCGCCCTTCGCGCCGCGGTGGCGCTGCAGCACATGGTCGATCGCGACGATGTTCAGGGCGGCGCCCTCAACTGTCATGTGCCGAGCTTGCGCACCGGCACCGAGTGGGGTGGTGTCGCGCCGTGCCTTGCGCTCGGCCGCGTCACGAGTCAGGGGTGCGGCTTCACCTGCACGGGAGACGTCAACACAGCGCTCGCCATGCTCATGGTCTCGTCGCTGGGGCGGCCGATGTTCTATCACGAGATGGAGGCGATCGACGAGGGCACCGACGAGGTGGTCTTGGCAAACTCGGGCGAACACGACAGCCGGTTCGCCGCCGTCGCTGACGCGCACATCGCCGCGAATCCCTGGTTCCCCGGCCCCAACCCGACGCCGATCGTGGCTTATCAGGTTGCCCCAGGGCCAGCCAGCATTGTCGCCGTCACCGTGATTGACGAAAAGCTTCGCGTGATCGTTGCGGAAGGGGCGTTCACCGAGCGCCCAACCGAACTCACGGGCACGATGACGGCCGCGTTCCGCTTCTCGTCATCGTCGGCTCCCGAGGGATGGCAAGCGTGGGTTGCCGCGGGCGCGGGCCACCATGCGTGTGCGACGGATGCCCACCTGGCGAGCGACCTCACCGCGGTTGCTCGGCACTTGGGCCTCGACCTGGTCATCGTGCGGTGATGCCAGTGTTGCCAACCACTCCCTAAGGGTTCGGAGCGAACCCGGCGAGATCGCGCGACGGAGACCCGAACACGCCCACTTGACCGAAGTCGACGTACTCTTCCCACTCCAGAAAGTGGTCGGCCATCGCCCGAATCGCTCGCTCGCGGTCGCCGTCGATGATCGCGTCGGCGATGGCCTCGTGCCGAGCGATCGCGGGCCCGGGCGAGCCGTCGGCGTGCACCTCGAACCACCGGTGCCAATGCTCATCGACTCCATTGAGCACGGCCGACCGAACGGCGCCAATGATGAGCCCCAGGGCGCGGTTTCCGGAGAGCTCGATGATGCCTTCATGGAATGCCTGGTCAGCTGCCGTGAGCTCGACGACGCCGTCGGCCTGCTTCATGGCTTCAAGCAATGGCTCGAGCACAGCGCGGCGCCGGTCGGCGTCGGCTGAGGTCGCAGCGAGTGCTGCTGCCTGGAGTTCGAGCGCCGACCGACACTGCTGAATCTCGGCCGTCGAGATGCCATCTTGTGAGGCCCGGACGCGAAACAGTGAGTCGAGCACTTCCGAGCCGGGTCGGCGAATGATCGACTCCCGACCCTGCTGTCGCCGCACGATTCCGCGACCGACCAGTATCGCGATCGCTTCGCGCACGACAATGACACTGACCCCGAATCGCGACGCGAGTTCGGCGGTGCTCGGTAGCGACGAGCCCTCGTCCATGCGCTGCTCAACGATGAGATCGAGGAGCTTGTCAGCAAGTTGCTCGACGAGCGACTCTCGACGAAGACCATTCTTCTCGTCAGCCACGGTCACCTCCTCGGTCGCGCCGCGATCGCGGTCATTGCATTATGCGTTCTTCGGGCCGATCAACTCGTCCTGACCTGACGCGACGGAGCGATAGGCGGCTTCGAGGAACTCGACCGTCGCGACCGAAGAGTCTGCCGAGTCGAGCGGAACTGCGCCCCCCGAGCACATGTCGATCAGAGACTGCACGGGCGCGCCCGCGGGGTAGAGCTCGTCGACACTGGCGTCAGGGATCTCCTCGACGCGACCATCGTTGTAGACGACGGTCAACTTGCCCTGGATCAGCTCTTGCAACAGGTAACCCTCGGTGCCGTAGTACCGAAGCTCTTGCTGCTGGCTTTGGCCTGGCTTGAGTTGGCCGGTCGAGCCGGCAGTTCCGATTGCTCCGTTGTCGAACGAGAAGCTCATGGCGTCGATGACGTCGACGCCGAGGTCGAGGTTCTCCATGCGGGCAAACACGCGTTTGCCGCTCAGCCCGGTGACCCAGAAAACCATGTCCATGAGGTGGGTCATTTGTGCCCACGCCTGGCCGCCGCCGCTGAGGGCGGGGTCGGAGTAGGTCTCTGCAGCGGGTCCTGTCACAGGGAAGTTGAACACTGCGCGGTACTCGTCGGGGTTGCCCTGGTAGTAGGCCGTGACCATTGAGGCGAAGAGGGCAGAGACGAACGTGACCTCTCCGATCGCTCCGCTCCGGACCAACTCGTGGGCCTTCTTGGCGTGGCGCGTGTGCTGATAGGTGTGCCCCACGATGAGCGCACGCTTCTGTGCGTGAGCGAGCTCACGTAGCTCGCGCGCATCGCGCCCGGTGAGAGCAAGTGGCTTCTCAACCAGCACGTGCTTTCCCGCCAGAAGCGCGTCTTTCGCGAGGGTGAAGTGCGACGAGTGGGGAGTTGCAATGAGGACGCCCTGCACGTCGGGGTTGCTGAGCAACTCGTGGTGGTCGGTGGTCGAGAACGTCGGCTCGAACGCGCCGACGGCGGCGGCGAGGCGGTCGGCATCGCGGTCAACGATGCCAGCGAGGTGGCCGTTTGCGCTGGCCAGGATTGCCGGAATGTGGAACTGCGTGGCCCACCATCCCGTGCCGATGACGCCGATGCCGGCGGTTGCTCCTTGAGTCATGTCATCACCCTGTCTTTCAGTTGAACGTCGTTGTTCGGTAACTGCGCGGAGTTACCAGATGGGCGCGACCGATGCTCCCTCGGCAAAGGCATCGGGGTTGATGTCGTAGCCGAAACCGGGTGCATCAGAGATCGCGAGTCTGCCGTCTTTCGGTCGGGGGTCGTCGCTCAAGACCCAGATCGCGCTCCCGCCGTCGTAGATGTCGAGGTATTCGCAGCGCGGGGACAAGACAGGGCCGTTTGAAATCAAGAAGTGATATGTCGGCGACCCGACTCCGTGGCAGATCAAGTCGACGTTGTGCGCGCGGGCGATCGAGGCGATTCGGCGCAGGCCCGTAATGCCTCCCGCGCGGTAGATGTCGGGCTGCACGAGGTCGATGCGCCCCTCACTGATGAGGCGTTCGAACTGGGGGAGAGTAAACGAGTGCTCACCGCCGCTCACGCGGCAGTTGATGGTGTCGCTAATGCGCCGGTAGCCCTCGATGTCTTCGGGCATCACCGGTTCTTCCACCCACGCGATGCGGTACGGGCCCAGTCGGCGCATCATCTCGATCGTGTAGGGGGCATCCCACGCCATGTAGCAGTCGAGAGCGATGAAGCCATCGTCGCCCACGAGTTCTCGTGCCTCGGCCACCACGGCCTCGTTGGCGCGCATGCCGGCGTTTCCGTGGGCCGGGCCGTACGGAACCGCGATCTTGACGTCGTTGATGCCGAACTCCTCGATCGCCCGAGGGCTCCACGAGGTCAAGTAGGGCGCGAGGTCGGGCGTGCTCTTGCCGCCCAGCAAGTCATAGACGGGCCGCCCGAGTAACTTGCCCTTGATGTCCCACAGCGCGATGTCGATGCCGCTGATGACGGCCATGGGGATTCCGCCGTGGCCGTAGAACGCGCTCGCGCGCGTCAACTGGTCGAAGAGCACCTCCGTCGAGAAGCAGTCTTTGCCGACGAGCAGTGACCGAAACTGGTCGTCGATGAGCGTCGCCCCGGCGCGCGCTCGGCCTCCGCCCACGAAGCCATGCCCGACGGTGCCGTCTTCGACCGTGATGGTCACGAGACCCGCGGTCATCGTGCCGTACCACGAGCTACGGCGCGCGGCGTATTCGGTGAATCGCGACATCGGGTTCGCGATGACCTTCTCGGTCAACCACGAGGTCGACATGGGGGTGACGCGCATTTCTACAGAAACGATCTTCATTCCAGGGGGCCTCTCGTGGGGCTGCGGCGGGATGCCCGGCGCACGCGTGCGGCCCCGGGTCGATGCCTCATAGTTTCGTTGCTTCTATGCTAAGTTGTCAACTGCCCGAGTGAGGGCGCACCGACCCCTTTCTCGACGGATGAACCGTAAGGAGATTCACGATGGCTCGGCCTCTCGAGGCAGCGAACGGCGACATTGCGGGCGTCATGACCGTGCTTCCCACGCCGTTCACGCGCGATGGCGAGGTTGACTCCGCGTCACTCAGTCGCCTGGTCGACTACGCGATCGCCGAAGGCTCCGATGGCCTCGTGTGCTTCGGGCTGGCGAGTGAGCTCTACAAGCTGTCGGACTCCGAGCGCACCCACATTCTTCACACCGTGCTGGAGCAGACCGCCGGCCGGGTGCCGGTCATCGCGGGGTCGGAGTCGAACAGCATCGAAACGGCTGCCGCTCGCACGGCCGAGTACTGTGCGGCCGGAGTCGCGGCAGTCATGGTCCTGCCCCCCACCTTCGTCAAGCCCGATGAAGCGACGGTCGTCGACTACTACCGCGCGGTGGCTGAAGCCGCGGGCGAGGCGTCGGTGATTGTTCAGGATGCTCCGTCGTGGACAGGCGTGCCGCTTCCCGTCGGGGTGTTGCGCCGGGTGCGCGAGCTCGCCCCCAACGTCACCCACGTGAAGGTCGAAAACCCCCCCAACCAGCCGAAGATTGCGGCACTGACGGAGGCAGGCTTCACGTGCGTGGGAGGCTATGGCGCGCTTCACCTCCTCGAAGACGTGAGCGCGGGTGTGTGCGGCGTCATGTACGGGGCTGGCTCGATTCGGAGCATGGTCGCTGTCTGGGAAGCCGCAACGTCGGGCTCGGAGCGCGCGTGGGCCCTGTTCGAGCGCCTCCTGCCGCTGCTGGCCTTCCAGATGTCGTCGCTTGACCTGTTCATCGCGGTGCAGAAGTACCTTCTGCATCGAGCAGGGGTCATTGAATCACCCGCGGTGCGCCGCCCCGGCTACGAACTCACCCAGCATCACCGCGACTGGCTGGAGCAACTGCTCCGCCGACAGGAGGAATCCGCATGACCACGATGACAGCCCTCGTGCTGCGCGACTACGGCTCGATGGCGGTCGAGGCCGTGGCACGAACAGAGCTCGGGCCGGACGATGTCGAGATCGCCGTGAGCCATACGGGTATCTGCGGCTCGGACATCCACGGCTTCACCGGCGAGAACGGTCGCCGGTTTCCTGAGCAAGTGATGGGGCACGAGTCGGAAGGCCGCATCTCCGGTGTCGGGGCGAACGTCGACACAGCGCTTTACGCGGTGGGGGCCCGCGTCACCTTCAACCCGGTCGTCGTACCGGTTGATGATGCGAAGGAGTACGCCGGCAGGGAGCAGCACTGCCCGCGCAAGCACGTGCTGGGCGTTCGCGCCGACGTGCCTGCGGCATTTGCCGACTACGTCGTCGTACCGGCCCGCAACGTTGTCATGATTCCCGACGACGCGCCGGTCGGGGCAGGCGCGCTCATTGAGCCTCTCGCCGTCGCCGCCCACGCGGTGCGCCGCGCGGGGGCCGTCGCGGGGAACACCGCACTCATTGCCGGCGGCGGACCCATTGGCCAATCGCTCGTTATCGCGCTGCTGGTCTCCGGTATCGACCGCATCGTGGTCAGCGAGCCCGATGCTGCCCGACGCGAACTGATCGAACGGCTCGGCGCGACGGCGGTTGACCCACGCTCGTCAGACTCCGCGGTGATGGATGCCGTCACGGCGGCATTCGACGGGCCAGCCGATGTCGGCTTCGACGCCGTCGGCATTTCGGCAACCCTGTCGCCTGTGCTCGCAGCAGTCTCGCTCGGGGGCACCGTCTGCCTCGTCGGCATGGGCTCACCCCGCATCGAGATCGACGCGTTCGCCGTCAGCACGGCGGAACGCAGCATCGTCGGAACCTTCACTTACTCGGCCGACGCCTTCCGCACGGCAGCCGGGTGGATCGCTCAACGGGGGCTCGGGGTCGAGCACCTCATCAGCCAAGTGATCCCGCCCGAGGAAGCGCCCGAGATGTTCACGCTTCTTGCGCGCGGCGCGGGGCCGGCCGGCAAAGTTCTCGTGGCGTTCGGCGATGCGGCGAACGAGGCCAGCGACCATTCGGCCTGAGGCGTCAAGGGGGCTGAGCGCCGTGAGCCGCTACAACCGACCGGCCGCCTTGTAGGCGAGGTAGCGGTCGGCCACGGCGGGGGGCAGCTCGAGCGGCGCTCCCGTGACGACATCGCCACCGAGACGCCGCACGGCGGCCGCCACGCGCTCGCTGTCCAGCAGCGCTCGCTCGGCGGCCGCAGCCCGATAGACCGAGGCGCGGTTGTCGCGCTCGCCCGCCGCGTCGATCAGGGCGGGGTCGGTGACGGCGGCGACGAGCACGAGGTGCTTCGTCGTCAGTTGCGGCAGCACCGTGAGCAGCCCGCGGGTCGCGCCGGGCGACTCGAGCGGCGTGCAGAGCACGATGAGCGATCGTTGCGAGGTGATCGAGCGCACGAGCCCCGGCACGGCCGTCCAGTCGGTCTCGAGCAGTTCGGGGTCGACGGGCGCCATCATCTCGACGAGCTTCGTCAACAGAGCCGCACCCCGAGCGCCCTGCACGCGCCCGCGCACGCGCCGGTCGAACACGGCGACGTCGACGCGGTCGCCCGCCCGGTCGGCGAGAGCCGACAGCAACAGGGTCGACTCGAAGGCCGTGTCGATGCGCGTCTCATCGGCGATGCGCGCCGCGGCCGTGCGACCCGAGTCGACGATGACGACCACGTGACGGTCGCGCTCCGGCCGCCAGGTGCGCACCATGAGCGTCTGCGCGGGCACACCGCCGGGCCCCGGCCCCCCCGAGCGCCTCGCCGTCGCGCGCCAGTCGATCGAGCGCACGTCGTCGCCCCGCACGTACTCACGCAGGCTGTCGAACTCGGTGCCTTGGCCGCGCACCATGACACTCGTGCGCCCGTCGAGCTCGCGCAAGCGCGCGAGCCGTGACGGCAAGTGCTTGCGCGAGGCGAACTCGGGCAGCACCGTGATCTCTCCGGGCACGCGGATGCTCGCCTGACGCGCCGCCAACCGCAGCGGCCCGATCGCCCTGATCGTGACCATCGCGGCACGGCGTTCTCCGCGGCGCCAGGGCGTGAGCGTGGTGACGAGCGCGCGGCGCTCGCCGGCCGGAACGAGCACCTGCTGGCGTTTCGGCTGGGCCCCCGCCGAGGGTTCCCACGCATCACGGATTACCCCACGCAACGTTCGCCGTGTGGGGTTCGTGACATAGAGCCGCGCGGTGGCGGTTTCGGTGAGGCGCACGCGAGCATCCGTCTGCCGCTGCAATCGCACCGCGCGCGGTGAGGCGGCCAACACCAGATCGACCGCGACGAGGAGCGCACACAGCCCCAGCCAGGCGAGTAGCACGAGGCCCGCGGGCGCCACCGTCGACAGCGCGACAACGGGCACGACGCCGAGGCCGACGAGCAGCACGAACCAGCCGGTAACCGCCATGCTCAGTGCACCGCGGGCATCAGAGCGGCACCTGCACCTGTTGCACGATCGAGCGCAGAATCGTGTCGGCCGACACACCCTCGAGCTCAGCCTCGGGGCGCAGGCCGATGCGGTGTCGCCAAACGGGCAACAGCATGGCTTGCACGTGGTCGGGCGTGATCGCTTCGGCACCCTGCAGCCAGGCCCACGCCTTGGCCGCGGCGAGCAGCGCGGTGGTGCCACGCGGGCTCACGCCGAGCTTGACCGAGGGGCTCTGCCGCGTCGCACGAGCGAGATCGACGAGGTAGCCGAGCAGTTCGGCCGACGAGCGCACCTCGCCGACGAGCCCGCGGGCGGTCGTGATGTCGTCGGCGCTCACGACCGCGGTGACTCCGGCCGAGCCGAGATCGCGCGGGTTGAAGCCGTCGGCGTGCCGCTGAATGATCTCGAGCTCAGCGTCGCGCGGGGGCAGGTCGAGCACGAGCTTGAGTAAGAAGCGGTCGAGTTGCGCCTCGGGCAGCGTGTAGGTGCCTTCGTACTCGACGGGGTTCTGGGTGGCCGCGACTAAGAACGGGTGCGGCAAGGGGTGGGTCTCGCCGTCGACCGTGACCTGTCGTTCTTCCATGGCTTCGAGCAGCGCCGACTGCGTCTTCGGGGGCGTGCGGTTGATCTCGTCGGCGAGCAAGATGTTGGTGAACACCGGCCCCTTACGAAACTCAAAGTTGCCGGCCTTGGCGTCGTACACCACCGAGCCCGTCACGTCGCCGGGCATGAGGTCGGGCGTGAACTGCACGCGCGTCGTCGTGAGGTCGAGCGCCGCGCTGAGCGAGCGCACGAGCAGCGTCTTGGCGACGCCCGGCACGCCCTCGAGCAACACGTGCCCGCCGGTCAAGAGGGCCACGATGAGGCCGCTGACGGCGCCGTCTTGGCCGACGACGGCCTTGCCGACTTCAGTGCGCACGCGCCCAAAGGCGTCGCGGAGGTCTGTGGAGGTCATGAGTCCATTCTCTCTGTCGAATCGTCGAGTGCGACGCGTCGTGCCACCTGGCGTTCGAGCTCGAGCAGTCGGTCGCTCAACTGCACGAGTTGTCCATCGTCGGCCGGTTCGGTGTCGACCAAGAGCGCGTGGAGTGATCGAGGGTCACGGCCCGTGATCGCGGAGACAGCGGTGATGATGTCGTCGACTCCCGCGGCGCGGCCCAGCGCAAGGCCCTCCGCGAGTCGGCGCAGGGTGCCAACCCGTAGTGCGTCGAGCGCGCGCAGACGCGACCCCTCTCGGGCATACAGCCTCGCGCGCCCTTCCATGGTCTCGGTCGTCTTCACGACTACGGGAAGGTTCTCGATCACGACCGGCCCCAGCCGCCGGCCCTGCCAGAAGGCCGCCGCGAGCCCGGCGATGATCGCGAGCCACGCGACGGGGTTGACCCAGTCGGGGGTCAGCTCAGCAACCGTCGGCACCGTCAGGTCGGCAGGGGACGGCTGGTACCAGACGAGCGTCTCAAACTCGCCGAGCAGCCCGAGCACGAGAGCCGCGTTGCCGGCGCGCGTCACGTCGTCGTTTTGCAGAGCAGTGCCAGCGCCGAGCACGGTCACCGTTTGGCCGTCGACCTCGAGGCTGACGAGCGCGGCACCCGCTTGCCCCGCGTCGAAGCAGATGACGCCGTCGATCGTGCTGTAGCCCTGGCCCACCGCGCTGATGCTTTCGGCGCGCTGGGCTGCGGGCACGCGGCACTCCGCCTCGAGCGTCACCCGCCCGGCGTCGTCGCCGACGGGGCTGCCCGCCTCGGGGTCACCGCCGTCGAGCGGGCCCGCGCCGAGAGCATCGATGCCGAGCCCGTCGAGAGCCACTGCCGAGGGCTCGGCGATCACGGTGTGGTCAGCGAGTCCGAGCACGTCGGGCCACTGCTCTTGGCTCAGGATGCCGCGCGAGTCGCCCACAAACAATGTTGCCCCGGTGCCCCCGTCGGCACGCGCGAGGCCCTCGAGCTCGGCGCGCGTGCGCGCAAGCGTCGACGTGACGATGACGTCGACGCCTTGATCGCGGAGCACTTCAACGACCGCGCGCGAGCCCGGCGGAGCCGTCTCGCCCGCCCCCCAGCGCTCGGCGACGCGGCCGGCCCCGTTGAACGCGACCATCACGAATCCGAACGCCAGCAAGGCCACGATGGCGATTGTCCAGAAGAGGCTGCGCCGCAGCGTACGCCGCACCGTGGGCGTAATGATGTCGCCGCTTGATCCGGCGATGAAGCTCGAGTCAAGGCCAGGCGCTGCGTCAGCACGGGAGGTCGTCGTGGTCACGACGGCACCGCGCTCAATGGGGTCAACTCGCTCACGCTCGGCAGGGGCGAAGGCGCTCGATCGATCGCGTCATCGAGTTCGCGCACGAGCGCGTAGCCCGCTGCATCGCCCGGCTGGCCCAGATAGCGCACATCGTCGAAGCGATCCGCGGCGAGCTGCAGCGTTGCGGCATGGTTGCCGAACTGGCGCCCGGCGGCGGTCGCGAAACCGTGCGCGGTCGTGCCGGGCAGGGTCACGACGATCGTGCGTTCGTCGAGCGCCCGCGCGATGGCGCGGTAACGCTCGGCAATTGCCGTCGCCCAGTCGCCCGCACTCGCCGCGCGCTCCGCGTCGCGCCGCAATTGTCGTGCCGTGCGGCGATCGCGCTCGCCGAACAGTTCGTCGCTGAGCGCGCTCCGGCGGCGCCAGCGCGGCAGGCCGTAGATCAGGATCGCGGTGAGCACCGCCACGATCAGCAGCACCAGCAAGATCACCTGGACGACGGGCGAGAACGCACCGCCTTCGCCAAACCGGATGTTCGCGATCCAGTCGATCACGGCCTGCGAGAGCAGGTCGAACCACGTGGGCTGGCTTTCGGCGTAGGCCGGGTCGCTCAGTTCATCGAGCAGCAGGTCGCGAGCATCCGGCGCATCGGGTTCGACCGGTACGGTCACGATCACCGCGCCGCGGGCTGGTAGGGGTCGGGTGCGCTCGCCCCGCTCGCGCGCAGTTCGACGAAACGCTGCAACTCGAGATCGAGACCCTCTTTGCGCATGCGCAGGTCGATGTAGATGAGCGCAGTGGCGGCCGACATGAGCACGGCACCGATTGCTCCGACGACAACCGTGACGGCGATCGTCACGACGTTGGCGGCGATCAGCAACCAGATTCCGGTCAGGTCGTCGCCCGCCGGGTTGACCAGTGCGCCGCTGAACCCGGCGGCAAAACTGAACGGCGTCGACACGATGCTCGACGCGACCTGCACCATGACGGTGATGAGCAGCAAGATGCCAAAGGTGCGCCAGAAGTGGCCCGTCACGAGCGACCAGCCTCGGCGAATCGCCGCGCCGAGCGGGAGTCGCTCGAGCATGATCGCGGTCGGAACGAGAGCGAGCTTGATCCACAGCCAGGCGGCGAGGGCGGCGAACGCGAGGCCGCCGAAGAGACCCAACACAATGCCGACGGCCACCCCGGCGGGGCCGCCGACCGCGACGAGCACGGCGATCACGATGACCAAGAACGTGAGGCCGACGAGGAGGGCACCCGAGAGCATTGCCGTCCAGCCAATGAGTGCCCACCAGCGGCCCTTACCGAGCTGCAGCAGTTGGCGCAGCGTGAGCTTCTCGCCCACCGTCGCGCGCGAGACTTCGAGCACGATCACGCCCAGCAACATGGCTTGCGCGACGAGCGAGAGGGCAACGGCGATGAGAAGCGTCACCACGACGAGGCCGACTGCGCCCGCCTCGATCGCGGCAGCGTCATCGGCGCTTGCACGAAGCGATCGGTCGAGGGCCCAGAAGCCGACGCCGAAGGTCAGCCCGAAGGCGGCGATGACAACGAGAGCGTTGAGCAACAGCGCGGCCCCAAACGTGGGTCGTGGGTTGCGCCGCAGCACCTGAAAGCTTGCCCCCAGCAATGCCCCGAAGTCGATCGGCCGGAGGGGAATCAAGCCCGGCTTCGGCGGCGGAGCCCACCCCGCGGCGGGCTGCGACGCGGCCGTCGGTTCAGCAGGCGCGTAGCCACCGGGTGACGAGAACGACGCTGCGCCATCAGGCGGCGTCGTGGCGGATGCGCCCTCGGTTGCCCCTGCCGCCGTGGTGCCGGCGGTGCTCTCGTCGGTCGGCTTCTCCGGCTGCCAGCCGGGCGAGGCCCAAGAGGTGGAATCGCTCACGGTCTCGTCCTTTGCGTTGCACTCGGTCTGCTCGAAACGTATGGTGTCACACTCGTCTAGGCTGGGTCGAGCAGAGGTCGGATTCTCGGCGACGATGCCCAGAATCAGTACCCATCAGAAGCGGAGGCTGCTCATGACCGCGCGCATCTTGGTTGTGGACGACGACGCGGCGATTGCCGAGATGATCGGCATCGTGTTGCGCGGTGAAGGGTTCGAACCCCACTTCTCGTTCGACGGAGCCGCGGCGATCGAGTCGTTTACGTCGGTGAAGCCCGACCTCGTTCTGCTCGACGTCATGCTGCCGGGTATCGACGGCATCGAGGTCTGCACGCGCATTCGTGAGACCAGCGGAACCCCCATCATCATGCTCACCGCGAAGAGCGACGCGACCGATGTCGTGCGGGGGCTCGAGAGCGGCGCCGACGACTACATCGTGAAGCCGTTCAACCCGAAAGAACTCATCGCGCGCATCCGCACGCGATTGCGGCCGACTCCGCAGTCGACCGTCAGAACGCTTCCGATCGGTGATCTCGTCATTGATGTCACGGGCCACGAAGTGAAGCGCGGCGACCAGGCGATTCTGCTCACGCCGCTGGAGTTCGATTTGCTGCTCGCCCTCGCCGTGAAGCCCAACCAGGTCTTCACGCGCGAAATGCTGCTCGAAGACGTGTGGGGCTACCACTACAAGGCCGACACTCGACTGGTCAACGTGCACGTGCAGCGATTGCGCGCGAAGGTCGAGCTCGACCCGGACAACCCGCGCATTGTCATGACCGTGCGCGGCGTGGGCTACCGGGCCGGCGCGGCGCACTGACGGGGGGTTGGCGGCGATGCCTCCCCTGACCTGGAGAAGCCTGCTGAGCCGTGCGCAGAATTTGTGGCGCCGGTCTTTGCAAGTGCGCACCGTCGCGATCACGGTCTTCTTCTCCACGATCGCCGTCACCATCATTAGCGGCTACATGTCGATCAGCATCGCGACGAACCTCTACGACGCACGCAAAGATCAGGTGATCGCCGAGGCGCGCCAAGCCACCGTGAGTGCCCAGCAGCTCTTCGACAGTTCGGTGACGCAGAACGGCACGATCGACGTCGAAGCCGCTAACGAGACCGCTCAGAGTGCGATTCAGTCGTCGACCTCGAACCCGGGCGGCACCCAGTTCGCGATTCTGCGCACGCCCGGTCAATCGACCGCCGTCACCATGACCCCGCGCAGCACGTTCGGCTTCGATCTCACCGTCGTCAGTGACGAGATGCGCGAGCTCGTCGCGCAAGACGATGGCTTGCTCTACACGCAAGCAGTCGCCCTGCAGACCGACACGGGAGTCGACCCGGGGCTGGTGGTCGGCAGTGTCTTCGAAGTGCCGACCGCCGGCCAGTACGAGCTCTACCTCGTCTACAACGTCCGCGACGTGCAGCAGACGCTCGACTTCGTGCAGCAGACCCTGCTCATCGGCTCGCTCCTGCTCGTGGCCACGATTGGTCTGGTGACCTTTCTCGTCACGCGCCTCACGATCGAGCCCGTTCGACTCGCCGCCGATACCGCCGAGAAGCTCGCCGCGGGCGAGCTTGACCAGCGCATCCCCGAGAAGGGCGAAGACGTCATTGCCACTCTCGCGCGCTCGTTCAACCGCATGGCCGACAGCCTGCAGCGCCAGATCACGCAGCTGGCCTCGCTTTCGCGTGTGCAACAGCGCTTCGTGAGTGACGTGAGCCACGAGCTGCGCACACCGCTCACGACCATTCGGCTCGCCGGCGACGTGCTCTACGAGCAACGCGAACAGTTCGCACCCGCGACAGCGCGCACCGCCGAGCTACTGCACGCTCAAGTTGGTCGCTTCGAGTCGATGCTCGGCGACCTGCTCGAGATGAGCCGCTATGACGCGGGTGCTGTCGAGATCGACACCGAGCCGACCAACCTCGTGCGACTCGTCGAAGAGTCACTCGAAGCGATTCGCCCGCTCGCCGACGAAAAGGGCAGTGAGTTGCGTCTCGTCGCCCCCGGCGGCTACTTCGAGGCCGACGTGGATGCTCGAAGGATCCGTCGCATCTTGCAGAACCTGCTCGGCAACGCCCTCGATCACGGCGAAGGCCGCCCGATTGTCGTCTACGTCGACAGCGATATGAACGCCGTCGCGATCGCCGTGCGCGACTACGGGGTCGGCATGGACTCCGCTCAACTGGAGCGCGTCTTCGACCGGTTCTGGCGCGCCGACCCGAGCCGGCAGCGCAGCACGGGGGGCACCGGGCTCGGCCTCGCGATCGCCACGGAAGATGCTCAATTGCACGGCGGCCACATCGACGTCTGGTCCGTGCCGGGTGAAGGCACGTGCTTTAGAGTGACGCTTCCGCGCGAGCGCGGCGACACTGTCGAGCATTCGCCGCTCGAGCTGCCGCCGCACGAGTCGATTGACGCCCATATTGAGGCCACGACGGAGGGGGATCGCAATGAGTGAGCTCTCTCGTCGTGCCCGACGGCGATTCGTCTCCCTTGCCGTGCTACCGGCCGTTCTGCTCACGGCGTGCGTCTCCGTGCCGTTCTCGGGCGACGTTGAAGCCGGCGGCGAGGTCGACACGGGCGTCAACGTTGCCCTCGACTTCTTGCCCTCGGGCCCGAGCGAGGGGGCGACCCAAGAAGAGTTGCTCGCGGGCTTCTTCGCGGCGACGACGGCATCGCAAAACAACTACCGCATCGCCCGGTCGTACCTCGCCGATGACATCGCCGACGTCTGGAACCCTTACGCGATCACTCTCGTGCGCAGCCGCGAAGGATTCGTCGAGCGCGTCGACGACGAGACGCTCAGCTACAGCGTTCCGATTACGGCCTCGGTCGATGCGGTCGGTCGCTATGCGGTCGCCGATGTCGCGACCTCGCAGACTCTGCCCGAATTCCGCTTCGTACAAGAGGGGGGAGAGTGGCGCATCGCCGAGCTGGGCGACGGCATCCTGATCTCCCAGCAGGCGTTCCCGAGCGTCTTCAGCCAGCACACGCTGTTCTATTGGGACGCCGCCTTCCGCAACCTCGTGCCCGATCTGCGCTGGTTTCCGACGCGCGCCGAAGTCGCGACGCGCATCGTGCGCGCCGTGCTCGAGCCGCCGAGCACGTGGCTCGGTCAGGGCGCGACCGTCTCGGCGATTCCCGAGGGCACGCAGCTCGCTCTCGCACCTGTCACGATCTCGGCCGGCGTCGCCCAGGTCGATCTGACCAACGAAGTGCTCGCGCTGGGCGATCGCGAACGTCAGCGGCTTCGACTGCAGATCGCGGCGAGCCTGCGCGGAGTCAGCGGTTTCGTGGGTGTTGAGATCACGGTCGACGGCAACGCCGTGGCGATTCCTGACTGGACCTCCGGCTCGCCCGACATCGTGCCTCAGGTCGACCCGCGCGTGCTCGCGCTCTCTGACGAGGGAGAGTTTGGCTTCGCCGCGCGCGATGGCATCGAGCCGATCGGTACGTTGAGTGACCGCGTGCTCGAGCTCGGCGCGACTGCCGTGACTCTGGCGTCGACGCCCACCCTCGCGACGGTGCTCGCCGACGATGGCGTGTGGGCGGTGAGCACGGGGGATGCCCCCTCGGTGCTGCTCGACAACCGCGCGGGTCTCATCGACCCGAGCGTCGACGGTTACACGTTCGTATGGAGTGTTCCGGCCCGCGGCGGCGACATTCACGCCACCGAGCTCGACGGCACCATTCACGTTGTCGACGCGGCGCTGCCCGACGAAGCGCGCATTGTCTCGCTCGACGTCTCGCGTGATGGCGCTCGCGTGCTCATCTTGCTCGACGGAGTCGCCGGCCCCCGGCTTGTGTACTCCGCGGTCATTCGCGATGAGGGCTCGAGCGTTCCGATTCGTTTGGGCGAGTTCCGTGACCTCCCGCTTAATGGCGAGCGCCCGATCGACGCGGCCTGGGTCGACGAGGTGCGCGTCGCGTCTCTCACGGCTTCGGGCGCCGTGAACGACGAGCAGCGGTTGGTTGAGTTGCACGAGATCGGGGGCCGCAGTCGCCCGCTGGGGCTCCCTCCTGAGGCGACGCAGATTGTGGGCGGCAACGGCGGCGTCGAAGGAATCCGCGTGCTCGGCTCGGACGGCATCGTGTTCGAGCCGCGCGGGTCGGGATGGCAGAACACGGGTTTGCGCGCCATCTTCCTCGGCACGCAGCAGTAGCGGTTCTCCACCAGCCACGGGGTGCCCCGCCGCGCTGTGGCGCCGTCGGGCACTCTTGCGGGCGTGAACCACACCGTCAGCAACCGCACCGACTCGCTCCGTGCCGGGTTGCACCGCGCGCTCGCCGACGCGTGGGCGCTCATTGCGCCGGTCGATTGCGCGGGATGCGGAGCTCACGATCGCGCCCTGTGCTCGTCGTGCGCGCCGCAGCTGCAACCGCGGCCCCTGCTCGGAACTCTCGACCTCGCACCGCCGGCCGCGCCGCGTCTGCTGTTGTCGGCGCACGACCTGCCCGTGGTTGCCGCTCTGCCCTACGACGGCGTGGCGCGTCGGGTCGTGTTGGCGTTCAAAGAAGAGGCGCGAACCGAGCTTGCGCGCGCCCTCGCACCGGCGCTCGCGGGCGCTGTCGAGCGAGTGTGGCGCGGCACGGGTGCCGAGCTCCTCGTGCCCCTTCCCGGCTCATGGGCGGCGGCCGGCCGGCGCGGGTTTGAGCCCGTCGCGCTCGTCGCACGACGGGCCGGGCTCGCCACTACCCCGGCACTGCGGGCGCGGCGCGCATCGCGCACGGGGGCCGCGCAGAAGTCGCTCACGCTCGCCGAGCGGCAGGCAGCCGACGCCTCCCGCTGGCACGTGAGCCCGCGCGTGCGCGGGCGCCGCGTGGTGCTCGTCGACGACGTCGTCACGAGCGGGGCAACCCTGCGGGCCGCGGCACTCGCGCTCATCGCGGCCGGAGCCGAGGTTGCGGGCTGCGCCGCCATTGCTGCGACGCCTCGTCGAATGGGTGTCTCGAGCATCCCCTGGAGATTCATGGCTGATCATGACGAAGGTCCCGGTGACAACCACCCTGCGGGGGACTAGCGTGAGGGAAAGGAGGCGTGACTATTCGCCTGACCGACAGGCGACACGCTGACGGCTCAGGAGGTCGACGTGGACATCACTCTCACCGGTCGCAACATCGGAATCACCGACCGGTTTCGCGATTACGCCACCGAAAAAGCGGAGAAGGTCGAGCACCTCGCCGACCGCGCTCTCGTGCTCGAGATCAAGGTCTCGCGGCATCACGAGAAGAACGGCCGCCCGGGCGACGATCGCGTTGAGATGACCCTCGTCGGGCCGGGCCCGGTTATTCGGGCCGAATCGTCGGGCAGCGATAAGTATGTCGCGTTCGACTTGGCGATTGACAAACTGCTCGAGCGATTGCGCCGCGCGAAAGACCGCAAGAAGGTGCACCGCGGCAAACACCGGCCCGTCTCACTGCACGAAGCATCGGCCGACGCCTTCAGTGGCGTGAGCATCACGCCCGCATCGGCGGAAGTGCTCGAGAAAGTCGCGACGGGGGCGATCGACCTGCCGACGACCGAGGCGCCCGCGCCCGACGACGAGCAGTACTCGCCCGTGGTGATTCGACAGAAAGTGTTTCCGTCGACCTCGATGACGATTGATGAGGCTGTCGACCATATGGAACTAGTCGGGCACGACTTCTACCTCTTCGTCGATGCCGAGACCGATCGACCCAGCGTGGTCTATCGGCGCACCGGCTGGAACTACGGCGTCATCAGTCTCGAAGCCGAGGAGGCGGCGGCAGCGCCGGCGAAGGGTCGACGCAAGGGGTGAGGTAGCGTCGCGCCGGCTCGGTCTTCACGACCTCAGTAGCTGCTCTGCGAATCGGCGGGAGGGGCGTAAGCCCCTCCCGCCCC